>JAHDBV010000005.1 GCA_020630195.1 Acidimicrobiales bacterium
ATCCAGTCCGAGACCGGCGCCGACATCAGCGTCGACGACGACGGCATGGTCGGCATCGTGGCGATCGCCTCGGCCGACAAGGACACCGTCGAAGAGGCCGAGCGCCAGATCCGTCTCATCCTCGATCCGCCGACGGCCGACGTCGGTGAGACCTACCCGGGCCGGGTCGTGAACATCACCAAGTTCGGTGCGTTCATCAACATCCTCCCCGGTCGTGACGGCCTCCTCCACATCTCGAAGATGGGTGGCGGCAAGCGCATCGACAAGGTCGAGGACGTGCTCGAGATCGGCCAGCCCGTCTCGGTCATCGTCGAGGACATCGATCCCAACGGCAAGGTGAGCCTCAAGCTCGCCGAGGAACTCGACATCCCCGAGTCGGCCATCGTGGCCGGCGGTGGTGGCGGCCGTGGTGGCCGTGACCGCGACGGTGGTCGGGACCGTGACGGCGGCCGCGATCGTGATCGTGGCCCGCGCAACGACAACGACGACGACGGTGACACCGGTACCCCCGGTGGCATCGAAGAGGTCGGCTTCGACGACGACTTCGACGCCAAGCTCTCCGAGGACTTCGGCGAGCTCGGCCCCGAGGGCGCCAACCTCGGCGGTGGACGCCGTCGGCGTCGCCGCTCCGGTGGCGGCGGTCGTGGTCGGCGCTGAGGCGCCTCCCACTTACACAGTTCTTCGCTGGCGCTGCCGTTCGCCTCGCTGGCGCTCGGCTCACTCACGCAGTTCTTCGCTAGCGCTCTGAACTGCCGCACCGAGTTGAACTGGCATCCGGCCCGGGCTTCGGCCCGGGTCGGTGCCGTTTTCCGGCAGAGGGGGTGTGGGGGAGGCGGTAGATTCGGAGTGTGACGATTCGAGTCGGAGTGTTCGGCGCCGGTGGGCGCATGGGGATCGAGGTCTGCCGGGCGGTGCTCGAGGCGCCGGGGATGGACCTCACCGCCGCCATCGATCCGAGCTTCGGTGGGATCGCCCTCCACGAGGCCACCGGGGTCGACTCGGATCTCGTGATCGACCCCGACGCCGGTGCCATCGCCGGCCGCGTCGACGTGGCGGTCGACTTCACCCACCTCGAGGCGTGCCGCGCCAACCTCAAGGTGCTCGCCACCAACGGCATCCACGCCGTGGTCGGCACCTCCGGGTTCACCGAGGACGATCACTCGGCCATCGCCGACATGTTCGATCGCTCGAACTGTCTGATCGCCCCCAACTTCGCCGTCGGCGCCGTGTTGATGATGCGCTTCGCCGAACTCGCCGCCCCGTTGTTCGAGACCGCCGAGATCATCGAACTCCACCACGACGGCAAGATCGATGCGCCGTCCGGCACCTCGATCGCCACCGCCGAACGGATGGCGAAGGCGTCGGCCGACTGGGCCGACGATCCGACCGAGGCCGAGATCATCGCCGGCGCCCGTGGTGCCCGGGGCGCCGCAGGGATCCCCATCCACTCCGTGCGGATGCGAGGGCTCACCGCCCACCAGGAGATCGTGCTCGGGGCCGCCGGCCAGACGCTGACGCTGCGACACGACTCGTTCGACCGCTCGTCGTTCATGCCCGGTGTGGTGCTGGCCTGCCGCCGCATCGCGGAGCTGCCGGGGCTCACCATCGGACTCGACGAGGCGCTCGGCCTGTGACCGACGGCGGAGCCGCCGCGGCCCGACCGCCCGAGCCACCCCGCCGTCCCGAGGGCATGGCCGAGGCTGCGCCGGCGCCGTCCGCTCCCGTGGCGCCGATCGAGGTCGGCACCCGTGACGACGTCGGCCGAGTGATCGGCAGGGCGCTCGAACACGAACCCGCGAACGAGACGGTCGCCACCGACGACGAGGTCCTGAGCGCCGTCGCCCGCGAGCTCGACGTCGCCCCGGAACATCTCGCACTCGCCGTCGTCGAGGAACGAGCCAGCGACGACACCGGTCTCGTGGCCCGCATCGTCGGCCCGGCCACCGTCTCCGCCCAGCGGGTGGTGCTCGTCGACGACGCCCTCGTCGACCGGGTCGAGCAGTGGCTCGAACGCGGCCACGGCCTGCGCGTCGTCGCCGTCGACGGGGAACAGATCCGGGCCATCCGACGCACCGACAAGCTCGGCAAGATCACCGCCTCGGTGAAAGCAGCGGGCGGGTCGGGTCGACTCGGCCGGTTCCGCACCACCACCGTGCACACCGCAACGGTCGACGATCGCACCGCCCTCGGGGTCGAGGTCGAACTCATCGAACAACGGGGTCGGGCGGTGCTCGGCGGCACGGTCGCCGGCACCGCCGGGCTCGGTGTCGTGGCGCTCGGTGCCGTGATCGTGAGTCCGCTCGTGGCCGTCGCCGCGCCCGCCGCCGTGGTCGGCGGCGCCGCCGTGGCCCGCAAGAGCTACCGCAAGCACCGCGAGATCGCGGAGGTCGAAGCGGAGGAGATGGCCGACGGGTTGGCCCGCAACCATCGCCCGCCGCGCCTGCGCGACGAGGTCGAGTCGAGAATCCGGGGGCGCAGTCGACGTTCCCTGCGCGAACCTCGGCCCGACGACTCCGCCTGACCAGACCCCGCCGGGAGGCACCGATGGGCACGACCCTTCCCGAGATCACCGCCGACCTCGCCGAGTGGATGAACGACCAGCACATGTTCTTCGTCGCCTCGGCCGCCGCCGACGGGCCGGTGAACCTGTCCCCGAAGGGCTACGACACCTTCCGGATCCTCGGGCCCCACGAGGTCTGTTACCTCGACCTCACCGGCTCCGGGATCGAGACCACCGCCCACCTGCAGGTCGATGGCCGGCTCACGTTCCTCTTCTGCGCCTTCGAGGGACCACCTCGCCTCGCCCGCCTCCACGGTCGGGGTTCGGTGCACCGCGCCGGTGACGAGTTCTTCGAGGCGCACATCGGTGACTTCCCCGACCGGCCCGGCATCCGCTCGATCATCCGCTGTGAGGTGGATCGGGTCTCGACGTCGTGCGGCTACTCGGTGCCGTTCTACGACTACGTCGGTGAACGCACCCTGCTCGACGACAACATGGGCGCACGCGGCGACGACGGCGTCGAGAAGTACTGGGCGAAGAAGAACCACACCTCGATCGGTGGGCTCCCGGGGATCTAACCCCGCAGCCGCTCCAGGGCCGCGATCGTGTCGGCCTCCAGACCGGCCATCACGTCGGCCACGGTCGTGAGCTCGTCGAAGTAGGCGATGCTCTGCCCGGCGGGGGAGTGCATCAGCGGCTCGACCTCGTGCCGCTGGATCTGGCCGAGCACGTCGCCCACGAGGATGTCCTGATACGGCATCTTCAGTGGTGCGGGGGCGTCGTCGGCGGCCCAGGCGTCGCTCCAGGCGGAGCGCACCTGGCGGAGGGTCTTGCCCGAGTCGGCCCGTGAGATCACGGTGTCGGCGCTCTCGGCGGCCATCAGCTTGGCGGCGACCGCGGGGTGGGTGTGCTCCTCCTCGCAGAGCAGCCACGCCGTGCCCATCCAGACCGCCTGGGCACCCATGGCGAGCGATGCCGCGATGTGTCGGCCGGTCGCCACACCCCCGGCAGCGACCACCGGTGTGTCGCCGCAGAGATCGACGATGCGGGGCACGAGCGAGAACGTGCCCACCGTGCCGGTGTGGGCACCGGCGTCGTAGCCCTGGGCGACGATGATGTCGGCCCCGGCCCGCAACGCCGCCTCGGCGTGCTTGGGCTGGCCGACGAGGGAGATCAGTGTCATGCCGCGCTCGCGCGCCGGGCCGATCACCCACTCGGGGCTCCCGATCCCGAGCGCCAGGATCGGCAGGTGTGAATCCATGACGACGTCGACCTGGGCCCGGGCGCTCTCCTCACTCCGCACGAACCGAGACCGCATGCCCGGCTCGCCGTCGTCGGGCACGTCGAACCGCTCCCGCAACCCGTCGACGAACGCCCGGTGTTCATCCGGGATGGCGGCCTCGATCTCGGACCGGTTGTCGCTGTCGGGCATGCCGGGCGGGATCACGAGGTCGATGCCGTAGGGCAGGTCGCCGAGTTCGTCGTGCATCCGGGTGAGTGCGGCCTCGATCTCCTCCGGCGTCGAGCGGGTCGCCCCCCAGATGCCGATGCCGCCGTTGCGGGAGATGGCGATCGCCGCATCGAGCGAGTGGGTGAAGCCGAAGATCGGGAGGCGGGCCCCGAGTCGTTCGGTCAGCGGTGTCGAGAGGCTGGTCACGCGGCGAACGTAGTGGTGCCCGACGACCGCTGTCACGACGCGAACGAGCCCGTCGCCCACCGGTTGCCCGGTGGTCACAAGTCACTCGAAGCGGGCGGCGGTCGGTCGTAGTGTCGGCTCCATGCATGCGATCGAAGCCCACGGGCTGACCAAGACGTTCGGGGAGACCCGAGCGCTCGACGGGCTCGACCTCGTCGTGCCCCGGGGGTCGATCGTCGGGGTGCTCGGCCCCAACGGCGCCGGCAAGACCACGGCGGTCCGGGTGCTCACCACCCTGCTCCGCCCCGACGGGGGCACCGCCCATGTCGACGGCATCGACGTCGTCGCCGACCCCCGCCGCGTGCGGACACGGATCGGTCTCACCGGCCAGTACGCCGCCGTCGAGGAGCGCCTCACGGGCCGGGAGAACCTCGAACTCGTCGCCCGCTACTTCCACCTGCCACCCGATCGCATCCGTGGGCGGGCCGCCGAACTGCTCGAGCGGTTCGACCTCGTCGAGGCCGCCGACCGTCAGGCCAACGGCTACTCGGGCGGCATGCGACGTCGGCTCGACATCGCGATGAGCCTCATCGCCAAGCCGTCGGTGCTGTTCCTCGACGAACCGACCACCGGGCTCGACCCCCGCTCCCGCCTCGGCATGTGGGACGTCATCGAGGAGCTGGGCAACGAGGGCACCACCGTGCTGCTCACCACCCAGTACCTCGAGGAGGCCGATGCCCTCGCCGACTCGATCACGGTGATCGACCGCGGCACCAAGATCGCCGAGGGCACGGCGGACGAGCTGAAGGACCAGATCGGTGGCGACCGCATCCGGGTGTCGATCGCCGACCCGGCGAACGCCGAGCGGGCCAAGGCCGCGCTCGCCCCGCTCGCCACCGGCCCGGTCGAGCTCGACGCCGGTTCGACCACCACCATGTCGGCCCCCATCCGGGCCGGCGGCGGGGTGGTCCCCCAGGCGATCCGGGCCCTCGACGACGCGGGTGCCGACGTGCTCGACGTCGAAGTCCGACGCCCGACGCTCGACGACGTCTTCCTGACCCTCACCGGCCGACGGGCCGACACCGACACGGAGGTCGGCGCATGACCGCCACCGAGACCCCGATCGACACCCTCATCGACGTCGATGCCCCGCCGTCGGGCATCGGCCCCGCACTCGCCGATGCCTGGACCGAGGCACGCCGTCACCTCATGGTGATCCCGCGGAACCCCGAGCTGCTCGTGTTCTCCACCATCCAGCCCGTGATGTTCGTGCTGCTGTTCAACTACGTGTTCGGTGGGTCGATCCAGATCCCCGGCTTCGACTCCTACGAGCAGTACCTGATGCCCGGGATCTTCGCCCAGACCGTCGTGTTCGGCTCGTCGTTCACCGCCGTCGGCATCGCCGAAGACCTCTCCCGCGGCCTCATCGACCGGCTCCGGTCGCTCCCGATCGCCCAGTCGTCGGTGCTCGTCGGGCGGACCCTGTCCGACCTCGTCCGCAACGCCTTCACCTTCGTCGTGATGCTCGCCGTGGCGTTCCTCGTCGGCTTCCGGTTCGGAGGCTCGCTGCTCGGCGCCCTCGGCGCCACCGCGCTGCTGTTGTTCTTCAGCTACTCGTTCAGCTGGATCCAGGCCTTCATCGGGCTGAGCATCGGCTCGGTCGAAGCGGCACAGTCGGCCGGGTTCATCTGGATGTTCCCGCTCACCTTCGTGTCGTCCGCGTTCATCTCGACCGACACGTTGCCGGGTTGGCTCCAGGCGTTCGCCGACGTGAACCCGTTCACGGTGCTCACCAACGCCGCCCGGGCGCTCTACAACGGCAACGACCCGGGCAACGAGCTCTGGCTCGCCATCGCCTGGGCCACCGGCATCACCGTCGTGTTCTCGACCCTCGCGATCCGCAAGTTCGCCCGGGCGACCGGCTGAGCGTTCGACACGACGACGGTCGGCTCGATCCGGCCGGCCCTCGACGCGACACTGGGTCGATGGCCACCGAGCTGACCCGCCTGCCCGCCACCGCACCCGTGGCCGACATGCTCGAGGCGTTCGAGCGCGACGGTGGCCTGATCGTCGAGAGGCTCTTCCCCCGAGCGGTGATCGACGAGATGGCCGCGGCGGCCGAGGCCCGGGCCGCCGAGGTCGCGCCGGGCTCCGCGACCCAGGGGCTCGGCGAGGACGGCGCCTCGTTCGTCGGCGCCAACACCATCCGGTTCTCGTCGCTCGGCCGGCTCAGCCCGGCCTTCTTCGACATGCTCGACAACGAGGTGTTCGCCGCCCTCGCCGACGCGATCCTGCTGCCCTCGTGCGGGTCGTACTGGGTCAACACCGGGCAGGTGATGTACATCGGGCCGGGTGAGCCGGCCCAGGTCCTGCACCGGGACGCCAACAACTGGTGGGAGTTCGTCAACCGCACCTGGCCCGACAGCCCCGAGATCACGCTCAGCACGATGATCGGCCTCGAGACCACCACCGAGGAGCTCGGCGCCACACGGGTCGCTCCCGGCACGCACCGCAGCGGCGATCTCCACCGGTTCGGCGAGGCCGAGTCGGTCCCCGCCGAGCTCGAGCCCGGCGATGCACTCGTCTACTCGGGGTACGTCTTCCACGGCGGTGGCGAGAACCGGACGACCGACCGGTGGCGACGGGCGATGCACCTCAGCTTCGTCGCCGGTTGGCTCACGCCGGAGGAGAGCTGCGCGCTCGACTACACCGAGGCCGACCTGGCCGGGTGTTCCGACCGCGTCCGGCGCCTGCTCGGCCATCGCAGTTACGACCCCCGGCCCCATCCGGGTGGTGGTCTGTGGTTGCGGGACGTGAAGGCGATCGGCGGCGACGCCTGAGCGTCAGGTCCAGGCCAACGACGACCGGTGGGCCCAGTACCGCTCGGCCGGTTCGGCCAACACGGCGAGCGCCTCGGCGTCCGGCAGTTCCTCGGCGTCGAGCTCGAGTGCGGCGAGGTTCGAGCGGACGTGGTCGACACTCGCCGCACCCGACAACACGACCGATGCCCAGGGTCGAGCGAGCGCGACCGCGAGTGCCGCGGCATCGACGCTCACCCCCGGGACGAGTTCCGGCGGCTCCATGGCGGCGGGGGAGAGGCGCCCGTTGGCGACGGCTTCCTTGACGATCACGGTCCACCCGGCGTCGTGGGCCTCCGCCAGCGCGTCGCCGGCCGAGGGTTCGAGCACGTTCCAGGTCGACTGCACCGCTTCGAAGACGGGCCGCCCGTCGACGGTCGCCTCGAGTGCCCGGCGGATCGTCTCGGACTGGCGGGGCCCCGAGGTCGACAGCCCGATCTCCACGCCGCGGTCGGCCAGCTCGACGAGGCGGGCCAGCACGGCCCGATCCTCCAGCACGCCGGTGTCGAGCGTGGCCGAGTGGATCTGGAGCACGGCGAGGCGGCTGCCGAGCAGCGCCGAGGATTCGCCCCACTGCCGATCGAGCGTGTCGACGGAGTGGTCCTTCACCTCGTGGACCTCGGCGTCGACCCGCCAGCCGGCGGTGTAGGTGTACCCCCACTTCGTCGACACGGTGATCTCGTCGTCCCACTCGGGATGTTGGTGCAACCAGTCGGCCACGAACGTCTCGCCGAGCCCGTAGGAACGGGCGGTGTCGAGCCAGCGGATCCCGCCGTCGACGGCCGCGTCGATGACGGTGTGGGCGTGATTACGGAGATCGTCGATGGCCGTCCGTCCGGCCAGGGCCTCACCGTGGCCGAGGTTCAGGTAGCCCGGCCGTCCGATCGCGGCCGTGCCGAGGCCGAGCTCAGCCGGCATCACTCGACCCGCCGTCGTCGCCGGCCCCAGCGTCGTCGTCGGCGGTGATCCGGCGGACGGCGTCGATCTCGCCGTTGCCCCGGAACTCCCCGAAGATCGTCCACAACACGGCGAGCACCGAGATGATGATGATCGGGGTGCGGTAGCGGCCGATGAAGTCGACCGTGCCCTGCACCGGCGAGGAGAAGACCTCGCCGACCTGCCACACGACGATGAGGCGGGTGATGGTGCCGAACAGGTTGGCGGCGACGAACCAGCGGGGCTTCACGCGGGTGGCACCGGCGAGCATGCAGATGAACAGGTTCGGCATGAACACGATCACCGGCAGCGCCCAGCGACGGAACCAGACCTGGCCGTCGCGCACCATCGGGCCGTAGGTGCGTGACCGCCGCTCGATCCAGTCGATGGCGCGGTCACCGTAGAACCAACCGAGCACGTAGCCCGCCGGGTCGGTGGAGACCAGCCGGAGGAAGCCCACCACGAAGAAGGGCCAGAAGCTCTCGATCTCGGCCGTGGCCAACACCAGGTTCCGGTTGCGGGGGTTCAGCGCGATGAGCCAGAGCGGATGCTCGTCGACGAAGTCGGCGAGCAGGATGTCGCCGGCGTATCCCGCCACGACCCCGCAGATGACCATGCCGATCAGCAGCCAACGCCACGGCTTCGCCAGGGGTGCGGACGTGGTGGTCGCCGTCATCGGGGTGCAGTCTGCCCGATCCGGCCGGTCGGCCCGCCGCACCGGTGCGAATCGGTCCGGCCCGCATCCGCGTGGCGTCGCCGGAGCAATACCGTGGCGGGGTGGCCACCCGGTCCTGGAGCTTCCTCCGTCGTCCCTTCTGGGTCTTCTCCCACGTGTTCGCCGGCTCGATGATCGTGTTCTGCCTGTGGGCCATGGTCTGGCAGCTCGGTCGACTCGACGAGCGTCGCGAGACCAACGCCGTGGTGGCCGAACGTCTCGACGACATGCCGCTCGACAATGCGGCCTTCCTCGCGGCCACGGCGGCCAGCCCCGGCGATCAGCTCGAGTTCACGCCGGTCGAACTCACCGGCGTGTTCGTCGAGTCGGAGCTCGTCCGGGTCGTGAACCGATCGGCCGGGGGCCTGCCGGTGGAGTGGGTCGTGGTGCGATTCCTCCTCGACGAGGGTGACGCCGTGGTGGTCAACACCGGATACCTCGCCGCGGACGAGGAGGCGCCCGTGCTCACCGACGACACCGTGACGCTCCGGGGTTGGATCCGTCCCGACGAGGAGAAGAGTCTCTTCGGCGTGAACGACGACGGCGAGTCGTTCCGGCTGCCCCGACTCAGCGCCGCCGCCGTCGACGCCCGTACCGACGACGGGTTGCCCCTCGTCGACGAGGTGTGGATCCAACGGGCCGACGTCGACGGCGCGGTGACCGGCCCGACCCCGGTGCCGCTGCCCTCGACCGACGAGGGCCCGCACCGTTCCTACGCCGTGCAATGGGCGACCTTCGCCGCGCTGACGGCGCTGTTCTACGGCGCCATCCTGCGGCGGCGGGCCCGTGAGGAGGCCCGGACCGCCGCCGCCGAGGTCGCCGACGGGTCGGCCGTCGACGAGGCGAAAACGGATCTCTGAGCGCGAGAGCCGCACTGGTAGGGTGCGCGCCATGGCCCGAGCATCGGAATTGTCGACCCTCGCCCTGCACGGACTGCGCCTCAAGAGCATGGTCGGTGCCGAGGTGGTCGCCGAGTTCTTCGGTCTCGACACCGCGGCGGTCCAGGCCGAGCTCGACTCGGCCCAGGAGTCGGGTTTCACCCGCTACCGCGACGGTCGGATCTCGGGCTGGCAGCTCACCGCGGACGGCCGGGTCGAGAACGAGCGTCGCCTCGCCGCCGAGCTCGATGCCGCCGGACTCCGGGACGTCGTCGACGGTTGCTACCGCCGCTTCCTGGCCGAGAACCAGACGATGCTCGCCACCTGCACCCGCTGGCAGGTGAAGGAGGTCGACGGTGAGCAGGTGATCAACGACCACGCCGATGCCGCCTACGACGCCGAGGTCATCGGGTCGCTCGAGCAGCTCGACGTCGCCGTGCAGCCGATCGCCGCCGAACTCGCCGCCGAGTTCGATCGATTCGCCGTCTACGGGCCCCGCTTCACCGTCGCACTCGACCGGGTCCGTGCCGGTGAGAACGAGTGGTTCGCGAAGCCCCTGATCGAGAGCTACCACACCGTGTGGTTCGAGCTGCACGAAGATCTGCTCGCCACGCTCGGCATCGACCGGGCCTCGGAAGAAGCCCACTGAGCCCCGTCGGCGGGGACGGAGAGACGAACCTCATGGCACCACGATTCGGGCGGGTCCTCACCGCCATGGTCACCCCGTTCGACGAGGCGGGTCGAATGGATCTCGACGCCGCCGTCGGCCTGGCCCGATGGCTCGTCGACAACGGCAACGACGGCGTCGTCGTGGCCGGAACCACCGGCGAGTCGGCGACGCTGACCCACGACGAGCAGATCGAACTCGTCACCGCGATCCGTGCGGCTCTGCCCGATCACCAGGTGATCGCCGGGGCCGGCTCGAACGACACACGAGCCGCCGTGGAACTGACCGAGCGGGTCACCGCGGCGGGCGCCGACGGCGTGCTCAGCGTCACGCCGTATTACAACCGTCCGTCCCAGGCCGGCATCGCCCACCACTTCCGTGCCGTCGCCGAGGCGACCGACCTGCCGGTCCTGCTGTACGACATCCCCGTCCGGACCGGCCGCAAGATCAGCCACGACACCCTCCTCGAGCTGCTGGCGATCGACAACGTCGTCGGCGTCAAGGACGCCGCCGGGTCACCCGACGGCACCGCCGCCCTGCTGGCCGAGGCCCCGACCGGCACCGAGATCTACTCGGGCGACGATTCGCTCACCCTGTCGCTGCTGGCCGTCGGTGCGGTCGGCATCATCGGTGTGGCCACCCACTGGGCCGCCAAGGAGATCGGCGAGATGATGGACGCGTTCTTCGACGGACGGGTCGGTGAGGCGGCGTGCAAGAACGCCGCCCTCGTGCCCTCCTGGAACTACGAGACCGGCGACCTCGCGCCGAACCCGGTCCCCACCAAGACCCTCATGCCGTTGCTCGGCGTCGACACCGGGATCCTGCGGCCGCCCATGGGCCCCGCACCCGACGGCCTGGTCGACGCCGCCCGGGCCGTCCTCACCGGCCTGGGACGGGATCTCTGATGGCCGACGACGTCAGGGTCATGTTCTTCGGCGGTCTCGGTGAGATCGGCCGCAACTGCGCCGGCATCGAGATCGACGGCCGGATCATGCTCATCGACTGCGGGCTCATGTTCCCCGACGACGACATGGCCGGCATCGACGTGGTGCTGCCCGACTTCACCTGGCTCCGTGAGAACGCCGACCGGGTGGAGGGTGTGGTCGCCACCCACGGCCACGAGGATCACATCGGTGCCCTCGGCTACCTGCTCGCGGATGTTCCCTGCAAGGTCATCGGCTCGGCGCTCACCCTCGGGTTGGCGAAGCACCGCATCGACGAGCACAACGCCGGCCGCAACGCCGAGTTCATCGAGGTCGAGGACAACGAACGCATCCAGGTGGGTCCGTTCGATCTGGAGTTCTTCCCCGTCACCCACTCGGTGCCGAACGGCTTCGCCACCGCGTTCCACACCCCGCAGGGTGTGATCCTGCACTCGGGTGACTTCAAGCTCGACATGACCCCGGTCGACCGGCGCCTCACCGACCTCGCCGGCATCGGTCACCTCGCCAAGGACGACGGCGTCCGTCTCCTGCTCGCCGACTCGACCAACGCGACGGCCCCGGGCTTCTCCGACTCGGAGACCTCGATCGGCGCGAACCTCGAGGACCTGTTCCGGGCCCGCGACGGGCACCGGATCATCGTCGCCTGCTTCGCCAGCCACATCCACCGGGTCCAGCAGGTCGCCGACGCGGCGATCGCCTCGGGCCGCACGATCGCCACGCTCGGTCGGTCGATGAACCGGAACGTGGCCATGGCCCGGGAGATGGGTCTGCTCCACATCCCCGACGCCAAGCTGCGGGCGATCGACGACGTCGAGGATCTCGACCCCACCAAGCTCTGTGTGATCTCCACCGGATCGCAGGGTGAACCCATGGCGGCCCTCGCCCTCATGGCGGCGGGGGAGAACCGGTTCCTCTCGATCGAGGACGGCGACTGCATCATTCTGTCGTCGCACCCGATTCCCGGGAACGAGGGTGCGGTCAACGCCGTCATCACCGGCCTCGTCCGCCGTGGCGCCGAGGTGATTCACTCCGGCATGGCCCGGGTGCACGCCACCGGTCACGCCAAGGCCGAGGAGCTGAAGGTGCTGCACTCGATCGTGCAGCCCGAGTGGTTCGTGCCCGTGCACGGCGAGTACCTGCACATGGTCGAGCACGCCAAGATCGGCGAGCGCATGGGCACACCCGCCGAGCGGATCGTGCTCTGCCAGGACGGCGACTCCATCGTGCTGACCGACCAGGGCATCCGCCGTGGTGGATCCGTGTCCTCGGAGTACATCTACGTCCAGGGCACCGTCGGCGAACTCGACGAGTCGGCGCTGCACGACCGACGGATCCTCGGCAAGGAGGGCTTCGTCTCCGCCGTGGTGACCCTCGAGCGTGACGGTTCGTCGTTGCGGCTCGCCGCCGAACCCGAGGTCATCAGCCGAGGCTGGGTCAAGGGCGACGAGGGTGAGCAGTTGGCCAAGGCCATCTCGGCCGAGGTCCGCAAGGCCGCCGAGAACGCCCTCGCCGACGGTGTGCGCTCCCGGGCCAAGCTCGAGAAGGCCATCCGCCGTCCGATGGGTCGTCTCGTCAACCGGGAGACCCGGATGCGCCCGATGATCGTGCCGGTGGTGCTCGGCGCCGCGGACGACGGCGACGACTGACCCGGCTCATCGACGCAGAGTGAGCTTCTGCCCGCCGATCGCCACGTAGCGTCGGAGGGTGGTGGATTGACCACATCGCGTGCTCGGGCGGATGTACGCTGAGCGCACTGTGGCTACGACAACTCGAACCTCCGGTTCGGGTCGAGGGGCTGCGGGCGGTCGACCCAGAACCCGCACCAGCGGGAAAGCCCTGCGCGCCCGTCGGCAACGACAGGTGCGGGGCCTCGCCCTCGTCTTCTGTGGGCTCATCCTCGGCCTGACGCTCTACACGTCCTCCACCGGCTTCCTCGGTCGCTTCCTCGCGGACGCGTCGGGCCTGCTGGTGGGCCGCGCCCGCCTTCTCGTCCCGATCGCCTGCCTGGGTGCGGGCTTCCACCTCCTGCGGACCCCGCCGCCGAAGCGCAAGCGCTCCGGTCGCACCCGCGGTGAACAGCTCGCTCTCGCCGGACTCGGCATCTCGTTCATGATGATGCTCGACCTGTTCTCGTCGCGCCCCGTCTACACCTCGTCGGTCGAGATGCTCTCGGGCGCCGGCGGTGTGGTCGGTGTCGCCCTCGGCGGGACCGCCGAGCGGGCGTTGTCGTACCCGGGAGCGATCCTCGCCGCCGTCTTCCTGCTCCTCGGCTCGATCGTGATGCTGACCCAGTTCTCGACGAGCCCGCTCGCCGACGGTGTGGCCGAGCGGACCCTCGGCGCCTGGGACCGTCTCCGTGACTGGTTCGACGACGTGCTCGAGGGCCAGCGCGGCCCCGTGCCCGCGGCACCCCGCACGCCCAAGGGCGGCATCCTCGAGGATCTCACCACCATCGACGGCCCCGACCACGACCACGATCGGGTCTCGGTGTTCGACGAGGCCGAACCCGAGCAGTACATCGACCTCCGCCAGCCGAGCGCACCGGTCGCCTCCGACGACGTCGATCTCGTCGACGGTCCGACCCTGTTCGACCACGCGGACGACGGCGATCTCGTCGACGACCCCCACGGGCCCTCACGCCCGGCCACGGTCGCTCCACTCATCGAGGTGCCCTCGGTCGCCACCGTCGGCGACCTCGAGTTGGCTCGCCCGCAGCCCGCCGGCGGCGCCTGGACGCTGCCGCCGCTCGAGGTGCTCGATCGCTCCTCGGCCCAGGACGTCGACCGTGCGTCGGTCGAGGCCACCGGTCGCCGCTTGGAGCACGCCCTCGCCGAGCACGGTGTCGAGACCCGCCTCATCGGTGTGGTCGTCGGCCCGACCGTCTCCCGCTTCGAGCTCGAGCTCGGCCCCGGGGTGAAGGTCAACCGGGTCACCTCGCTGCACAAGGACATCGCGTACGCGATGGCCACCCCCGACGTGCGCATCCTCGCCCCGATCCCCGGCAAGCAGGCCATCGGCGTCGAGGTGCCCAACGCCCGCCGCCAGATCGTCACCGTCGGCGACCTCCTCTTCTCCGAGGAGGCCGCAGCGGCCACCGACCCGCTCGACGTGGTGCTCGGCCGCGACATCACCGGCAAGACGGTCATGGCCGACCTGTCGAAGATGCCGCACCTCCTCGTCGCCGGCCAGACCGGCTCGGGCAAGTCGTCGTGCATCAACACGATGCTCACCTCGATCCTGATGCGGGCCACCCCCGACGAGGTCCGCATGATCCTCGTCGACCCCAAGCGGGTCGAGCTCAGCCAGTACGAGCGCCTGCCCCACCTGCTCTCCGAGGTCGTCACCGACCCGAAGAAGGCCGCCAACGCCCTCGCCTGGGCCGTGCGGGAGATGGAGCGTCGCTACGAGCTGCTCGTCGAGGCCGGGGTCCGCGACATCGGTGGCTACAACGACGCCGTCGTCAGTGGCGATCTCCAGCCGAAGCTCGGCCAGACCGGTCCCGACGGCGAACCCGTCGAGTACCAGAAGATGCCGTTCATCCTCATCGTGCTCGACGAGTTGGCCGACCTCATGATGGTCGCCGCCCGAGACGTCGAGGAGTCGATCTGTCGCATCGCCCAGAAGGCACGGGCCGTCGGCATCCACCTCGTGATCGCCACGCAGCGCCCGTCGACGAACGTGATCACCGGCCTCATCAAGGCCAACGTGCCGGCCCGTCTCGCGTTCGCCGTGTCGAGCCTCACCGACTCCCGGGTCATCCTCGACCAGCAGGGTGCGGAGCGTCTCGTCGGCCGGGGCGACGGTCTGTTCCTCGACCCCTCGACCTCGAGCCCCGCCCGATTCCAGGGTGCGTGGGTGACCGAGGAGGAAGTCCGGGCCATCGCCAGCCACTGGCGCACCCAGGCTCCCGACGTCGTGTTCGACACCCGGGTGCAGGGCGACGAGCCCGCGGCCGGCGGTGCGATCATCCCCGGTGGCAGCACCGGCGACGAGGACGACGACGAGCTGATGATGCAGGCGATCGAACTGATCGTGCGTTCGCAGCTCGGTTCGACCTCGATGCTCCAGCGCAAGCTCCGCGTCGGGTTCGCCCGTGCGGGCCGCCTCATGGATCTGCTCGAGGAGCGCGGTGTGGTCGGTCCGTCGATCGGGTCCAAGGCCCGCGACGTGCTGATGACCCCCGACGATCTCGACGCCGGCCGCTGGCCCGCGCAGATGCAGGCGGCCGCCCCGGCCACCGAGGCGCCCGCCGTGGCAGCCGAGCCCGTGCCGGCACCGGCACCCGTGCCGGCTCCGGCGCCCGTCGCGGCCGCCGCGCAGCCCTCGATGGCCGAGCCCAAGCGTCGCCGGCCGACCCTCGCCGAGATGGTCGCGCCCGACGTGCCGATGGAGGCCTCGCCCTACGAGCGGGACCACGCCGATCCGAAGGGGCCGGTCGTCGATCTGGTCGACGGTGAGGTCGATCTCGCCGACGATCTCGACGGGGACGCCTTCCTGGCCGGCGACGACGGTGACGGGTTCGACGACGACGACGAGTTCCTCGTCGGGGGCGACGACCCCGCCCTCGCTCCACCCCCCGGCTATCGGTGGCCGGAGTCGTGACGTCGGCCGACGGTCCCCCGTCGAGCCTCCGACGCCAATAGGGTCATCCGACGATGCTCCTCGCCTTCGTCGCCGCCGTCATCGGAATCGCTCTTCTCTCGAAGGCGGCCGACGAGTTCGTGGAGGGTGCCGCCGCCGTCGCCGCGGCCCTGAAGATCTCGCCGGTCGTCGTCGGCGCGGTGATCGTCGGCTTCGGCACCTCGGCCCCCGAGTTGCTGGTGTCGGGTATCTCCGCCGTCGGGGGTGACGCGGACGTCGGCGTCGGCAACATCATCGGGTCGAACATCGCGAACCTCACGCTGATCCTGGGCTCCGCGGCACTGCTGTTGCCGCTCGGCATCAACACCGGGGTGTTGCGGCGAGAGGCGCCGCTGTCGACCTTGTCGGTGTTGGCCTTCGCACTGGTGCTCGCCGGTGGTGTCCTCGACTGGTGGGAGGGCGTGCTGCTGCTCATCGCGCTCGCCGTGTCGCTCACCGTGATCATCCAGGCCGGCCGGTCCGAGTCGACCGATGCCTATGCCCACGACATCGAGGAGTTCACCGACGACGAATCGGTCACGTCGGCCTCGATCCGGACCGTGGTCGGACTGGTCGGCACCGTCGCCGGTGCCTGGCTCCTGGTCTACGGCGCCACCACCGTCGCCGAGGAACTCGGCGTGTCCGGTGGCTTCATCGGGATCACGCTCGTCGCCGTCGGCACGTCGCTGCCCGAGCTGGTGACGGCGGTGGTCGCGGCCCGCAAGGGCGAGGACGACCTCATCATCGGCAACCTCCTCGGCTCGAACCTGTTCAACTCCTTCGCCGTCGGCGGCGTCGTGGCGGTCCTCGGCAACGGTGCGATCGAGGATGCATCGCTCGCCCGGACCGAGAACCTCTTCATGGTGGGTGTCGCGGTCGCGGCGATGTTCGCCATGGTCACCCGCCGTCGCTTCTCCCGGATCGAGGGTGGACTCTTCCTCGCGGCGTTCGTGGCCTTCCTGATCGTCACCTACGTCGGCGAGGTCAGCGACGACGACGAGTCGGCCGTCGCCGAGGTCGTCGTCACCACGGACGGCGCCTGATGCGATTCGACCACCTCGTCGTCGCCGCCCACGATCTCGCCGATCTCGTCGCCTGGTTCACCGACCGCACCGGGGTCGTGCCGACACCGGGCGGCGCCCACGTCGGTCTCGGGACGCGTAACGAGCTGGTCGGCCTCGGCCCCACCTCCTACATCGAGCTCGTGGCCGCCGATCCCGACCAGCCCGACCCGGCCGCACCGCGGCCTTTCGGCATCGACGGCCTCGGTCCCGACGAGATCGTCGTCGCGACCAGTGCCGTGGCCGTCGACGATCTCGATGCCGCGGTCGCCCGGGTGGCCGAGCTCGGCCTCGACGGCGGCCGCCCCATGGCGATGTCCCGACGTCGGCCCGACGGTGTGCTGCTCGAGTGGCGGCTCTCCGTCCCGGCCGACCCCGCGCAGGCCGGTGTGGTGCCGTTCTCGATCGAGTGGGGCGTCGACACGCCGCATCCCGCGTCGTCGCTCGACCACCCGCTCTCGCTGGTGGAGCTCTCGGCGACCCATCCCGATCCCGCCGTGATCGCCGCCGCAACCGAGCGGGGTGTGCGCGCCGAGGCCGGATCCGAGGCGGCCCTGCGGGCCGTGATCGACACACCGAAGGGCCTCGTCGAGCTGGGCTGACCCGCGGGGAACATCGCCCGAGGGCTCATGAATCGCCCACGGACGACGACGGGAACGTGATACCGCGTCTTCCGTATCGGAGCCCCCGTTGCGATCCATCCGACGATCCGTCCTCGCCGCCACCTGCCTCCTGGCCGGGTTGGCGGGCACCCTCACCGCCGTCCCCTCCGCCGCCGCACCCGCGCCGGCGGTCCCGGTCGACGACGTCCAGCGCTCCAACTGGGGCCTCGCCACCGAAGGCCCCTCCCGTGTGGTCGCCAACTTCGACGCCCTCGGCTGGGCCGTCGAGGAGGCCGGCGGCAAGGTCTTCGCCGGCGGCAAGTTCCTCGACGTCACCAACGGTGCCTCGACCGAGCGTCAGCCGTTCCTCGCCGCGTTCTCGGTGAGCTCGGGCACCTGGTTGTCCGACATCACCCCCGACCTCGGCGGCCCGGTGCTGTCGCTCGAGCCGAGCCCCGACGGTGCCCTCTTCGTCGGTGGCGAGATGGACGAGTGGAACGGTCAGACGATCGGTGCGTTCGCAAAGATCGATCCGGCCACCGGCGATCTCTGGCCGGGCTGGGACACCCGGATCTTCGGCGGCACCTCCGTCGTGCGTGACATGAGCATGGGCCCCGATGGCTGGCTCTACGTCGCCGGAACCTTCACGACCGCCTCCGACAACCAGAACCCCACCGCCGTCACCAACGTGATCCGGCTCGACCCCACCACCGGCGACATCGACTGGACCTGGATCCCGCCGAGCTTCGGCGGCACGGTCTGGGGCGTCAGTGCCAGCTACACCCAGAACACCGTCTACCTCGCCGGGCGCTTCGACGGCACCGACGTGATCGGCATCGACTCGGTGAACCCGAACCAGACGGTCTGGGACGGCTTCGTCATGAACTACCCGTGTTGTGGCGTCATGTACGACGTGCAGGCCACGCCGTTCGGCACCGTGATGGCCGTCGGCGAGCAGCACGGCGCCTACCTCTACGACGAGAACAACGCCTTCGCGCAGCTCGCCGGTCACACGACCTCCTACGACAGCCGCTACCAGGCCAGCAACATCCGGCGTGGCGGCGACTACCAGGACATCGAGCTCCACGGCGACACGCTCTACGCCTCGTGCCACTGCTGGGGTTCGCACAGCTCGGGTGTGCCCACGCCCACCTACAGCTCGAACCTCGCCAACTCCGGTGGCGTGCACACCGGTCTCGTGAGCTCGACCATCGCCTACGACGCCCAGACCGGCGCCCGCGACATGGCCTTCGACCCCTACATGGCCGGCGACGTCGGCGGTTGGGGTGCCCTCGTCGCCTCCGACGGCTGCGTCTGGATCGCCGGTGGCATCAACGCCGTCGGTCCCCCCGGCAACCAGGCCCCCGGACGTGACCTCGTGCGTCTCTGCGAGCCCGGCGGCGGTGGCCCCGTGCCGCCCGACGGGCCCGCGACCTGTCTCGCCACCGTCTCGGGTGACACCGTCACCGTGACCTGGGACGCCGACCCGACCGCACAGGACTACGTGATCCGACGCTCCGTGAACGGCGGCACGATGTGGTGGCGTGGTGTCACCACCGACACCACCTTCATCGACGTCGGCCGGGACGGCGACCTCGCCTACACCGTCACCAGTCGCTCGCCGGAGGGCCTCCAGAGCGCCCCGACCGACTGCACGACCGAGATCGTGGTCGAGCCGCCGCCCGCGGCCCCCGACGCACCCGCCACGTGCCTCGCCGTCATCGACGGTGACACCGTGACGGTCACCTGGCCGGCCGCCGACGGCGCCGCCGACTACATCATCTACCGGTCCGCCGACGGCGGCCCCCAGTTCTGGCGTGGCCGGACCGCCGACACGACCTTCATCGACAGCAACCGCAACGCCGAGCTCGTGTACCACGTGGCCTCCCGCAGCGCCGACCTGGTCCGCAGCGACCGGACCGAGTGCGGCGTCGACGTCGAACCGGTCGACCCGATCACCCCGGTCGCCCAGTGCACCGTGCAGGTGGTCGACGCGCCGAACGGCGTGCAGGTCTCCTGGCCGGCCGTCGCCGAGCCGGGCGCCGAGTACGTGATCTACCGGACCGTCGACGGCGGCAACCGCTTCTGGCGGGGCCGTGTGAGCGGTACGACCTTCGACGACCTCCTCCGCGATGCGAGCTTCGAGTACGAGGTCGAGGTGAAGGTGGGCAACGACCGATCCGAACCCACGACGTGTACGCCCGTCGTGGTGGGGAGCTGAGCACGATGCGGAACCACACCGAGATGACGAACGACCGGGCCCCGCAGCGGGCCGTGCCACTGGCGCTCGGCCTGGCGCTGCTGGCCGGTGCGTGCACCTCCGCCGGGGGTGACGATGCCGGTGCGCCGGCGAGCCTGCCGATGGGTGACGACACGGCGGCCATCGAAGCCGCGGCCGACGACAGCGTCGCCGAGGTCGACACCACGCCGACGCCGGATGCCGAGGACTTCAACCGCCTGCTCACGAGTGAGGCCGACCTGACCGGACTGCGTCCGGTGGATGTGCTCGCCGTCGACACGGTGGACGGCGACGAGACCCGGCTGCTCGTGACCTTCGAGATGGAGTCGCATCACTGCTTCGGTGTCACCACCGACGTCCGTGAGTCCGACCTCGACGTCGTCGTCGAGGTCCGCACCGGCCTGCGCGCCGGAGTGAGCGCCGCCGACTGCGAACTCGGGGTGTACCCCTACACGACGGAGGTCGCCCTCGAGGGCGCGCTCGACGGTCGGGTGATCTCGACCGCGGAGCTCCGCGAGCCGGCCGCCGAACCCGAACGCAACGACGTCGAGGCGGCCGCGACCCCGGCCGCCGCCGACCCGATCGAGTCGATCGGCGCCGTCGACGTGTTGCCCGCCGCCGACGACACCCCGGCGCTGGTCGGCATGGCCGTCGAGGACGGTGTCGAGTGGGCGCTCGTGAACGGCGTCGAGTGGCGCCTGCTGTCCGTCGACGGCGAGTCGATGTCCGACGACGACACGGTCGATCCGGGGCGGATCAGCTTCGTCGTCGAGCGGGATCGGATCGTCGCGTTCGAGTGGAGCTGATCATCGGGTGACCCCGGGCCGTCGAGGGTCGGCCGTCTTGATCAACGCTTGATCTCGCGTTGGGGAACCGCGTGGGGTGGCGACGTTTCACTGTCGTCATGACCAACCACCCCACCAACGAAACGACGACCCGATGACCCTCGCCACCGCACTCTCGGAGGGCGTCCGCCACGGACACGACGGCGGACCGCGCTTCTTCTTCCCGCTGCTCCTGCTCATGATCATCGGCGGGGTGTTCCTCGTCCGACGTCGCAAGCGGGCGTGGTTCGCCGCCAACGGTGGTGACGGACCCGGCTTCGCCGGACGCCACGGCAACGGGCCCGACACCCCGCCCATGACGCCGCCGTCGTCGTCTGCGATGACGCTCCTCCAGGAGCGCTTCGCCCGGGGCGAGATCGGTGAAGCCGAGTTCCGCCAGCGGCGCAGCGTGCTGCAGGGCGATCCGGTCGGCACCGTGCCCGCCCCGCCCGCACCGCCGGTCGAACCCGTCTCGGCGACCCCGCCGACGGCGACCGTCGCCCCGGAACCGCCGGACGAGGTGATCCGGGCCGAGGCCGTCGAGCCCGACCCCGTCTGGGCCGACGGAGATGCGCCCGACGACGATGACGACCGTCCGACGGCCTGACGATCCCCCACCCCCCACCGGGCCCCGACGATGCTCGTCGGGGCCCGGCCCGCGCCCCGAGGAGGCACGACGATGACGGCACGCATCCTGGTGGTGGACGACGAGGACCCGATCCGCGGGCTCGTCACCGGCTACCTGCGAGAAGAGGGGTACGTCGTCGAGGAGGCGGCCGACGGGCGGGCCGCGGTCGAGCGTTTCGACCGGGAACCACCCATCGACCTCGCCGTGCTCGACGTGCGGATGCCCCGGATGGACGGCATCGAGGCGCTCCGTGAGATCCGGCGCCGATCCGACTGCTACGTGATCATGCTGACCGCGGCCGCCGAGGAGACCGATCGGGTGATCGGGCTGTCTGTCGGCGCCGACGACTACGTGACGAAGCCGTTCTCGCCCCGCGAGTTCGTGGCCCGGGTGAAGGCCGTGCTGCGTCGCCGTCGCCCACCCGGCGAGACCGACGATCCGCTGGCGCCGCCGCCGGTGGCCCCCGCTCAGCGGTTCGATCTCGCCGATGCCGGGACCCTCGAGATCGACATCGATCGCCACGAGGTCCACCTCGACGGTGCCCCCGTGGAGCTCACCGCCCTCCAGTTCGAGCTGCTCGGTGTGCTGGCCTCGAGCCCGGGGCGGGTGTTCGCCCGCCACCAGCTCATCGAACGGGTCTGGGGTCGGGACTTCTTCGGCGAGGAGCGCATCGTCGACGTGCACGTCGGCAACCTGCGCAAGGCCCTCGGTGAAGGCGCCGCCGACGCCCGTGTGGTCGGGACCGTGCGGGGCGTCGGCTACCGCTTCCTCCCCGAGCCGAGGCGGGCGTCGTGACCCCGCCCCGCCAGCTCCGGTCGATCTTCGTCCGCTCGCACCTGCTCGTGATGGTGGTGGCGGTGGGCACGCTGGTCGTGGGTGTGGTGCTCATCGGAGGCGTGCTCGTCGCCCTCGACGTGCTGGATCTCGGTCGTGGTGGCAAGGGCGGCGAACCCGATGGTGGGCCCCTGCCCCTGCTCGCCATCGTCGGGTCGGCCGTGGTCGCCGCATCGTTCGTGTCCCGCCGCCTCGCCCGACGGCTGGCCGAACCCCTCGAGACCCTCGGCGTCGCCACCCGTCGCCTCGCCGGTGGTGACTACACGGTCCGGGTGCAGGACGATTCGTCGGCGGAGACCGCCCAGCTCGCCGCCGACGTGAACGAACTCGCCGAGACGCTCGACGCCACGGAGAAGCGGCGGCTCGAGCTCATCGGTGAGGTCGCCCACGAACTCCGCACGCCGCTGACCTCCATCGAGGGATCGATGGAAGCCCTGCTCGACGGCGTCCTCGAACCGTCCGACGAGGTGTTCGCCGGCATCGCCCGCGAGGCCGCCCGCCTCCGACGCGTCGCCGGCGATCTGTCCGAGCTGTCACGCACCTCCGACGGGCTGCGGCTCGTGCTCGGCCGCACCGACCTCGCCGACGTGGTCGGCGGCGTCGTCGATCGCCTCGCCGTGCAGGCCGAGGCGAAGGGGCTCGCACTGTCGTTCTCGACGGCGCTCGATGATCCGATCATCGACGGTGACCACGACCGGCTCGTCCAGGTCGCCACCAATGTCATCGGCAACGCCATCCGGTACACCGACGCCGGCTCGATCGGGGTCACGCTCGGCCCGGGCGATGGTGCGTCGGTCGAGGTGGAAGTCGTCGACACCGGCCGGGGCATCGACCCGACCCGGACCGAGGAGATCTTCGATCGCTTCGTCCGGGCCGATCCGACCCAGTCGGACGGGACCGGCGTGGGTCTGACGATCGCCCGGGCGCTCGTGACGGCCCATGGCGGCACGATCACCGCCGATTCCGCGGGGGAGGGGACCGGGACGACCGTGCGGGTGCGACTGCCCCGCCGGGGGCCCGGCGCTGGGAGCTCGAGCCTGGTCTGACGACCGACGGGCTCGCCGCCGTTCAGGTGGCGATCGGCATGACGAGCGACACGAACGTGCCGTCGTCGGCGGACCGGAAGACCACGGGATCGAGGGGCCCGGTCGTCTCGATGACGATCTCGGCACCGACCGTTGCTGCGACGGCGTCCGTCAGGTAACCGAGATCGAGCACCGTCCGCTCGTTCGGTCCCCGGCCACTGGCGGCGACATGCTGGACGCGGTCGGCGGACTCGAGCCCGAGCTCGTCGGCTCCGCCGACGAGCGTGATCGGACCCTGCCCGCCGGAACGCAACGCCGAGAGCAGGGTGTCGCGCGCCACGACCAGCTCGTCGGCGCCGGCCGCCGGTTCCAGCAGTGGTCGGTGATCGGGGAAGTCGACCGGCACGATCGGGATCCCGGCACGGCGGGCGCCGGCCGTCGCCACGAGTTCGTCGCCGTCACGTGTCAGCGTGGCCGTGTCGTCCGCGGCCAGATCATCGAGCCACTCGGCGAGTGCGGCCGACGGGACGACACCGACCACCGCGCCGGTGTCGCCTGCCACGGCGAGATCGCGCACGGCCAGACGGTGTCGATCGGTCGCGACGAGCCGGAGCCCACCGTCGGTGCTCGTGAGGAGCACGGTCATCAGATGGGGCGCTCGTGGATCGGTGCCCGCTGCAGGAAGCACCTGCCGGATCGCGCGTCGGAGTTCGTCGACCCGGAGGTCGATCGTCGTGTCGTACATGGTCGTGTCCTTGGTGTCGAGATTGCGCAGCGAGTGCGCCCGATGGCGGACACGGGCCGTCCGGATCTCGAGCCGGTCGACATGTGCCGCGACGAGCGCCCGGCGTTCGTCGGGGCCGGCCTCGAGTGCCCGGGCGACCTCGGCGAGTCCCATCTCGAGCAGGCGGAGCTCCCGGAGCAGCTCCGCCCGGCTGATCTGATCGACCCCGTAGCGGCGATAGCCACTGGTCGGGTCGACGCCGGCCGGTCGCAGCAGGCCCCGTCGGTCGTAGAAGCGCAGTGCCGTCACCGACAGGCCCGTGCGCCGGGCGAAGGCGCCGATCGTCATTGCCGTGTCCATGCCCGTCACCCTGGGGCCTCCACCTGGTCGAGGGTCAAGGAGATCTTCGTCGTTCGTCGGCGCACTTGCGGGCGCCGGTCCGCTCGGGTTGTGTTGAGCCATGACCGACGCCCCCAGCCCCACCGTGCTCGCCACCGGCCTCGAGTTCCCCGAGGGCCCGATCTGGATGTCGGACGGGTCGGTCTGGCTCGTCGAGATCAAGCGGGGCACCCTCACCCGCGTCGACGCCGACGGTTCGGTCGACGTCGTCGCCGAATGCGGCGGTGGGCCGAACGGCGCTGCCGTCGGGCCCGACGGCGCCGTCTACGTGTGCAACAACGGCGGGTTCGAGTGGCACGAGGTGAACGGGCTGACCCTGCCGGGGGATCAACCGGCCGACTACACCGGCGGATCCATCCAGCGCATCGATCCCGACACGGGTGAGGTCTCCACGCTCTACGAGGCGGTCGACGGGCACGGGTTGCGAGGCCCGAACGACCTCGTCTTCGACACCAGCGGCGGCTTCTGGTTCACCGACCATGGCAAGAACCGTCCCCGGGATCGGGATCGAGGTGGCCTCTACTACGCCGCCGCCGATGGCTCCTCGATCACCGAGATGGTGCATCCGATGCTGGCGCCGAACGGCGTCGGGCTGTCGCCGGACGGCGACGTCGTCTACGTGGCCGAGACCCACGAGGGCCGGCTCTATCGCTGGGATCTCGAGGGTCCGGGTTCGATCGCCGGCTACTTCGGTCCGTCGCATCGCGGCGAGCTGCTCGCCGACCCGGCCGGCGGACCGCTGTTCGACTCGCTCGCCGTCGATGCCGACGGCAACGTGTGTGTCGCCACGATCCGCAACGGCGGCATCACCGTGGTGAGCCCCGACGGTGCCCTCGACCACGTGGCCATGCCCGATCCGCTCACCACCAACATCTGTTTCGGTGGCGCCGACGGCACCACCGCGTTCATCACCCTGTCGGGAACCGGGCAGCTCGTGTCGATCCCGTGGCCCCGGGCCGGCGCCGAGCTCGCCTTCTCCCGTTGAGGGCGCTCAGGCGCCGAGCACGGCGTCGTGCACCAGTTCCTCGATGGAGCGCTTGAGTTCCTGGCCGGTGTCGGACTCGTCTTCGATCACGAGGTAGGCGGCGTAGCCGTCGTCGAGGTCCATCCACGGCACCGTGCCCCACGCTCCACCGTCGCTGATGCGGCCGGTGTCCCGGTCGACCCACCAGCCGAGGCCGTACCCGGTGTCCGCATCGCCGGCGTCGCCGTCGTAGGCGGCGGCCACCCGGTCGGTGTGCATGATGTCGAGTGAGTCCTGGGAGAAGATCTCGTTGTCGCCACACACGCCGCCGTCGAGGTGCATCTGGAGCAGGGTGGCGTAGTCGGCCGCGGTGATGTGGGCGCCGCCTTCGATCGTGGGGTTGTCCGACGGCAGCGCCGCTTCCGGGCCGCCGCCGAAGACGGTGGGATAGCCCGGGTCACCGGTGAACACGACGGCGAGGTTGATGTAGCCGAGTGAGTGCACGCCACACGGTTCGACGTAGATCTCCTCGATGAGCTCGTCCCAGGTCTTGCCCGAGACCGACTCCGCGACCGCACCGGCCACCTGCCACTGGGCACCGCCGTAGCGGAACTCGGTGTCGGGCGGGATCTGGTCGGCGTCGTCGTCGGCCGTGGTGAACACCGTGGTCGCACACGCCTGCAGGTCGGTCGCCGGGCTCCACTGGCAGAAGTACGGGACGTAGCCGATGTCCGGCCCGAGGCCGACGAATCCGGAGCTGTTCGAGACGAGCATCGCCGGGGTGATGTCGGGGTTGCCGACGGCCCAGTCGACCTGGTCGGCGACCGGGGCGTCGATGTCGAGCAGGCCCTCCTGCTGCAGGTGCAACAACACCCCGGACGAGATCATCTTCGACGACGAGGCGATGAGGGAGATGCGGTCGGGACCGAACTCACCGAAGTACTCCTCGTAGATCGTGCCGGTCCCTCGCTCGACGATCACGAGGGCGGCGCCGTTCAGCCCCCGGTCGGTGACGAACGCGTCGACCGCCGCCGTGACCGCCTCGAAGCCCTCCGGCTCCGGCTCCGGCTCGGGTTCGGTGGCTTCGGTGGTGGTGGCCGCCTCGGTGGTGGTCGTCGTCTCGGGTTCCTCCTCCACGACCTCCTCGGAGGGTGCGTCGGTGGTCTCGGTCTCCGCCGT
The DNA here is from genome assembly GCA_020630195.1 of Acidimicrobiales bacterium. Classification (GTDB taxonomy): domain Bacteria; phylum Actinomycetota; class Acidimicrobiia; order Acidimicrobiales; family SZUA-35; genus JAHDBV01. Next base: position 26,234 of record JAHDBV010000005.1, read on the forward strand.
CTCCTCGGTGGCGTCGCTCGAACAGGCGGCAGCGAGCAGCGCCAGTGCGGCGAGGAGGGCGAAGAGCTTCGAGGACGACGGCATGGGCCGACCGTAGGCGCTCCGGGGCGTGCCCGTCAGGACGACGTCGAGGCGTCACTCCCCTCGGTGGGGGTGCCTGCACCCCCACCGAGACACCGGTGCACACCCTCCCCGATTCTGGGGATCGGCTCGAAGGTGGAGCCATGACCACCACCTTCCGCCTCCTGCTCGCCGTCACGGCCCTCGGCTGGCTCGTCCTCACCGTCGCCGGAGGCCTCCGGTTCGGCCTCGAGTCGGCCCGAGCCGAGCGGGCCACGGCGATCGACCGGGCGCTCGACGACCCCGCCGTGGTCGCCGAGCTGCGGGAGGCCGCTGTGGCACGAGCGGGTGCCGAGTTCCCCGAGGTGACCGCCCTCGTCGCCCCGCTCGTCGACGACGCCATCGCCGAGGCCGTCGCCGCCCAGCCCGTCGTCCGCCGACTCGTCGCCGCCGAGGTGGACGATCGACTCGGCCTCGGGCACGAGCCCGTCACGATCACCGACGCCGACGTGCCGGCCTCCCTGCGCTCGTTGCTGGCCGCCGCCGGTGTCGAGCTCGCCATCGAGGTGATGCCGGGCCGACCCGCCGACGGTGGGCCCGCCGCACTGCTCGAGACCGTCACCATCGGTGCCGGCGTGGTCACCGCCCTCGCCCATCTCGCCAGTGCTCGCCTCGTCGGCCGACCCGGCGCCTCCGTCGCCGGCTGTGCCGGGGCGGTGATCGGGCTCGGCGCGGTCGCGGTCGGAGTCGGCCAGGCCGACCGCATCGCCGACCCGATCCGAGGAGCCGTCGTCGCCACGGCCGTGCCGATGGAGGTGCTCGGCACGGTCGCCGTGCTCATCGTCCTGCTCGCCGGTCGGGCGGCCCTCGCCGGGACCGGGCGACTGCCCTACGGCGCCCTCGATCCCGGCCGCTTCGGCTTCGTCGGCGACGACCCCGGCTGGTGACCGCGCACCCCGACCCACGAACGCCCGATCTTCCCGAACTCCCGAAAGGACCCCACCCCATGTCTGCCCGACCCTCCCGCTCACCGATCGCCCTGCTGCTCGGCCTCGGCCTCACGGCCGGTGCCTGCGGCCTGAGCATCGGCACACCCACCGAGGCGCCGACGGCCGTTCAGCCGATCGCCGCACCGACGACCGCGGCGCCGGCCACCACGGCCCCGACGGTGCCGGCCGAGGCGCCCGTCACGACCACCACGGCCCCACCCGAGACGACCACCACGACCGAGGCCGTCCAGGACCCCGCCGTGGCCGCTCTCCTGGCCGCGGATGCCCGATACGTCGACCAGCCGGTCGCCTACGTCGACAGCCGCTCGCTCTTCTCGGACGAGTGGACCGAGACGGCATCGGACGACACACGGACCGTGGTCGAATGCAACCCCGGCGCCTTCGGCACCGTGACCCGAACGCTCCGGGAGTTGCAGGCCTTCGGTCTGTCGGGCGACCCGATCGTGCCGGGCACGATCATCGCCGGGAGCGTCGTCGACAGCGGCGACGTCCGGGCCCTGCCCCTCGAGCGGGCGCCGATGACCCTGCGCTCCGATCGGGCCTCCGCCAACCCCGTCCTGATCGTCGAGGACCCGGACTCGGGCACGCTCACCTCGGCGGTCGCCGAACTCAAGCGCGACGCGGATGCCCGGCTCGGTGCCGGTGGCGTCGACCTGGCCGGTGCCGATCTCGAGTACCGCCGCACCGAGACCCACTCGTTCGAGCACAACGCCCTCGAGCTCGGCCTGTCGCTGCGCTACCGGTCGCCCATGGTGAACGCGGGCATGGACGCCGCCTACCAGCAGGAGGAGCAGACGACCCGGCACACGATCTCGGTTCGTATGGTCCAACGGGTCATCACGATCGACGCCCTCTCCGACGACGTGCGCGACCCGGGCGACTACTTCGACATCGACGTCACCACCGACGACGTGAACCGCCTCACCGCTCAGGGCGTGATCTCGCCGGATCGCCCACCGATGCTCGTCGACCGGGTCACCTACGGCCGGATGATGGTCTTCACGATGTCGAGCACCGAGGTGGAGAGCGCCCGGGAGCTCGAGGTCGCCATCGACGCCGCCCGGGGTCGCCTCAGCGGCGAGGCCGAACTGGGCGCCGAGGAGCGCAAGGTGCTCGCCGAGTCGTCGATCTCGATGGTCGCCTACGGCGGCGACCAGGATCTCGCCCTCGCCGCCATCCGCACCGGTGACCTCGATCAGTTCTTCGGCGCCACCAACACCGCCAACGCCGAACCGCTCGCCTTCGGCCTCCGGACCCTCGACGGCGCCGTGGTCGAACTCGGTGAGTCGGCCGAGATCCAGGAGCTCGTCTGCACCCGGACACCGGCGGACCCGGTTCGCTACTCGATCCAGGTGCGGGACGTGCAGGGCCGGATCAGGATCACGATCGGCAATGTCGAGCGTCTCCGGGTCGATGACGACAACCCGATCATCGGGAGGAAGGTCGACGGCACGGGGCGCCTCACGAAGGACCAGATGGACGGCTTCCTGGTCGCCGGTGAGAACCGGATCACGATCCGCTACACCAACGCCGGCTGCGACAACCGGTTCACGGTCGTCCTGAACAAGGAAGGGACGGGCGGCGAGAGCTTCGTGCAGCATCCGGACCCGGGCAGGTGCTTCGGGGAAGGCGATCTCTACCGGTACTACATCATCGACACGAACCTCGGGAAGGTCTGGGAGACCGACGAGGACTGGACTGCGGTGTGACCGGTACCGGCTCGGACACCGTCGGGGTGGTCGTCGTCGACGACCACCCCGACGTGCGGGCGGTCGTCGGCCGCCTCGTGGCCTCCACGGGGGAGTGGTCCCTCGTGGGGGCCGTGGCGTCCGTCGATGCCGCCCTCGAGCTGGTGGCCGGCGGCGGCGTCGATCTGGTGTTGGCCGATGTGGTCATGCCCGGGGGAGGCGGCGTGGTGCTCGCCCGTCGCCTCGACGGCCTCGATGGCGCCCCGGCCGTGGTGTTGATGAGCAGCTACCACCTCGACGATCTCGGCCCGGGTGCGACGGATGGGCCGGGCGTGGCAGGGTTCGTGGCGAAGTCGGAACTGTCGCCCGACCGGCTTCGGCTCCTGTGGCGACGCGCGACGGGGGTCACCAGTGGAGACGGAGATGCCGAACACGCCGAGTGAGCGTGACCGCATCCAAGCCGACGCCGTCGACCGGTTCCTGAAGCTGCTCCGCACCGAGTACCTGTCGATGATGGTGGCCACGGTGTTCTTCGCCGCCATCGGGATCTGGCTCCGGCTCGGCGGCATGCTCGCCATCTGCGCCTTCGGCTTCGTCTCCGGCACCATCCGCCAATACGCCAGGGTGCCGGCCCGCCGGGGTGACCTGCGCACCGCGATGCTGATCTTCGCCACCTCGCTGTGGGCGACGTCGACCTTCATCACGCTGATCCTGCCGCTCGCCCTTCCGGTCATGATCTTCAACCTGATCAACCCCGTGCTCATCGGGGCGACCTATCTCGACGACGACGACCACCGCCCCCTCGTGCTCGGTGGCGTGGTGATGGCGGGCGTGCTGGCCGTGGTCGGGTTCGCCCAACCGGGGCTCGGAATGGAGGAGGGGGTCGACGAGTGGATCGTCGTCGGCACGAGTGTCGGCTTCCTCGCCGGCTACACCTATCTCTTCACCGCGGCCGTCCGAGACGCCAACCGCACCCGGGTCGCGACCCTCGATGCCGCGCTCGACGCCAACGACGCCCTCGAGTCCGCCCGCGACGAGCTGGCCGCCTCCCGTCGACGGGTCGTCGTGGCGGCCGACGCCGAACGCGGACGCATCGAGCGTGATCTCCACGACGGGGCCCAGCAGCGGCTGGTGTCACTGGCGTTGCAGCTGCGCCTCGCCGGACAGCTCGCCGCGGCCGGCGCGCCGCCCGACGCCGAGGCACTCGACGAGCTCCGGACCCAGGCCGACGACGCGCTCGCCGAGCTGCGGGATCTGGCCCGGGGCATCCATCCGCCGATGCTGGCCGAGCGCGGCCTCGTCGCTGCGCTGCGCTCCGCCGTGCGCGGGACCGATCGGGCGATCACGGTGTCCGGCCCCGACGAGCTGGACCTCGAGCCGCAGCTCGCCGCGGGTGCCTACTTCGTCGCCCTCGAGGCCGTGCAGAACGCGACCAAACACGCGGGTTCGTCCGCCGCGATCGACGTGACCGTCGGCAGGGCCGCGGGTGAGCTCGTCATCACCGTCGCCGACGACGGCGTCGGATTCGACACGGGTGGTCCGGCCTCTCGCGGGATGGTCAACATGTCGGACCGCACCGGCGCCCTCGGCGGAACGTTGACCGTCACCTCCGCACCGGGGGCCGGCACGAGTGTGCTGGCGACGTTCCCGCTCGCCGGGACCTCCGACCCATGATCGGGCGCACGGATGCGACGCCCGTCGGCGCATGTGATGATGCGCCGATGTCCTCCCTGCGGATCGTCGTCGCCGATGACGACCTGCTCGTCCGTCGGGGTGTGGTGGCGGTCCTCGGTTTGATCGAAGGTGTGGAGGTCGTGGCGGAGGCCGGCGACCTGCCGAGCCTGCTCGCCGCGGTGGAGTCGGAGGGTCCCGACGTCGTCGTCACCGACGTCCGCATGCCCCCGACCGGTACGGACGAAGGGGTGCAGGCGGCCCGCACGATCCTCACCGATCGCCCCGGTTGCGGTGTGGTCGTGCTCAGCCAGTACGCAGAACCCGACCACGTGCTCACGGTGTTCGAAGCCGGGAACGATCGCCTCGCCTACCTGCTCAAGGAGAACGTCGGCGACGTCACGGGCCTGGAGCGGGCGGTGCGATCCGTCGCCGCCGGGGGCTCCCACGTCGACCCGGCCATCGTGTCGGTGCTCGTCAGCGCAGGCCGACCGGCCCGGTCCGCCCTGGACGAGCTCACCCCGCGCGAGAGCGAGGTGCTCGCCCTCATCGCCGAGGGTCTGAACAACGCGGCGATCGGCGAGCAGCTGGTCTTGAGCGATCGGGCCGTGGCCAAACACATCAACAACATCTTCGCCAAGCTCCACCTGGGCGAGGAACCCGATGCCCACCGTCGTGTCCGAGCGGTGCTGATGTGGCTGGCGGAGCGGGCCTGAGCCCGATCGGTGTCGCCGGGCTCGCCGGCGGTCGGCCTCAGTAGGCTGCGGACGTGACGAGTGCCGACACTCCCGTCTCGCCCCGTCGCTACTGGGTGGAGACCCTGGGTTGCCCCAAGAACCAGGTCGATTCCGACAAACTCGTCGGAACCCTCGACGCGGACGGCTACGAGGCCGCGGCGTCACCCGAGGACGCCGATCTGGTGGTGGTGAACACCTGCGCCTTCGTCGACGCCGCCCGCACCGAATCGGTCGACACCATCCTCGACCTCGAGGATCGCAAGGCCGACGGTGCCGAACTGGTGGTCACCGGCTGCCTGGCCGAGCGGTACGGCGACGAGCTCGCCGAGGCGCTGCCCGAGGTCGATCAGGTCGCCGGCTTCGGTGTGCCGGTCACCCTCGGCCCCACCCGCCGATCGAACTTCGATCTGCTCAACCTGCCCCGCCCCGCCTCGGCGGCGCCCTGGGCCTACGTCAAGATCGCGGAGGGGTGTGATCGTGCGTGTGGCTTCTGCGCCATCCCGTCGTTCCGCGGCCCGCAACGCTCCCGGTCGATCGAGCAGATCCTCACCGAGGTCGACCAACTCCGGGCATCGGAGATCGTGCTCGTCGCCCAGGACCTCGCCGCCTACGGCCGCGACCAGGGTCAGGGCGAGCGCCAGATCGTGCCGCTCGTGCGGGCCGTCGCCGAACGGGTCGACCGCGTCCGCCTGCTCTACCTCTACCCCTCGGATCTCACCGACGAGCTGATCGACACGATCGGCGACACCGGCGTTCCCTACTTCGACCTCTCGCTCCAGCACGTGTCCCGGCCGTTGCTGCGTCGGATGCGGCGATGGGGCGACGGCGAACGCTTCTCCGAGCGGATCGACGCCATCCGGGCCCGCTGGCCCGAGGCCGCCTTCCGGTCGAACTTCATCGTCGGCTATCCCGGCGAGACCGAGGCCGACCACGACGCCCTCATCGACTTCGTCGAACGCAACCGTCTCGACTGGTGCGGCTTCTTCTCCTACTCCGAGGAAGAGGGCACCTACGCCGCCGATCTCGACGGTGCCGTGCCCGACGGCCTCGTCGCCGAACGCCTCGCCGAGCTCACCGAGCGACAGGACCGCATCACCGCGGCCGCCCGGGACGCGCTGATCGGCTCCACGATCGACGTGCTCGTCGATCGACCCGGCGTGGGGCGCAGCCATCGGGAGGCGCCCGAGATCGACGGCATCGTGCAGGTGCCCACCGACCTCGAGGTCGGACGGATCCACCCGGTGACCGTGCGCTCGGCGCTCGGCCCCGACCTGCTCGCCACCCGACCCGACGGTGGTGGGGCATGACCTCACCCTCGATGGACCTGATCGGGCTCAACCGCTACGCCCTGGCCGCCAACGGGCTGACGGTGCTCCGGACCATCTCGGCGCCGATCATCACGTTGATGGTGCTCGATCGGAATCCGTGGTGGGTCACGTTCTGGTTCGGCTGGTTCCTCGGCCTGACCGACCTGCTCGACGGACGCCTCGCCCGCAACGCCACCCCCACCAAGCTCGGGGCCTTCCTCGATCCGCTGGCCGACAAGGCCGTGGTGCTCGGTGTGGGGTTCGCCCTCGTGTCGATCGACGTGTTCTCGATCTGGCCGATGCTGATCATCGCCGCCCGCGAGGTGGCGATCACGATCTACCGCTCCTACTGGGCCCGCCAGGGCCTCTCGATCCCGGCCCGACGGAGTGCGAAGTACAAGACGCTCGTGCAGGGCACGGCGTTGTCGCTCGCGATGTGCCCGCCCATCGAGAACAACGTGCCGTGGGTCGCCGACACCATGTTGTGGATCGCCGTCGTGTTCACCGTGGTGACGATGTGGCAGTACCTCGCCGACGGACGCGAGTCGCTGCGCACCGGCGGGAGCCGCTGACGCCGATCGGCGGTCGGAGCGGCCTCCACCTCGGGGACCACCGTCGATCCACCGGGGGATGGATGTCCCCGAGCCCGATCGGTGCTGTCATCGTGGGCATGACACGCTTCCGTGCCTCCGCCCTGCTGATCGTGCTCGCCCTCGTGGCCGCCGCCTGCACGAACGGCGACGATGACGCCGCCACCACCACGACCGTGGCCGACGAACCCGCCACCACGGTGGCCACCGACGACGGTGCCGAACCCGACGACACGACCGAGCCGGAGACGGAGCCAGCGCCCGTCGACGCCCTCGCCGCCGGTTTGGAGGCCGCCACCTTCGTCGACGGCGACTGCTTCTCCGAGGTGCCCGGCCTCGACGCACGCTGTGGCACCGTGACCGTGCCGATGGACTGGGACACCGGCGAGGGTGAGGTCGTTCTCCCCGTCGTGGTGCTCCCCGCCACGGGTGCCGGTGGCGGCGTGCCCGTCGTCTACCTCGAAGGCGGCCCGGGTGGGCACGCGCTCGAGACCCTGCCCCTCCAGTACGGCTCGCTCTTCGAGGCGATCAACGTCGATCGCGACGTGATCGTGTTCGATCAGCGCGGCGCCGGCTTCACCGAACCGTCGCTCGGCTGTGCGGCGATCGACGAGCTCACCGCCGAACTCCGGGCCGACGCCGACGTGACCCCCGAGGACGAGCTCGTCCGGGTGCTCGACGTCTTCGACCAGTGCGTGGTCGACTGGCAGGCGGCCGGTGCCGATCTCACCGAGTACCACTCGGTCAACTCGGCCCACGACGCCGAGGCGATCCGCCTCGCCCTCGGGATCGAGCAGTGGGACCTGTTCGGCATCAGCTACGGCACCCGGCTCGCCCAGGAGATCCTGCGCCAGCACGACGGTGGCGTGCGTGCGGTGGTGCTCGACTCGGTGCTCCCGTCCGACGGCGACTTCGTGGCCGAGGGCCCGCAGGGCTTCATCGACTCACTCGAGAACGTCGACGCCGCCTGTGCCGCGGAGGCCGAGTGCGCCGCCACCGGTGATCTGACCGATCGGCTCCGCGCGGCGTATGCACAGCTCGAGGCCGAGCCCCTCGAGCTCGAGGTGCTCGATCCCTTCGACCCCTTCGCCGCCCCGACCGCCGTGGCCTTCGACGGCGACACCCTCGCCGGCACCGTCTTCGGTGCGCTGTACTCGCCCGTCCAGTTCGGCGATCTGCCCGAACTGCTGACCGACCTCGAGTCCGGCGGCTCCGATGCCGCACTGGCCTACTCGACGATCTCGGTCGCCAACTCGGGCTTCGTGACCCCCGGGATGTTGTGGACCGTGCTGTGCCACGAGACGGTGCCCTTCGTCGACCTCGACGCCGTCGTGTTGCCACCCGATCCCTTCGGCGACCGCCCCGACTCGGGCTACCTGTTCTCGAACAACGGCCCGGCGGCCCTCGAGTTCTGCGAGCGGATCCCGACCGGCACCGCGGAGGACTCGATCTTCGCGCCGGTGTCGAGCGATCTCCCGACGCTCGTGATGGCCGGCACCTTCGACCCGGTGACACCGGTGGCCTGGAGTGAGCGCATCGCCGAGACCTTCCCGAACGCCCAGGTGGTCGAGGTGCTCGACCAGGGCCACGCCGTCGCGGCCTCGGACTGTGGGCAGGACCTGTTGGTCGCCTTCCTCGATGCGCCGGGCCCCGTCGACGCCGACTGTGCGGACGACCGGACGCCGCGGTTCCTCGCCAGCGGCAGCACCGAGTTGTCGTTCGTCCCGTTCGACGTGTTCGTGCCCGACTTCATGGCCAACGTCGCCGGTGTGCATCCCGAAGGCTGGACCGTCGACCCGACCGGCATCCAGGCCACCCGGCTCGACGGTCTGCTCGACCCCACCACGGTGGTGCAGCTCGGGCTGCCGACGGCCTTCACCGGCCTCGTGGAGGATCAGCTCCTCGGCCAGTTCGAACTCACCCTCGACGCCGGCGAGTCGACGGTCGAGAGCACCCAGGGCGCCTGGCGTCGTCGCACGGCCGACGACGGCGAGGTGGCGATGATCTGGTACGACCGTGAGGTCGACGACACGGTGTCGGCCGTCGTGATCCTCATCGCCACGAGCGACGAGGTCGGCGAGCTCGCCCCGCAGGTCGAGTCGGCGATCCTCGACGCCAGCGTCGTCACCGGCGGCTGATCGGCGCCGGCGGGCTCGCGACCGCCCCGAGCTGGCATGCTCGGGGCATGAAGGTCGAGATCGTCGCCGTCGGAACCGAACTGCTCCTCGGGCAGATCGTCGACACCAACTCCTCGTGGATGGGAGCCGAGCTGGCCGCGGCCGGGCTCGACTCCCACTTCCAGACCAAGGTCGGCGACAACCCGGCCCGGATCGAGGCGGTGCTGCGCCAGGCGCTCGACCGGTCCGACGCCGTGATCTGCTGCGGCGGACTCGGCCCGACCCAGGACGATCTCACCCGTGAGGTCATCGCCGAGGTGATGGGTGTCGACCTCGTGCTCGACGAGGCGATCGAGGCCCGCATCCGCGACATGTTCGGCTCCCGCGGTCGGACGATGCCCGAGAACAACCTGCGCCAGGCCATGGTGCCGGTCGGAGCCAGCCCGATCCCGCAACAGCCCGGGACCGCGCCGGGTCTCGTCTGCCCGGTGGGTGACAAGGTGATCTACGCCGTCCCCGGCGTGCCCTACGAGATGAAGGAGATGGTCACCGGCACGATCGTCGACGATCTGCGTCGACGGGCCGGTGAGCAGGGTGTGATCGCCTCCCGGGTGCTGCGGACCTGGGGGATGTCGGAGTCGGGGCTGGCCGAGGTGCTGGCCGACCGGATCACCGAACTCGACGACGGTGGGGACGCGACGCTCGCGTTCCTCGCCTCGGGGGTCGAGGGTCTGAAGGTCCGCATCACCGCGAAGGGCGTCGATCAGGACGACGTCGTCGCGAAGCTCGACGCCGAGGAGGCCGTGATCCGGCCGCTGCTCGGCGACATCGTGTTCGGGCTCGACGACGACACGATCGAGTCGGTCGTGCTCGGCCGTCTCCGGGAGCTCGGGCTCACCCTCGCCGTGGCCGAGTCGGTGACGGGTGGCTACATGGCCGGTCGGATCTGTGCGGTGCCCGGGGCGAGCCGCGTGTTCCGTGGTGGTGTGGTGGCCTACACCCCGGAGATGAAGCGGAGCGTGCTGGGGGTGCCCGACGGACCGGTCGTCAACGACGACGCGGCACTCGCCATGGCCGAGGGTGTCCGACGGGTCACCGGCGCGGACGTCGGCCTCGCCACCACCGGCGTCGCCGGCCCGGACTCCCTCGAGGGTCAGAAGCCCGGCACCGTGTACGTGGGCCTGTCGTTGCCGGAGGGCTACGAGTCGGGCTCGCAGCTGTTCCGCATGCCCGGCGATCGCGAACGTGTGCGTCAGTTCACGACGATCAGCCTGATGAACCTGCTGCGCCAGCGCCTGGGCTGAGCAGCCCGGTCACTCCTCGGCGACGTCGACCGCGAAGCGCTCGGTCTCGCCGGCGTAGAGCTGGTAGAGGTCGTCCGGGCACACCTGGGCGACCACGAGATCGTGGAACTCGAGCTGACGCGTGTCGCTCCGCTTCCAGACCTCCACGAGCACCGTGGGGTCGGTGCGGCACAACAGCGCGGCGAGCTGTTCGAACTCGGCCACCTCCTCGGTGGTGAGATCGGTCTCGAACTCCTGGAGGCGCTCGGCGAAGGTCGGTTCGGGCACGTCCTCACCGCAGGCCGCCATCCCCAGCACGATCACGACCGACGCGCCGAGCCAGCGGAGGCGGCGACGGCGGTCGATCGGGTGGGGCACGCCCGGATCGTAGTTCGCCCGCCGGGGTCGACGGGGTGGCGCGGACCCCGGTGAGCGGCGGAATCCGGGGTGGGAGGTTGCTCCGAACACCTGTTCGGAATTACAGTCGTGGCATCAGCGGCGGCGCGGTGGCACGGTCGCTGTCACACCCCATCCGTACGGTTGCCGCTGACGACTTCCCCCGTCCGACGCAACGCAACCAACCGCCGGGAGCACGGCGGTGAGAACAGGAGCAACCGTGGATCGAAGCAAAGCACTCGACATGGCACTCGGCCAGATCGAGAAGCAGTTCGGCAAGGGTTCCGTCATGAAGATGGGGGAGCGCACCTCCCTCGGGATCGAATCGATCCCCACGGGGGCGTTGGCCCTCGACCTCGCCCTCGGCATCGGCGGTCTCCCCAAGGGTCGGATCACCGAGATCTACGGCCCGGAGTCGTCCGGTAAGTCGACGCTCGCCATGCACGTCGTGGCCGAAGCCCAGCGCCAGGGCGGGACCTGCGCCTACATCGACGCCGAGCACGCGATGGATCCGGTCTACGCCCGAGCCATCGGGGTCGACGTCGACGAGCTGCTGATCTCCCAGCCCGACACCGGGGAGCAGGCCCTCGAGATCTGCGACATCCTCGTGCGTTCGGGTTCGATCGACGTGGTCGTGATCGACTCGGTGGCGGCGCTCACGCCCCGGGCCGAGATCGAGGGCGAGATGGGCGACACCCACGTGGGTCTCCAGGCCCGCCTCATGTCGCAGGCCCTCCGGAAGATCACCGGCAACCTCAACAAGACCGACACGATCTGCATCTTCATCAACCAGCTGCGCGAGAAGATCGGCGTGATGTTCGGCTCGCCCGAGACCACCCCCGGTGGTCGTGCGCTGAAGTTCTACAGCTCGGTCCGTCTCGACATCCGCCGCATCGAGTCCCTCAAGGACGGTGCCGAGGTGGTCGGCAACCGGACCCGGGTGAAGGTCGTGAAGAACAAGGTCGCCCCGCCGTTCCGGCAGGCCGAGTTCGACATCATGTACGGCAAGGGTGTGAGCCGTGAGGGTTCACTGCTCGACATCGCCGTCGACCGGGACTTCGTCAAGAAGTCGGGTGCCTGGTACTCCTACGAGGGCGAGCAGATCGGGCAGGGCAAGGAAGCGACGAAGCGCTTCCTCACCGAGAACCCGGCGCTGTTCATGGAGATCCAGGACAAGGTCCTGAAAGACGTCGGTCTGATCGAGAGCGACGAGGTCGAAGCCGGCCTCGACGATCTCGACCTCGACGCCCCGATCTCGCTCGACTGAGCGACAGGCGAGCACGACCCCCGGCGTTCGCGTCGGCGGCCGGATAACCTCATCGAACGGCCCGCTCATGCGGGCCGTTCGTTGCGTGTGGGCACGAACTCACTCGACAGAAGGAGCACCCAGATGGGGCTCGACGACCTCCGTACCGGCCTGACCTTCGATGACGTCCTGCTCGTCCCTCGCCGGTCGTCCATCCGCTCCCGATCCGACGTGGACCTCTCCACCCGGGCGAGCCGACGCGTGCATCTGTCGATGCCGATCATCGCGGCCAACATGGACACCGTCTGCGAAGCCGAGATGGCGATCGCCATGGCCCGCCTCGGCGGCATGGGCACGATCCACCGCTTCCTGTCGATCGAGGCGCAGAGCGCCATGGTCGCCGAGGTGAAGGCCGCCGGCGACGATCTGCCCGTGGGTGCCGCCATCGGCACGGATCACGACGCGATCGAGCGGGCGAAGGCCCTCGCCGACGTGGGTGTCGACGTGCTCGTGCTCGACATCGCCCACGGCCACGCCGACCACGCCATCGACATGGTGACCAAGATCAAGGCCCAGGTCCCCGACGTGGATCTCATGGCCGGCAACGTGGCCACCCGCCGCGGCGCCGAGGAGCTCGTCGAGGCCGGTGCCGACGCGATCAAGGTCGGTGTCGGTCCGGGTGGTGTGTGCACGACGCGCATCGTCGCCGGTGTCGGTGTCCCGCAGCTGACGGCCATCGCCGATTGCGCGGGCCTGTCGGTTCCCGTGATCGCCGATGGCGGGATCAAGACCTCCGGCGACATCGCGAAGGCGCTCGCCGCCGGCGCCTCGACGGTCATGATCGGTTCGCTGTTCGCCGGCACGAAGGAGAGCCCGGGTGAGGTCGAGTCGACCAGCAAGGGTCTCGTGAAGCGGGTCCGGGGCATGGCCTCGTTCGAGGCCCTGCACGCCCGCGCCGAGCGAGACGGTGAGCAGCTCGACGACGAGTACTTCGAACAGCGCGCCGCCGAGGGTGTCGAGGGTTCCGTGCCCTACCGGGGTGAGGTCACCAAGCTCGTCGGCTCGTTGCTCGCCGGTGTCCGCTCGGGCATGTCGTACTCCGACGCCCGGACGATTCCGGAGTTCTGGGACAACGCCGAGTTCATCCGGGTCACGCCGACGGGGATGCGGGAGAACCTGCCGCACGCCACCATCTGACGTGGGCGTCACCCCGAGGTACGACGCGGCCATCTTCGACATGGACGGCCTGTTGGTCGAGTCGGAGTCGAAGTGGCGGATCGCCGAGTTCGAGGTCACCGCGTCGCTCGGCATCGATGTCGACGACGCCTACTTCGAGTCGACCATGGGCATGCGCATGGCCGAGATCGCCGTGAAGTGGTTCCGGGATCACGGGCTCCCGGTCGAGGGCGACGGGGCAGCGATCCCGCCCGCCGCCGAGGTCGCCGCCCGCACCGTGGCCCGGACCATCGAACTCGTCATCGCGGATGCCGAACCCCTCCCCGGCGTCCTCGCCACGCTCGACCGCTGTCGCGACGCCGGGCTCCGGGTTGCGCTCTGCAGCTCGTCCGACCTGTCCATGATCGAGGCCATCACCGACGCGCTCGGCATCGGCGAACGATTCGAGATCCGACACTCCGCCCAGTTCGACGCCCACGGCAAGCCGCATCCCGAGCCGTACCTGGTTACCGCCGCCGAGCTCGGGGTCGCGCCCGGGCGATGCCTCGTGTTCGAGGACTCGCTCGCCGGATGCGTGTCGGCCACGGCCGCCGGCATGTCGGTGGTCGCCGTGCCCGGCAGGGACGCACTCGGTTCCGGACGTTTCGGCTTCTGTGCGCTGTCACTCGCGTCGCTCGATCAGCTCGACGGCGACACCTTCGACCGGTTGTGCTCGGGCGTCTCGCCCTCGTCGGCGAGCCGACCCCGGTTCCACCTGGCCATCGGTGTCGACGATCTCGATCGGGCCCGGACCTTCTACGGCGACGTCCTCGGCTGCGCCGAAGGCCGCTCGGCCGAGACCTGGATCGACTTCGACCTCTTCGGCCACCAGGTGGTGGTCCACCTCGACCCCGCACCCCGGGGCGAGGTGACGACGAACGACGTCGACGGGAAGCAGGTGCCCGCCGAACACTTCGGTGCACTCCTGCCCGTCGGGTTGTGGCGAGACGTCGTCGATCGGCTCCGCGCCGCGGGCACGACCTTCCTGATCGAGCCGAACGTCCGGTTCGCCGGCGAGGCCGGCGAACAACACACCACCTTCGTGCTCGACCCGGCGGGCAACGCGTTGGAGTTCAAGGCGTTCGCCGACGACCGGCAGACCTTCGCCCCCTGAGGCACCTCCGGGCCGCCCCGGACGCGGCACGGGCCCGGCACGCTCGATGCCGGACCCGCGCATTCCTGGAGGAGAACGCGGCCCGCTCATGGCCGCTCGGTTGTTCTAGCCGGAGCCCGGGCCCGCAGTGCCCAAATCGTGAGATTCCGTGGCTGTGTGCGTCGGGATTCCCCGAACCCGGAAGGTGCCACGCGGCCGGGCGGTTGGGACGGCAGACTCGTGCAACGGTCACGAGCCGGGACCCCACCGCAGTGCCGCGGTCCGGCCGTCCCGGGATCCGAGTGTGGCGCCGCGCCTGGCGCGACACCGAAGCCAACCAAGGAGCGACATGGGCGAGACGACGAAGCAGCTGGGCATGATCGGCCTCGGCCGGATGGGCGCCAACCTGGTGCGGCGGTGTGCCGCCGCGGGGATCGAGTGTGTCGCCTACGACCGTGACGCCGATGCCGTCCAGACCCTCGTCGACGAGGGCGTCGCCGTCGGCGCCGACTCGGTCGAGGATCTCGTGTCGAAGCTCGACGGCCCCCGAGCGGTGTGGGTCATGGTGCCGGCCGCTGTCGCCGGCATGGTCGTCCACGACGTCGCCGACCACCTCGCCGAGGGCGACATCGTCATCGACGGTGGCAACAGCCACTACCCGGCCGACATCGAGCGGTCCCACGTGCTCGCCAAGAAGGGCGTCCGCTACGTCGACGTGGGCACCTCCGGCGGTGTCTGGGGCCTCGATCGGGGCTACTGCATGATGATCGGCGGCGAAGACGAGGCCGTGGCCTACCTCGATCCGGTCTTCCGTGCCCTGGCGCCCGGCGTCGACGCCGCCGAGCGCACGCCCGGACGCGACGGCGAGCCGGCCCAGGCCGAGTACGGCTACCTCCACTGCGGGCCCGCCGGTTCCGGCCACTTCGTGAAGATGGTCCACAACGGCATCGAGTACGCCATCATGCAGGCCTACGCCGAGGGGTTCGCCCTCATGGAGCGAGCCGACGTCGGAACCGAGGAACGCTCGGCCGACACCAACACCGCCCCGATGGGCAACCCCGCACACTTCCAGTACGACCTCGATCTCCCGGCCATCGCCGAGGTGTGGCGACGGGGCAGCGTGATCGGGTCCTGGCTGCTCGACCTCACCGCGCAGTCGCTCGTCGACGATCCCGACCTCGACGGGTTCGGCGGGTACGTGTCCGACTCCGGCGAGGGTCGCTGGACCGTGTTGGCCGCCGTCGAGGCCGGCGCACCCGTCCCGACCATCGCCGACGCGCTCTTCGCCCGCTTCCAGTCTCGCGGCAACGCCGACTACGGCAACAAGATGCTCTCGGCGATGCGCAACGCCTTCGGCGGGCATCTCGAGAAGAAGGTGGCCGAATGAGCAGCGAGGCCCCCCGTCGGGCGACGGCCGACACCTCGATGGTCGGCGACGTCCTCGTCCTGTTCGGCATCACCGGCGACCTCGGGCGCAAGAAGCTGTTCCCGTCGCTCTACCGGCTCGAGGAGGAGGGTTCGCTGCAGGTGCCGGTCATCGGTGTGGCTTCCTCCGACTGGGACGTGCCGACCCTGCGGGCCAAGGCCCGCGAGGCGCTCGATGCCGCCGACATCGAGGTCGACGACGAGGTGTTCGAGCGGTTCGCCGACCGGCTCGACTACGTCTCGGGCGACTACCGCGAACCGGCCACCTTCGAGCAGGTGTCGGAGAAGGTCGGCGATGCCGCCTGTCCCGTCTGCTACCTGGCCATCCCGCCGTTCCTGTTCTCGACCGTGACCGACGGCCTCGGTGCGACCGGCCTCAACCGCGGACGAGTGGTACTCGAGAAGCCGTTCGGCCGCGATCTCTCGTCGTCCCGCGAGCTCGCGGAGTCGGTGGCCCGGCACTACCCGGAGGAGCGGACCTACCGGATCGACCACTTCCTCGGCAAGGAGCCGATCCTCAACCTGCTGGTGTTCCGGTTCGCGAACTCGATCCTCGAGCCGCTGTGGAACCGCCAGCACATCGAGTCGGTCGACATCCGGATGGCCGAGGCGTTCGGCGTCGAAGGCCGCGGCAAGTTCTACGACGAGGTGGGTGCGCTGCGCGACGTCGTCCAGAACCACCTGCTGCAGATCGTGTCGCTGCTGGCCATGGAGCCGCCGGTGACCGACTCGGCCGAGGCGTTCCAGCTCGAGTCGACCAAGGTGCTGCAGGCCATCACACCGCTCGACCCCGAGAAGGTCTGGCGAGGCCGCTACGAGGGCTTCATCAACGAGGACGGCGTCGATCCCGACTCCGACACCGAGACCTACGTGGCGCTCGAGCTCGAGATCGACAACTGGCGCTGGGGTGGCGTGCCCTGGCGCATCAAGGCCGGCAAGGGGATGGACGAGACCCTCACCGAGGCGATCGTGACCTTCCGCCGCCCGCCCCAGTCGCTGTTCAGCGATCCCGGACACGCCGCCGAGCCGAACCGGCTCCGCCTCCAGGTGAAGCCGAACGACCTCATCACCTTCGAGCTCCAGGCCAAGCGGCCCGGGCAGAACCTCGTCGCCGAGCCGATCGAGCTCGAGGTCGACCACCACGGCATCGACGACGGTCCCGCCGCCTACACCCGGCTGCTCGCCGACGCGCTGGAGGGCGACAAGCGACTCTTCGCCCACGGCGACCAGGTCGATCTCGGCTGGCAGATCGTCCAGCCGGTGCTCGACGACCCCCGCCCGGTGATCCCCTACAAGCGCGGCGTGGCCGACCCGGGTTCCGGCCGATGAGGGAACCGGTCGTCGCCATCGATCTCGGCGGCACGAACCTGCGGGCGGCGCTCGTGCGCGCCGATGGCGAGATCATCCGGCGGGACAAGATCCCCACCCCGGTCGACGACCCCCGCCCCGACGCCCTGACGTCGCTGATGCGGACCATGGCCGACGGCTCCGACTGTCGTCGAGCCGTGGTGGGCATCCCCGGTCGGATCGACAACGCCGAGGACCGACTCGTCGACGCACCCAACCTCCCCGATGGGTGGGACGCCTGGCTCACCGAGGCCTGGCTCGCCGAGGAGACGGGTCTGTCGGTGAGCCTCGCCAACGACGCCGACCTGGCCGCGGTCGGTGAGGGTTCGTTCGGCGCCGGACGCCACGCCGCCGACGTCGTCTACGTCACGATCTCCACCGGCATCGGCGCCGGGGTGATGCTCGGCGACCGTGTGGTCGTCGGGCGGTTCTCCGGTGGCGAGATCGGGCACACGATCGCGGACATCGACGCCCATCGCCGGGGTGCCCCCGACACGGTGGAGACGATCGGCTCGGGGTCCGCGATCCAGCGCCGCCTCGAGGCGTCGGAGCTGACCGAGCGGGGCGCGGCGTTCACCGACCTCGTCCGCGACGGGGTACCGGCCGCCGTCGCCATCTTCGACGAGGCGATGACCGCGGCGGCCGTGGGCATCACCAACCTCGCCTGGATCTTCGCGCCCTCGATGGTCGTCATCGGTGGCGGTGTCGGACTCAACGCCGACCTGGTCCACCCGCCCATCCGGTCGATGCTCGGTGAACGCGGTCCCGAGCTGGGCTTCGAGATCGAGGTCGTCGCCGCCGAACTCGGCGACGACGCGGCCCTCGTCGGCGCCGCGGCGTGGTTCGACGCCATCGGTCGCAGCTCGTGACCGATCGACACCAGGTCGTGGTGAGCGACGACTGGGTCGAACAGGGTGCCGCCCTCATCGCCGACGCCATCCGGTCCGCGCTCGCGTCCCGTGGTCGTGCCGTCGTCGCCGTCTCCGGTGGCTCGACGCCACGGCCCGTGTTCGAACGCCTCGCATCCACCGACCTCGACTGGTCGGCGGTGACCATCACCCAGGTCGACGAGCGTGTCGCTCCCGATGGCCACGCCGACCGGAACCTCGGCGACCTCGAGGCGGCACTCGGCGCGACGGGTGCGGTCATCGTGCCCCTTCCGGTGCTCTGGCCGGATCCGGAGGCGAGCGCCACCTGGTGGTCGACGGTCCTCGACCGGGCCGGGGTGCGGCGTGACGACCGGGGCTGGCCCGTGTTCGACGTCGTGCATCTCGGACTCGGGACCGACGGCCACACCGCATCGCTGATCCCCGGCGATCCGGTCCTCGACGTGACCGACCGTGTCCTCGCGGTGACCGGCGACTACCAGGGCCGGCAGCGGGTGACGTTGACCCGCCCGGTGCTCGATCGGGCCGCCGCAACGGTGTGGCTCGCTCCCGGCGCCGCCAAGGCGGGCATGGTCGCTCGCCTCATCGCCGGCGATCCGACCATCCCGGGCGGGCTCGTGCAGCCCGATGACGGCACCTCGACGATCGTCACCGACACGCCGCCCGGCTGAGTCGCACGGCCGGCGAGACGTGACGGATCGCCCATGGGGCGATCCCGGGGTGCCGCCGCGCCGGAAGTACCCTGGTGACGTGCGCTCCGTCCGGACGATCGTGCTCATGGCCCTCGGGGCCGGTGGCATGCTCGCCGCGCACGTCACCGCGGATTCCCTCGCCGCCCTGCTCTCACTCGACGGCACGCTCGATGTCGCCCACGGGCACCTGCGGACCGCCGTCGCGGTGGTGGCGCCGCTCGCTGCCATCGCGCTCATCACCGCCGCCGTCGATCTCGCCCGCCGTGCCGAGATCCGGATCCGTCCCGGTGCGGTGCTCGCCGCCGAACTCGGTGCATTCGCGATTCTGGAGATCGGCGAACGCCTCCTCCAGGGCATCGACCCCGCCGCGGCGCTCGGGTCGCTGCCGTTCTGGTTGGCGGTCGCCCTCCAGCCCCTGTTCGCCTGGGTCATCGTCAGCCTCATCGGCGGTGCCGCCGAGGCGCTGCGTTGGTTCATCGACGAAGGCCCCGAGCCGCCTTCGGGTGGCCGACGGGCCCTGCGTCCCGCCGTCGTCCCGGTCCGTTCCGGGCGTCGGGTCCGCCCCCATGGGCAACGAGGTCCTCCCCGGGTCTGACACCTCCGCTGTCAGCACACACCCGAACACGAAGGACTTCCCGAACCCATGAACACCTCACGCACGCGCCTGCTCGGCGCGCTCCTCTCGCTCGCCCTCGTCGCCGCCGCCTGCGGTTCGGACGACACGAGCACCGCTGCGGCCGACGATGCCGCGACCGCCACCACCGCCACCGACGAGGCCGTGTCGGATGACGCGATGTCCGATGACGCCATGGACGACATGGAGCATGGCGACGATCACGATCACGGCGACGACCATGACGACCACGACGAGCACGGTGACGACCACGACGGTCACGACCACGATCACGGCGAACTCGACCCGATCGACACCGCACTCGACCTCGGCCTGACGCTGGTGTCGGCCGACGTCGACGGTGACACCGTCACCGTCACGGTCGAACCCTCGGGCGAGTTCACCTTCGTCGACGACGAGACCGGCACGGCCAACGGCCACGTCGACGGCGAGGGGCACGTCCACCTCTACATCGACGGCGAGAAGATCACCCGGATGTACGACACCACGATCTCCCACAGCGGACTGGCTCCCGGGGAACACACCGTGCGTGTCGAACTGTCGACCAACAGCCACAACCCCTACGCCACGGACGGCGTGCTGATCGACGACATGCTCGTGGTCACCGTCGCCGGCGAGACCGATCAGGCGATCGCTCTCTCGATCGTCGACGGCGTCGTCGTCGGTGGGGTCGAGGAGTGGGAGGTGCCGCTCGGTTCCACGGTCACGATCCGGGTCGACGCCGACGCCGCCCACGAGGTCCACGTGCACGGCTACGACGTCTTCCTCGATGCCGAGCCGGGCGAGCTCGCCGAGCTCAACCTCGTGGCCGACATCCCCGGTCAGTTCGAGGTCGAGATCGAGGAGACCGGTCAGCTCATCGCCGAACTCGTCGTGTCGTGACGCATCGCCGGATCCGTCGAGCCGCCACGGCCGCCGGGACGCTCGCGGGCGGACTCGTCCTGCTCGGCACCCCGGCCGGGGCGGCCGCCCACGGGCTCGGCGGTCGCTCCGACCTGCCGATCCCGACCTGGCTGCTCGCCTGGGCCTCGGTGACCGTCGTCGCGTTCACCTTCGTCACCTCGGTGTTGTTGTGGACCGAACCGTCGATGACCCGTGCGGCCACCGGTCGTGCCGTCGCGGCGGCCCGACCCTTCGTCCCGACGGTCGGTGGGCTCGGCCGATTCCTGCTCACCGGCCTGTTCGTCCTCGCCATCGCGGCGGGGATCACCGGGTCGACCGATCCGAGCGAGAACATCGCCGCCGTCGTGCTCTACGCCGTGGTGTGGGTGGGCATGCAGGTGCTCGCCCCGTTCGTCGGCGACGCGTGGAACACGTGGTCGCCGTTCGACACGCTCGCCCGGCTGATCCCCGGATCGTCGGCCGCGGTCGACGGGTCCGATCGGAGTCTCTGGGGATCGACCCACTGGCCGGCGGCGATCGGCATCGCATCGTTCGCCTGGCTCGAACTCGCCTATCACACCTCCGCCAGCCCGCGGGTCGTGGGGTGGGCGATGCTCGGCTACACGGTGGTGATGCTGGGCTCGGTCGCCCGGTTCGGGCGTGGATGGCTCCGGATCGGCGAGGCGTTCTCGGTCTTCTTCGGCCACATCGCGGCGATGTCGCCGTTCTTCGTGGCCGACGGGCGGATCCGGGTCCGTCGCCCGCTCAGCGGCCTCGCCGTGCTCGACGACCGCCGCGGGCTCGACGGTGTGCTCCTGATCGTGCTCGGCAGCACGACCTTCGACGGCATCTCCCGGACCGACGTGTGGGGTGACCTCACCGACAACCCGACCGGGTGGGCCCTCACCCGGACCTCGACCGTCGTGATGGTCGCCACGATCGCCGCGGTGTGGGGCGTCTACGCCCTCGGCTGTGCGATGTCGGCGCGGATGATGGGCCACGGGTTCCAGCGCTCCTACCGGGCGTATCTGCCGTCGCTCGTGCCGATCGCACTCGGGTACTCGATCGCCCACTACTTCTCACTGCTGTTCTTCGAGGGGCAGGTGCTGCTCGCCCAGATCTCCGACCCGTTCGGACAGGGGTGGGACCTGTTCGGGACGGCCGATCGGGACATCGACTTCACGATCATCTCGCCGACCGCCACGGGCTGGGTCCAGGCCGGCGCGATCGTGCTCGGCCACGTCGGTGGTGTCATCGCCGCCCACGATCGGGCACTCGAGATGTACGGCCGGGCGGCCGACGCGCTTCGCAGTCAGTACGCCCTGCTCATCGTGATGCTGGCCTACACCGCCACGGGGTTGTACCTACTCGTCGGGAGCTGAGCGGGGGCTCAGTCGATCACGTCGGCATAGACCCAGTCGTTGTAGGCGATGCCCTCGGGGAGGACGTGGCCGCTCGCCTGATCGGCGGGCGGCTGGCGCCACTCGGGGGCGTCGCCGCCGGCGTACAACGCGCGGAGAAACGCACGGCGGCGCTGGCTCGCCTCGATGGCCGGCGTCAGGGTCTCGACGTCCCAGCGGGTGTGCACCAGCTCGTGCAGCGCGGCCCGGGTCGCCTCGTGGGCGGGGTCGGCGGCGAGGTTCGCACGCTCGAGGGGATCGGTCGACAGGTCGAACAGCTGCTCGGGGTCGCAGCCACTCCACACGTACTTCCACGAGCCGCGCCTGGCCATGAGGATCGGAGCCGTGGCGCCCTCCGAGAGGTTCTCGCCGAAGACGACGTCGGTGGTGTGGTCGTCGCCGTCGAGCAGCGGGACGAGGGAGTGTCCGTCGATCGGGCGGACGAGGTCGTCGAACCCGGCCAACTCCGCGAACGTCGGCAGCAGGTCGACGAGGGAGACGTTGTCGGGCCGGCGTCCCGGGGCGAATCGTTCGGGCCACGAGATCATGAGCGGGATCCGCGTCGCCCCTTCGAAGAACGTGCGCTTGTACCAGAGTCCCCGTTCGCCCAGCATGTCGCCGTGGTCGGTCGAGAACGCGACCACCGTGTTCTCCTCCAAGCCGGCCGACCGGAGTGTCTCGAGCAGCGCACCGACCATCCGGTCGGTGTAGGTCACCGAGCCGTGATAGGCGTGGCGGGCGGTCCGGGTCTGCGCCTCGGTGGGCGGCGAGTCGACGAGTCGGTACTGCTGCAGGAGGCGCACGCTGTACGGGTCGTGATCGTCGAGCGGGCCGACGGCGGGCATGTCGATCTCGTCGTGGTCGAAACGCGCCCAGTCCTCGTGGGTGCACTGGTAGGGGTCGTGCGGATGGGTGAACGAGACCGTGAGGTGCCAGGGCTGGTCGTCATCCAGTCCGATGCCGCGTCCGAGGTCGAAGAGCTTGCGCCGTGCCCGGTGCAGGACCTCCTCGTCGTAGTCCATCTGGACGTTGCGGGTGACGGGACCGGCGAGCGTGAACGACCGGGTGTCGTTGCCGTGCTCCTCGGAGGTCTCGTTCCAGTCGCCGGTCCACTGGAAGCTGGCCGGGTAGATGTCGAGGGTGAGGCGTTCGTCGTAGCCGTGGAGCTGATCGGCACCGACGAAGTGCATCTTGCCGACCAGGGCGGTGTGGTAGCCGGCGGCCTTGAGGTAGTGCGCGAAGGTCGGGATCGAGCTCGGGAACTCCGCACCGTTGTCGTAGGCCCCCACCTCGGACGCCAATCGACCCGACAGCATCGAGAAACGGCTCGGGGCGCAGAGCGCGAAGTTGGTGTGGGCGGCGTCGAACACGACCGAGCGGCCGGCGAGCTCGTCGAGATGTGGCGTGTGCCCGATCCGGTTGCCGTAGGCGGGGAGGAACGACGCCGTGAGCTGGTCGACCTGGACGAAGAGGATGTTCGGGCCCATGTGCGCAGTGTCGCGTCCGGCCCGTGGTCGGGTCGTCCGGTCCCGTGTGGCGGCAGTGTCAGGCGCCGGGCGCCCGCACCCGGACGTCGACCTCGATCCAGCGATGGTCGGAGGCGACGAGGCGACCGTCGGCCTGGCCGACGAGATCGAGGGCGTCGTCGAGGTAGGCGTGGTCGAGTTCGAACAGCGGCGGCACCGACGAGCCCTCGGGCCAGGTCGCCCGCCACCCACAACCGGTGTGGCTCTGTCGCAGACCGCTGGCCTCGGCGAATCGCCGCAGTTCGATGTTGTGTTCGGTGGCATTGAGGTCGCCGATCACCATCGCCGGTCCGCCTTCGCGACCCACGACACCGGCCAGGTGCTCGAAGTCGGCCCGCCAGACCTCGACCGCCGACTGCGACACCGGCGTCGTGATGTGGACCCCGTGGATGCGGATCGCACCTCCCGGGGCGTCGACCGTGGCCGCCACCCGGTCGTTGCCGATCATCGGGCCGACGATCGGATCCCGGAGGGGAAAGCGGCTGTAGATCCCGATGCCGTCGGGGTTCGAGGTGGCGGCGACCAGCCGATGCGGGTGGTCGGGGAGGCGATCGTCGAGATCGGCGGCGAGGTCGTCGTGCAGCTCCGAGATGACGATGACATCCGGCGTCCGCTCGGCCACGAGGTCGACGACGCGATCGGCCCGCTTCGTGCCGATGAAGACGTTGGTGGCGAGCACGCGCACGCCGTCGGTTCGGTCGGAGGTCGCACAGCTCCCGGGGGCGAAGCCCGCCCACGGCTCCGACGGCAACGACACGGCCAGGGCGGCGATCGTGGCCACGATGGCGAGCATCCGTCGACCGCTGACCGCCGCGATCGCGGCCAGCCAGCCGGCCGGGATGACCATCCAGACGCTCAGCGGGCCGAGGGCCGCGGTGATCGGCCCGAGGCTCGGTGCCCAGCGCCACGCGAGACACGCGCCGACCGCCGCACCGAGCACGCCGCCGAGCACCCAGCCGATCCGGTGGCCACGGAGCACGTCGTCGAGCTCGGCCCGGTCCTCGCCGAACCCGGCGGCGAGCAGCAGCAGCGTCGCCGCACCGCTCGCGGCGATCCAGGCGGGGTGTTGATGGTTCGCCCACAGGCGCCAGGTGGCCCAGGCCGAGGCCGCGGCCAGCGGTCCGAAGCAGAGCGCGGATCGCCACGTCGGGACGAGGGCCGGCGAGCGGACCATCACCGAGGCGAGCGCCGCGCCGGCGAGTGCGAGCACGGCCACGAACGACCACCCCAGGCCGGTCGCCGCGGTGGCCACGGGGGAGCGGAGCGCCCCGACCGCGGCACCGAAGGCGGCGACGAACCAGATCCCCGAGCCGATCGCACCCAACCACCCGGCGGTGGCCACGTGCTGGTGTCGGCGGGTACCCACACGGCGGAGGCTAGTGATCGACCTAGCCTGGACCCCGTGAGTGATCTCCCCACCACCGACACGAAGCGCTATCTCGTGCGCACGTTCGGCTGTCAGATGAACGAGCACGATTCGGAGCGCATCGCCGGTCTGCTCGAGGACGACGGTTACGAACGCACCGACGACGAGGGCTCGGCCGACGTCATCGTGTTGAACACGTGCTGCATCCGGGAGAACGCCGACAACAAGCTCTACGGCACCCTCGGTCACCTCAAGGCCCGCAAGGCCGAGAACCCCGACCTCCAGATCGTGGTCGGTGGCTGCCTCGCCCAGAAGGACGCCGAACTCATCCAGCAGAAGGCCGGCCACGTCGACGTCGTGTTCGGCACGTTCAACGTGCACCGGGTCTCCGAGCTGCTCGACGAGGCCCGTGACACCGGACCGATCACCGAGATCTGGACCGAGGCCGCTCTCGACGAGGCCGAGGCCTTCCCCTCGGCCATGCCGGTCCGCCGCGAGGTCGATCACGCCGCCTGGGTCACCATCCAGATCGGCTGCGACAACTCGTGTGCGTTCTGCATCGTGCCGGCCGTGCGTGGCGTGGAGATGAGCCGCCCCTACGACCAGATCGTCGACGAGGTCCGTGCCTTCGCCGCCGACGGCGTCACCGAGATCACCCTCCTCGGGCAGAACGTGAACTCCTACGGGCGGGATCTCCAGATCGCCAAGCGCCAGGCCGGCGACACCACCGCGCGCCTGCGCCCGCTGTTCGCCGACCTGTTGCGTGACACCGGAGCGGTGGAGGGCATCCGCCGGGTCCGGTACACGAGCCCCCACCCGAAGGACATGACCGCCGAGGTCTTCGCCGCCATGGCCGAGACGCCGACGGTGTGCCCCCACCTCCACTTCCCGCTCCAGTCGGGATCGGACAAGGTGCTCTCGGAGATGCACCGTGGTTACACGGGCGAGCGCTATCTCGAGAAGCTGGCCATGGCCCGGGAGATGGTGCCGGACCTCGCCGTCACGACCGACATCATCGTCGGCTTCCCCGGTGAGACGGCCGAGGACTTCGAACGGACCCTCGAGGTCGCCGCGGCCGCGGAGTTCGACTCGGCCTACACGTTCGTCTACTCACCCCGGCCCGGGACCGAAGCCGCCGAGCGTGTCGACGACTTCTGCGATCCCGAAGAGGTGAAGGACCGCTACAGCCGCCTCCGCATGGTGATCGAACGTGCGGGTCGGCGCCGTCACGAGGCCCGAGTGGGCAACGTCGAAGAGGTCGTCATCGAGGGGCCCTCGAAGAAGGATCCGAGCCAGATCACCGGTCGAACCGGTCAGAACAAGCTCGTGCACTTCCCGTCGGGTCCGATCAAGGTCGGCTCGTACGCGACGGTCCGGGTCACCGAGGCGGCGACCCAGTACCTGAAGGGTGAGCTGATCGAGGTCACCCACACCGCCCGCCACCGCACGAAGATCCCCGTCCTCAGCATCTGAGGACCGGGCCGGCGCCCGCCGTTAGTGTCGGCCGACATGGCCGACCTCCTGCGAGACCGCTCCGACGGACCCGCCGCACTGCGTACCCGCCTCGAGGCGGCGATGAACGGCGCCGGCCCGATCGTCGCACCCGGGTGTTATGACGCGCTCGGCGCTCGCCTCATCGGCCAGGCCGGATTCGACGCCGTCTACATGACCGGGTTCGGATCATCCGCCGGCCTGCTCGGGCGACCCGACGTCGGGTTGCTCGGTCTCGCCGAGATGGTCGACAACGCCCGTCGGATCGCCGATGTGGTGGACGTCCCGGTCGTGGCCGATGCGGACACCGGCTACGGCAACCAGATCAATGTGATCCGCACGGTGCAGTCCTACGAGCGGGCCGGTGTCGCCGGCTTGCACCTCGAGGATCAGGTCCTACCGAAGAAGTGCGGGCACATGGAAGGCAAGCAGGTCGTGCCCGTCGAGGAGATGGCGGGCAAGATCCGGGCCGCCGTCGCCGCCCGCCGGAACCCCGACCTCGTGCTCATCGCCCGCACCGACGCCCGGGCCCCGCTCGGGATGGACGAGGCACTGCGCCGCGCCGAGGCGTGTGTCGAGGCCGGTGCCGATGTGTTGTTCGTGGAGGCGCTCCAGGGCGAGGACGAGATCGAGCGGGTCCGCCGGGAGTTCGCCGAGGTGCCGATGTTGTTCAACTGGGTCGAGGGTGGCAAGACCCCACCGCTCGACCTGGCGACGATCGCCGAACTCGGGTTCGCGATGGTCATCATGCCGATCGGCACCCTGCTGGCTGCCACCGCGGCCATGCAGCACTTCCTGGCCCGCCTCAAGGCCGATGGCACGCCGGCCGCCTTCGTCGACGAGCTCATGGGCTTCGGCGAGTTCAACGACGCCATCGGTCTCGCCGAGATCGACGAGCTCGAGCAGCGGTTCGGCGGCTGATGCCCCGGCTCGATCACACCGTCGACGTGGCGGCGTCACCCGAGACGGTGCGGGTCCGTCTCGCCGACGCCGCGGTCGACCCGACCACGGTCGTGCGGTGGTTCACCGACGACGAGGGGGTGCGGGCCACCGTGGTCGATCGCGGGGATGATCGGTGGCGCGTCGACGTCCGCGCCTCGACCTTCGAGGCGGAGGTCGACGTCGCCGTCTCGCCTCGGGGCCCCGGCGCGCGAATCCGACTGCGTGGGGATCTCCGTGGTCGGGGACTGCTGCGGTTCGCGTCGCCGGCCCTGGCCGCCGCCGTGCCGGCCATCGAGCGTCAGGCCACCGAGACGTTGCACGCCGAGTTCGGTGACCCCGACGGGCCCGTCGATCCGACCGGGCGTTAGGGTCTCGACATGAGCCAGGACCGCAAGATCGGACTGATCTTCGTCGCCGTGTTCGGCATCTTCCTGCTGATCCCGCTCATCAACGCGCTGCAGACCCGGTTCTGAACCGGGCGGGCGTTCAGCGGCGGACGACCAGCTGGAACTCGAGGACACCCTCATCGGCCACGGTCGCGATCCGGGACTCCGGCGTCTCCACGCCGTGATTCGCCCAGACGAGGTCGACCGAGCCGACGATCAGTCCGAGGCCCCCGTCGACGATGGTGGCCTCGATCGGGATCGTCGCCGCCCGGCTCACGCCCGCGATCGTGAGTTCCCCCGGGACCTCGACGGTCACGGTCTCACCGGCCGTCAGCGCGTCGGTGTCGAGTGCCACCGGCTCGGTGACCACGAACGTCGCGGTCGGGAACTCATCCGCCCGGACGGCGTCCTTGATCGCCCCGACCCGGCCGCTGTCGTCGGATTCCATGGCCGTCACGTCGACCTCGATCGAGGCGCTCGAGAGTGTTCCCTCGTCGATCACGATCTCGCCGCCCACACTGCCGCTGCGCCCGACGGCGGTGGCGCCGCCGCCGGCGAAGAACGACTTCTCGACCCGGAACCCGGCGAAGCTGCCACTCGCGTTGTCGAACCCGAATTCGCCGATGTCGTCGTCGACGGTCCAGGTGGCGAGTGCGTCGACCGAACCACCGTCGTCGACGTCGGGCTCGGGCTGGGGCTCGTCGTCGTCCTCCGGCGTCGCCGACGTCGCGGTCGCCTCCTCGAGTTGGCTGAGCGCCGCATCGGTGCTGACGGCATCCGGAGCGTCGGTGTCGACGAGGCGGAGCGCCAGCCAACCGCCCACACCGACGGCCAGGAGCGCGACGGCGGCGATGAACATCACGGAGCGGCGGGTCATCCGTCGGACCTTAGAGAACCCGACGGTGGGGTACGGCGCGGCCCGTCAGGCCCGGGCCACCGGCGGTCGTGCGAGGTAGGCCTGCTTCACATCGGGAGAGAATCCGCACGCTCGGTAGAAGGCGTGGGTCGCCGGGGTCCGTGAACCCGTCTGGAGCATCGCCTTGTAGCAGCCGGCCGCCCAGGCGCGCTCCAGCGTCGCGTCCATGATCCGGCGGCCGAGGCCGGTTCCGCGGCGGTCGGCGACGACCACGACGTTCTCGATGACGGCGTAGGGCCGTGCAGCACGAGACAGATTCGGGATCACGTTGAGGTAGGTGCTCGCCACCGTGTCGCCGTCGAGTTCGAGCAGCAACAGGTCGAGCCCCGGCCGCTCGATGATCTCGGCCAGCACGTCGTGGGCGATCACCGGGGGGTCGTCGGGGTTGAGGTCGGCGTACAGCCGACCGATCACCTCGAGGTCGTCCAGGGTCGCAGACCGGATCATGGGTCGGAGTCTCGCGTCGTCGGCGCGGCCCGTCAGGGGGCGGCGGCCCGGATCGCCGCCACGAGGCGATCCCGGTCCGGGTCGTCGAGGGCGTCGGCCCGGCGTGCGGCCACGAGGCGTCGTTTCAGCAACGGGCCGTCGCCGTGTCGGGTGAGAGGACGATCGCCGCCGTCGGCCTGCACGGTGGGAAGCACGGTCCAGCCCATACCGAGCCCGACCATCGAGCGCAGCACGTCGGGCTGGTGCGACTCGGCCACCACGTCGGTCGACGCCCCGAGATCGCCGAGTGCGCGGAGGATCAGGCGCCGGGTGTGGGACCCGCTCGGGAACGTCAGCCACGGACCCCAACCGGACGGGGGTCGAGGCTCGATCTCGGGCGGTCCGTAGACGGCGAGCTCCTCGGTCATCACGATCTCGTAGGCGACGTCGGTGCGTGGTGTCACCGGCTCGACCATGACGGCCACGTCGAGCTCGCCCGTGTTGAGACCCTCGAGCAGGCTGGCGGTCGGCGCCACGCGCAGGTGGAGGTCGAGTTCGGGGTGTTCGGCCCGGAAACCACGGATCGCCGCGGGGAAGTAGTCGACGGCGGCCACATCGATCAGGCCGACCCGGAGGCGGCCCACACCTCCGTCGCGGCGCCGCTCGGTCCAGCGGGCGAGATCGGCGGTGGCCGCGAGCACGCGATCGGCGTAGTCGACGACGGGGGATGCTCGTTCGTCGAGTACACGACGTCGACCACGGCGCTCGAACAGCGGCAGGCCGAGGCGTCGCTCCAGCTCGGCGATGCCCTGTGAGAGAGCGGACGGTGTGACCCCGAGTGATGCGGCGCCCTCGGCCCAGGTGTCGTGGCGGATCGCGGCCACGAGGTACTCCAGGTGTCGGGTCGAGATCTCGGGGCTCGTCGGCGTGCTGATGGCGTCGGTCATCATTGTTCAGTATCTCTGAACCATCAGAGGTGTTCAATGAGGAGATCGTAGGTTTCGTCCCATGACGAACTCGCCCTCGCTTCCCGCGACCCCCCGTCCCGCGACCGGCCGTCTCGGCATCCTGACGCCGGGCCTCGGCGCCGTCGCCTCCACCTTCATGGCCGGCGTGATCGCCGCCCGCAAGGGTCTCGCCACCCCCGTCGGTTCGCTGTCCCAGATGGGCGCCTTCGACGACGGCCGCAAGATCGTCGACACCGTCGACCTCGCCGGACTCGACGACATCGTGTTCGGCGGTTGGGATCCGATCTCCGCCAACGCCCTCGAAGCCGCCGAGACCTGCGGGGTGCTCACGCCGCAGGACATCGCACCCCTGTCGAGCGAGCTCGAGGGTGTCGTGGCCATGGACGCCGTGTTCGAGCAGCGTTGGGTCAGCCGCCTCGAGGCCCACCGGGTCAAGGAGGCGGGGTCGAAGTTCGATCACGCCCTCGCCCTCATGAGCGACATGGAGCAGTTCCAGGCCGAGCAGGGTTGCGACCGTCTCGTCGTCGTGTGGTGTGGCTCCACCGAGGCCTACTCCGAGCCGGCCGACTGCCACCGCTCGCTCGCCGCCTTCGAGGACGGCCTCAAGGACAACGATCCCGCCATCGCCCCCTCGCAGATCTACGCCTACGCCTGCCTCCAGCTCGGCGTGCCCTTCGCCAACGGTGCCCCGAACCTCAGCCTCGACGCCCCCTGGGCCGTCGAACTCGCCGAGCTCCGCAACGTGCCGGTGTGCGGCAAGGACTTCAAGACGGGCCAGACCCTCATGAAGACCCTCGTGGCCCCCGGCCTCGCCGCCCGCTCGCTCGGTATCCGCGGCTGGTTCTCCACCAACATCCTCGGCAACCGCGACGGCATGGTCCTCGACGCCCCCGAGAACTTCAAGACCAAGGAGTCCTCGAAGCTGGGGGTGCTCGACTCGATCCTCGAGCCCGAGAAGAACCCGGAGCTCTACGGCGAGATCGACCACGTCGTGCGGATCAACTACTACCCGCCGAAGGGTGACGACAAGGAGGGCTGGGACCACATCGACGTCTTCGGCTGGATGGGCTACCCGATGCAGATCAAGGTCGACTTCGAGTGCAAGGACTCCATCCTCGCCGCACCGCTGGTCCTCGACCTGGCCCTCTTCCTCGACCTCGCCCAGCGCGCCGACATGAGCGGTGTGCAGGACTGGCTCGGCTTCTACTTCAAGGCGCCCCAGGAGCTCGACGGCGAGCCCGTCGACCACGACCTCTTCCATCAGCGCGATCGGCTGCTCGAGGTCCTCGACTCGACCGTCGCCTGATCGGGATCGTCACCGTCGACGCCGGGTCGATCGGGGCACATCGCTCCGGGAGGCCCGGCGTCGCCGCGTCCATCGGGATGACGCTTTTGTGTCGTCCGTCACAGCGTTTGTAGTCTGCACGGATGTCGGGTGACCGGGTCGGTGACGAAGCGCTGGGGGCCGCATGGCTGCTCCTGCCGGCGCCCTTCTTCGGGGTGTCGACCTGGGATCGGGTGGCCCGGGTCCTGGAGGTGATCGGGCTGTCCGCGTCCGTCGTCGGGCCGGAGCCGATCACCACGAACACCGAGGACTTCCTCGCCCCCTGGCTCGACGAGGTCGTGAAGACCGCCGCACCGCTGCAGGGCCTCACCCTCCGACTCGCCGGTCACTCCGCGGTGTGCCCGAGGCTCCGCCTGGCCGCCTCGGCGCTCGCCGAGCAGGGCCACGACGTCGACACGATCGTCTACGTCGAGGGTCGGCTGCCGTGCCACAACATCTCACCGGCCGTCGCCGACCCGCAGCGCATCGCCATCATGGACTCGGTGGTGCATCCCGACGGCTACCTGCCGCCGTGGTGGGCGTGGTGGGGTCCACTGGTCGACGACGTCGTTCCCGACGAGGAACTCCGTCATCGGGTCTGGACCGATTGTCGCCGTGTCCCCCGGGCGCTCTTCGATCAGCCGGTGCCCGCTCCAGCCGTGGCCAGTGGCGTGGTCGAGGCCTTCCTCGGGTTCGGCTCGGGGTACGCCCCCTCGCTCGATGTCGCCCGTGCCAAGGGGTGGCCGACGGCCTGGCTGGAGGGAAGTCACATCCATCAGGTGAACGACCCCGTCACGGTGGCGACGACCCTGCTCCACCTCGCGGCCGAACGACGCCTCGGGGCCACCGACGACGAGCGTTAGCGTGACCGGGTGGACCCGGTCGACCCGCCCCAGGAGCTGATCGCCCTCGTCGGTGCCGCCGACACCTGGCTCGGCGCCGCCGAGCGCCGCGGCGACCGTTGGTGGCGGACGCCGGAGCATCGCATCGTCGCGTTCGGTCACCGGACCCGCCTCGGCGTCGGGGCCGTGTCGACGGTCGTCGACATCACCGTCGACGGCATCCGGTGGATCGCCACGGAGGTGCCGGCCGGTGCCTCCGCAGCCACCCCCGAGCAGCACTACCGGCCCGATGCGCTGCCCGAACAGCTCGGCACCGCCCTGCGAGCCGTGCACGATCGGTCGATCGCCGATGCGGCGGCGGACGCGCTGGGCGAAGTGCGCACCGACCTCGACCGGCGACTCGCCGACGGCTCGATCGATCCCGCGGCCCTGCCCGAGCCGTATCGCCGGCATCCGGCCGACCGCCTGTGCTCGCTCGTCTTCGACGGTCTGGAGGACCGGATCGGCGACGCCGCCCCGGTGCGGCTCCACGGCGACCCCGTGGTCGATCGGTTCTGGGCGGCACCGGATGGTGCGGTGACCGTCGTCGACGGGCGGGACGACCTCGTCGGGGATCGACATCTCGACCTCGCCGTGGCCCATCGGTCGATCCACGACGTCTACGGCCCGGCCGCGGTGTTCCAGTTCTACGAGGCGTACGGACTCGATCCGGATCTGGTGATCCTCGACCGCGCCACGCTCGCCGCGCTGTTGCGCTGATGGGTCGTCGCCTCGCCCCGTTGGCCCTGATCGGGAGCACGGCCTCGGGGAAGTCGTCGCTCGCGATCTCGCTCGCCGAGCGGGCCGGCGACGTGGAGTTGATCTCGGGCGACGCGATGGCCGTCTACCGGGGGATGGACGTCGGGACGGCGACACCGCCGGCAGCCGAGCTGGCCCGGGTGCCGCACCATCTCATCGACGTGGTGGCCGTCGACGAAGCCTTCACCCTCGTCGACTTCACCGACCGGGTCCGCCCCCTGCTCGCCGGCTTCGCGACGTCCGGGGTGACGCCGGTGCTCGTCGGTGGCACCGGGCTGTACGTCCGGGCCGTCGTCGACGGGTTCGACCCACCACCCCAGTACCCCGACGTCGTGGCCGAGCTCGAGACCGAACCCGACACGGGAGCGCTGTGGCGTCGCCTCGCCGAGCTCGACCCCGACGGCGCCACGAAGATGGAGCCGTCGAACCGGCGGCGCATCCTGCGAGCGCTCGAGGTGACGATCGGCAGCGGCCGGCCCTTCTCGTCCTTCGGTGCCGGCGTCGACCACTACCCCCCGACGGACTGGGTCCAGATCGGGCTCCGCTGGGATCGCACGGTGCTCGACCGCCGGATCGACGAGCGCATCGACGCACAACTCGCCGAGGGCTGGCTCGACGAGGTGGCCGCACTGCTCGACGGGCCGGCCTGGTCGGCCACGGCGGCCCAGGCCCTGGGCTACGGGCAGCTCGCCGAGGTGGTTCGTGGCGAGCGATCGATGGCCGACGCCGTGGAGGAGATCCGGCGGCGCACCAAGCGCTTCGCCCGACGACAGGAGCGCTGGTTCCGTCGCGACCCGCGCATCCACTGGATCGACGGCGACACCGACGTCCCGGCCGAGGCCGCGATGGCGGTCTGGAAGCGGAACTCCTTCGTGGATTCGGTGGACCGGGTGCGAGACTGACCCCACGATGCACACCCGCCTCCGACTGACGAAACACCACGGCCTCGGCAACGACTTCCTCGTCGCGCTCGATCCCGAGCGCGAACTGACCGCCGCCGACGCCGTCGCCTGGTGCGATCGCCACACCGGCGTGGGCGCCGACGGCCTCATCCGGGCCGTCTCCGACGGCCCCGGGCGTTGGGTGTGGACGTTGTGGAACTCCGACGGCTCGATTCCCGAGGTCTCCGGCAACGGTCTGCGCTGCCTCGGCCAGGCCCTGGCCATGGACCGGGCTGACGAGACGGCCACCTACGAGATCGTGACACCCGGAGGCACCCGCACCCTGGAGGTGTCCGACGGAGGCGCCTGGGTGACGGTCGACATGGGCGCGGCGGCCGATGGGCCCGGTGACTCCGACCGACTCGACACGGCCGGGATCGTCGCCCATCGCCAGACGTCGGTCGACATGGGCAACCCCCATCTCGTGCTCGAGGTCGACGACCCGTCGGCGATCGATCTCGCCACGGCCGGTCCGGCGATCGAGGCCGGCTATCCGCTCGGGTGCAACATCCACTTCGTCCACGTCGTCGACGACGCCACGATCGATCTCTCGGTGTGGGAGCGAGGTGCGGGCATCACCGAGGCCTGCGGATCCGGCGCCTGCGCCGCGGCGGTCGCCGCCCACCGCTGGGGCGCCACCGGCACCCGCGTCGAGGTGCGGATGCCCGGGGGCGCCGCCACCGTCGACGTCGGCGACACGGTGCGCCTCACCGGACCCGCCACCCACGTCGCCTGGCTCGAGCTCGCATGACCGGTGCGGCCACCACCCCGCCCGATGACGGGGAGATGCCCGCCGGCATCCGCAACATCGAGGGCTTCGGAGCCGACGCCCGCCTGGTGACCGAACCGGCCGACCGGACCACGACCCCCGTCGCCAGCGATCACCGTGGCGCCTTCGGTGAGTTCGGTGGTGAGGAGACGGGCTTCCTCGACCGGAGCTTCCGGGAACGCATCGTCATCGTCGGTGTCACCCTCCCCGGCCAGAGCGACGCCGACACCGAGGCGTCTCTCGACGAGCTGACCCTCCTCATCGACACCGCCGGTGCCGACGTCTCCGAGCGGATCGTGCAGCGTCGAGACCGCCCCGACCCGTCGACGTTCGTCGGCAAGGGCAAGGTGTCGGAGATCCTCGACGCGGCACTCGCCGTCGACGCCGACACCGTCGTGTTCGACGCCGAGCTCTCCCCGGCCCAGCAAAACAACCTGCAGAAGATCCTGAAGCGCTCGGCCCTCGATCGCACGGCCGTGATCCTCGACATCTTCGCCCAACGGGCCTCCAGCGCCGAAGGCAAGACCCAGGTCGAGTTGGCCCAGCTCCGCTACCGCCTCCCGCGGCTGCGGGGAGCGAAGAACTTCTCCCAGCAGGGCGGCGGCATCGGCACACGGGGCCCGGGCGAGACCCAGCTCGAGGTCGATCGGCGCCGCCTCGTCCGCCGGATCCACAAGCTCGAATCCGAGCTCGTCGGGATCTCGGCCCGCCGGGTGACCCAGCGGAAGTCCCGGCAGCGCTCGCCGTACCGGACCGTCTCCATCGTCGGGTACACCAACGCCGGCAAGTCGACGTTGTTGCGGCGTCTCACCGGCGCCGAGGTGCTCATCGAGGACCGGCTCTTCGCCACGCTCGACCCGACCACGCGGAAGCTGCAGCTCCCGGGTGGTGAGCAGATCCTGCTCACCGACACGGTCGGCTTCGTCCGTCGCCTGCCGCACCAGCTGGTGGAGGCGTTCAAGTCGACGCTCGAGGTGGCCGCCGAGGCCGACCTCCTCGTCCACCTCGTCGATGCCTCCTCACCCGACCCGGACGGGACCATCGACGCCGTGCGCAAGGTGCTCGGCGAGATCGGTGCCACCGAGGTGCCCGAGCTCATCGTGTTCAACAAGGCCGACATCGCCCCCGACATCGAGGTGCTCGCACGGCGCAACCCGGGATCCGTGGCCGTGTCGGCCGGCGCAGGTACGGGGATCGACGACTTCCTGGTGGCCTTGTCCGACCGCCTCCGGGCGATGAGCACCATCACTGAGCTCTTCGTGCCCTGGGATCGTGGTGACGTGCTCGCCTCGGCCCACCGTGAAGGCCAGGTGCTGTCCGAGGAGAGCACCGACGCCGGGATGCGTCTCCGGGTCCGGGTGGAGGACGCCTCGTTGTCCCGCCTCCGCGAGTGGATCGTGCCGGCGACGGATCGCTCCGACGACGGGACGGCCGACGCGAGCGCTCTCTAGGCTCGGCGCCGTGGCCCCGTTCGTCCTCCCGCCGTACCCCTACGACCGCCTCGATCCGATCAAGGCCATCGCCGCCGCCCACGACGGCGGCATCGTCGACCTGTCGATCGGCACGCCCGGCGACCCGCCGCCCGCGTCGGTGGTGGCGGCCATGGCCGAGGTGACCGCCGACGCTCAGGGGTATCCGCCGTCGATCGGCACACCGGCCTATCGGGAGGCCGGCGCCGCCTGGCTGAACCAGCTCGTCGGCCTCGACCTCGGGGCGGGCGACGTCCGGGCGACGATCGGCTCGAAGGAGTTCGTCGCGGGCCTGCCCGCCTGGTTGCATCTCCGCCGACCCGACCGGGACACCGTCCTGTTCCCGGCGATCAGCTACCCCAGCTACGCGATGGGGGCCGAGCTCGCCGGGCTCCGGGCCGTCGCCGTGCCGGTCGACGCCGACTGGCGCATCGATCTGTCG
The DNA here is from genome assembly GCA_020630195.1 of Acidimicrobiales bacterium. GTDB lineage: Bacteria > Actinomycetota > Acidimicrobiia > Acidimicrobiales > SZUA-35 > JAHDBV01. Next base: position 62,520 of record JAHDBV010000005.1, read on the forward strand.
GCCATCGATCCCGACGACGCGGCCCGGGCGCTGTGTCTCTGGGTCTGTTCGCCGGGCAATCCGGCCGGTGCCCTCGACGATCTCGGCGCGGCCGCGGCGTGGGGACGGTCGAACGACGTGCCCGTCTTCTCCGACGAGTGCTACATCGAGTTCACCTGGAGCGGCCCACCCCGGTCGATCCTCGAACACGGCCTCGACGGGGTGGTCGCCGTGCACTCGTTGTCGAAGCGGTCGAATCTCGCCGGGGGGCGTGCCGGGCTCTACGCCGGCGACGCGGATCTCCTGCACTTCATCTCCGAGGTCCGCAAACACGCCGGTTTCATGCCGCCCGGGCCGACCCAGCGGGCCGCCGTGGCCGCCTTCGGCGATTCGGCGCACGTTGCCGCCCAACGGGCGATCTACGAGGAGCGGCTGCGCCTCGGGCGCCGGCTGCTCATGGCCGCCGGTGCCGACGGCTGCGCCCTGCCGGAGGGCGGCTTCTACCTCTGGGCCGCCGCGCCCGACGGAGACGCCTGGGCCTTCGCCGAGATGCTGGCCGAGCGAGCCGGGGTGCTCGTGAGCCCCGGGGAGTTCTACGGCCCGCAGGGTGCCGGCCACGTCCGGGCGGCGCTCGTGCGTGACACCGAGCGGCTCCACCTCGCGGCGAGCCGGCTCGGCGTCACACTCGACTGATCAGGAACCGCGCAACGGGCCGGCCGGCGCCACCCGCGGTGTGCCTCCGCCGCCCGGCGTCGCCAACGTGTTGTTGGTGACCACCCGCAGGTGCGGCCGGATCGAGCGCAGCTCGTCGCGGATGTCGCGGAGTTTGTCGGCGTCGACTCCCGGCTCGGCGTAGATCGCCTCGCCCCCGGCGAGGTCGACGACGTAGGCGCCGTAGTCCTGCATCGCCCGGACCACCGCCTCCGTGGCGGGTGACAGGCCGAGTGCGGCCACGTCGACGTCACGGTCGACGACCACCAGGGTCCCGTAGGGCAGGGGGCCGCTGAACCCGCTCGTCGACCCGGGGTGCCCCCACGAGGGCCACAGGAACGGTTCGGCCAGGTAGCGACGGTCGGCGGCGAGGGCGATCGCATGGGGGATCTCGAGCTGGTCGAGCTCGTGGATCCGGATCAGGCCGCCGATCGCGCTCGCCCAGGCGGCCCGGGTGCCGTTCTCGAACCCGCTGCCACGGAGATCGACCAGCGTGCCGAAGCCGGCCCGCCAGCCGTCGCCGTCCCGGCGCACGAGCCACAGATCCCAGGCCGTGTCGCCGTCGGTCGTGATGATGTTGACGTTGCCGTCGCCCGCGGGATCGGGGACCGCGCCGTTCGGCCAGCGGATCGTGATCGTGCGGGGGCCGGTGGGGGAGTCGTCGAGCCGGACACGCACGAACGGGCTCGACGTGGTGGCGGTGTAGATCGGCTGGCTGAACTCCTCGGCGTTCGTCCACAGCACGAAGCGGTCGTCCTGGATCGCCACGGTCCGGGCGTCGGTGGTCGACGCGTACCGGGCACCCGAACCGACCGGCGTGTTCCACGGGGAGGTCGCGTCGAACGGATGCAGCGCGGGGTTCCTCGAACCATCGGGGAACCGCGCCTGGTACTCGGCGTCGCCGATGACGTCGTCGATGAAGCGTCCGACGTCCATGCCGTCGTCGATCCGCCCCGACCAGTAGGCGAGGCCCTGGGCGTCGACCCGACGCCCGAGCAGGCCGGCGTAGATGGCGAGGATCGTGACCTCGCTCCGGGTCGACTCGACGTACTCGGGAGAGCCGGCGAACGACGCCAGCACCGACGCCCGGGTCGTGCCCGAGGCGAGCCGACCGGTCCAGAAGTCGAGCCCGCCCGCATCGCCCGGTCGATCGAGCACGTTGCGATAGAGGGCGTCGACATAGGCCCGATCGTCGAGGGCGTCGTAGCGCTGGCGGAACTCGTCGGAGTTCGCGAACGACGTGGCCAGACCCGACAGGTCGGGCACGGAGAGCCAGAACCGGAACCCGGCGATGTCGGGGTCCCGGTCGAGCCCGGCCCAGTAGAGGCGGGTGATGGTGCCGCCCTTGCCGAGGTACTCCGGCGAATCGATCAACGAGGCGAGCACGGCGCCCTGGCTCACCCCGCGTTGGAGCTCCCGGGTCCAGAATCGATGGCCGCCCTCATCGGGCGCCCGCCCGAACAGGTCGTCGTAGGCCTGCACCACGAAGGCGCCGCCCCCCGGGGTCTCGGCCCGGGCCGTGGTGGGAACCGCGGCGAGCAGTGCCGCCACGAGCAGAGCGGCCAGCGCGGCGGCGCCACGGCGCGGCCACGTCACGTCGACATGCATGGTTGTGTCCTTCCGCCCGCCGGCGCCGTCGGAGGCACCCAGTGTGCCCGCAACCGTCCCGGGGGCGGGGTCGCCCCCGGGGTGGGGGATCAGTTCGGGCTCAGGCGCCAGACCGAATCGGAACCGGTGCTCGTCGTCACCACGACGTCGCCGTCGCGGTCGACGGTGACGGCGCGGAGCCGTCCGAGGGTGGCGTCGATCACCACCATGTCGCCGAGGAACATGCCGGCCGAGTCGAAGTAGAGGAACCGCAGCGTCTGGTTCTTCAACGACGCGATCGCGAGTGCACCGTCCCATGATCCCCACGCGGGGTCATCCAGGAAGGTGCCGCCCGAGACGGCGAGCGTGGGCCGACCACTCGACCAGGCGGCCGCCATGGCGTTCGGGAACGACAGATCGGTCATCGTCACCGACTCGTTGTACCCCGGCACCGGATTCCAACCGGCGTTGCCGCCGGCCCGCAGGCGGTTGACCTCGTCGTCGAACGAGGGTCCGTGCTCGACCGACCAGATCGCACCGGTCTCGGGATGCCGTGCGAGGCCCTGGATGTTGCGATGACCGAGGGTGTAGATCCGATCGTCGACCGACGCGACACCGATGAAGGGGTTGCCGGCCGAGGCGGCACCGGTGTCGGGGTCGACCCGGAGGGTCTTGCCGCCGAGGGACGCACCGTTCTGCGGGACCGAACCCACCGCGGCGTCGCCGGTCCCGACGTAGAGCTGCCCGTCGGCCCCGAACTCGAGCTGGCAGCCGCCGTGGCGCCCCGTCACGATCGGCAGACCACCGATCAACGGGTCGGCCACGCGGGTCATGCTCGGCGCACCGACGTCGAGCGACCAGGCGATCACCTGGATCGACGGACCGGCGTGGCCCTGGCAGGAGTAGATCCGGTTCGGATCGTCGGGGTCGACGGCGAGCCCCATCACCCCGGTCTCCCCGGAGGCGAACCGATCGGACAGATCGGCCGTGACGGCACGGGTGGTGCCGTCGGCCTCGACGAGGACGAAGCCGCCGGCCCGCTGCGACACGAGCAGTCGCCCGGCACCGACGTCGATCACGTCCCAGGGGATGACGAAGCCGTCGGCGACCTCGTCGGCGGTCACCGTCGGCGGCCCGGGACGACGGGCCAGGAACTCGTCGGAGGCGTACAACTGCGCGGCGAGCTCGGCCAGATCGGCGCCGCCGCGGACCCGGCCGGCCCAGAAGGCGAGACCGCCGGGATCCGGCGCCCGGCCGAGCAGGGCGAGGTAGACGGCGATCACCCGGGTCTCCGCGGACGTCGCCTCGATGAACTCGGCCGATTCGGAGAAGCCGAGGACGAGCCCACCGAGATCGGTCGAACCCGACTCGACCCGATCGACCCAGAAGGTGCGACCACCGGGGTCGGCCGGCCGATCGAGCACCCGGTCGTAGAGCAGGTCGACGAGGCGGCCGGCGTCGGGCTCGCCGGCGAGGTCGGCGAACTCCGGTGAACCGACGAACGACGACGCGACGTCCCGGAGGTTCTGGCCGCCCCGGAGGCGGTCGAGCCAGAAGCGGAGGCCCGCCTCGTCGGGATCGCGGTCGAGGACCGCCCGGTAGAGCCGGGTGACCGGGGCGACCCGGCCCTCGAACTCCTCGGAGCCGATGAAGGCGGCGGCCACCGACGCCGGTGGGCGTCCCCCCTCGAGCTCGGCGGTCCAGAACGCGAGCCCGGCCGCGTCGGCGGTGCGCCCGAGCGAGGCCCGGTAGAGGTCGTCGACGAGGAGCCCGGCGACGGGATAGCGGCCCTCGACGAAGCCCGCCGGGGCCGACGTGACCGCCGCGATCGGTGGGTCGGTGTCCTGGGCCGCCGCGCCGGTGGTGGCGGTGAGCGACGCGAGGGTGATCGCGGCGAGACCGACGCCGAGGCGTCGGGTCGTCGGGCGGGAACGAGCGGTGCGGGACATGGAGCGACCTCCGTGCGGGTGTGCCGGCGCCGTGATCACGGTAGGTGAGCCGACCGATGGGTGAACGGCGGCGCCCGGGTCCGTTCGACACTCGTTAGGTTCAGAGCCATGACCGAACTCGAGTCCTCGATCCGTGAACTCTGGGAGCGACGCGACGAGCTCTCCCCGGCCGACACCGACGCCGTGGCCGTCGTGCACGCCGCCATCGACGCCCTCGACGACGGCTCGGCCCGGGTGGCCGAGATCGTCGACGGCGAGGTCGTCGTCCACGACTGGCTGAAGCTCGCCGTGATGCTGCTGTTCCGTCTGTCGCAGATGGAGACCATCGAGCTCGGCCCCTACGAGTACGCCGACAAGATCCCGCTCAAGACGAACTACATGGACCGCGGGATCCGGGTCGTTCCGGGCGCCTCGTCCCGCTGGGGCAGCTATCTCGCCCCCGGCGTCGTGATGATGCCGAGCTACGTGAACATCGGTGCCCACGTGGGCGCGAACACGATGGTCGACACCTGGGCCACGGTCGGGTCGTGTGCCCAGATCGGCGCCAACGTGCACCTCTCCGGCGGTGTGGGTATCGGTGGTGTGCTCGAGCCGGCCCAGGCCGCTCCGGTGATCATCGAGGACGAGTGCATGATCGGCTCGCGATGCATCGTGGCCGAGGGTGCCCGCGTGGGCGAGGGCACGGTGCTCGGCGCCGGTGCCGTGCTCACCGCGTCGATTCCCGTGATCGACGCGGAGACCGGTGACGAGATCAGCCGAGGTGTCGTGCCGCCGTGGTCGGTGGCCGTGGCGGCCACCCGCCCCCGGACGTTCCCGGGCGGCGAGTTCGGCCTGCCGTGTGTGCTCGTCATCAAGCAGCTGCCCGAGGGGGAGCGCCACGACAAGTCGGCGCTCAACGACATCCTCCGCGGCCACGGCGCGAGCGTCTGACCCCGGTTCCACGCTCGAGACCTGCTGGACTGTCGTCCATGACCGCCGCGCCCGACATCTTCGAGCTCACCGCCGAACTGGTCGACTTCCCGTCGGTCTCGTTCGAGGAGGGACCGTTCGTCGACTGGATCGAGTCGGAGCTGCGAGCCCGCCCACACCTGTCCGTCACGCGCATCGGCGACAACCTCGTCGCCCGGACCGACCTCGGCCGGTCGACCCGACTGATCCTCGCCGGTCACACCGACACGGTGCCGGTGAACGACAACGGCTCGGCCCGCATCGTCGACGACGTCCTGTGGGGAGTCGGCTCGGCCGACATGAAGGGCGGGTTGGCCGTGATGCTCGACGTCGCCCGCCGGATCACCGAGCCGGCCGTCGACCTCACGTTCGTGTTCTACGCCCGGGAAGAGGTGGCCCAGGAGCACTCGGGGCTCGCCGAGATCATCTCGGTCGATCCCACGCTGCTCGACGGTGACTGCGCGATCCTCGGCGAACCGACCGACGGCCAGATCGAGGCCGGGTGCCAGGGCGCGCTCCGTTTCGAGATCACCCTCGCCGGTGCCCGGGCCCACACGGCTCGCCCCTGGATGGGGCGGAACGCCGTCCACCGCCTGGCCCCGCTCCTCGCCGCCATCGCCGACTGGGAGGTCCGCTCGCCGACGCTCGACGGATGCACCTACCGGGAGTCCCTCCAGTGCGTCGGCGTCGAGGGCGGTGTGGCCGGCAACGTGGTGCCCGACCGGGTCACCCTGCGGGTGCATCACCGGTTCGCCCCCGACCGCTCCGTCGCCGAGGCCGAGGCGCACGTGCGGTCGGTGATCGATCCCCACCTCGACGAGGGTGACACGGTCGAACTCGTCGACATCTCGCCGGCCTGTCCGCCGTCGCTCACCCATCCACTCCTGCGGCGCCTCGTCGACGAGCGGGGTCTCGAGGTGTCGGCGAAGCTCGGCTGGACCGATGTGGCCCGATTCGCCGAGCTCGGCATCCCGGCGACGAACCTCGGTGCCGGCGACGCGACCGTCGCCCACACCCGTGACGAACACCTCCACCGTGCCTCGGTCGAGCGGGCGCACACGGCGATCCTGTCGCTGCTGACCTAGTGGGCCCCGGCCCGGGTGAGGGGCCCCGGCCCGGGTGCGGGGGTCCGGCCTCGATCCGGGTCAGGAGTCGGTCAGCCAGGGCTGTTCCGGCCACGGGTGCTTCGTGTAGCGGCCGCGCATCTCGGCCCGGACGCCCGCATAGGACCCGCGCCAGAACCCGGGGAGGTCACGTGTCACCTGGATCGGCCGGCGGGCGGGGGAGAGCAGCTCGAGGGTGAGCGGCACCCTCCCCGGGCCGATCGTGGGATGCAGATCCAGCCCGAGGACCTCCTGCAGGCGCAGTGACACCGTCGGACCACCCTCGCGGTACTCGATCGGCACGGCCCGACCGGACGGAGGTGTCCATCGGACCGGCGCGAGTTCGTCGAGTCGCCGTACCCGGTCCCACCCGATGAGCGCCCGCAGCGCGGCGTCCACGTCGACCCGGCGGGCACCGGCCCGATCGCTCACCGAGGAGAGGTCGAGCCACTCCGCCCGTCGTCGTGTGAGGGCGTCGACGCCGAGATCGGGCCAGGTGTCGTCCTGCTCACGGCACCAGCCCACCCGGGTCCGGAGCGCTCGGGCCCGATCGAGGTCGACGACCGACCCGAGCCCTTCGGTGAGGACGAGGTCGTCCCAGGCGTCGGCGGTGGCGGCCCGATCGAGATCGCGGGGTCGGACCCGGAGCTCGATCGCCCCCCACCGTTCGACCCGATCGCCGTGGAGACGTCCGGTGGGTCCCCATCGTCCTCGGGTCGACTCCGTACGCAGCGGGTGCTCATCGATCGCCAGCAACTCGTCGCCGATGCCGTCGTCGAGAGGGAGCACACATCGGGCCCGGCCGGTCGTCGGGTCGGCATCGGCGTCGACGACGAGGATCCAGTCCCGCGCCAGCACGTCGTCGTCGAGGCGCACCTCCCGGCCGGTCGCCAGCAGATAACGATGGCGACCGGAGCCGTCGGGCTCGTCGCGTCGTCGGGCGATCCTGTCGGGCCAGGCGACCACGAGCGCCTCGGCGACCGTGCCGGGTGCGTCGGCCCCCACCTCGATCCGGTCGAGTCGTCGCCGCCAACGACGCCGGCTCTCGTCGCGCACGTCGGTGCCGGCCAGTCGCTGTTCGAGGTCGGTCGGTGCGTCGTGGGGGCGCTCCTCCAATGTGGCGAGCAGGCGGACGGCCCGCCCGGCGTCGACACCGGCGACCGCCACCGCGAGGGCGCCGAGCCGGGCCCCGACGCCGACCTCCGCCACCCGTCGACCGAGCTCGGTGAGACGTCCGTCGGGGTCGGTCAGCCCGAGATCGACGAGGCGGCGTCGGCCGTGCCCGAGCACCGACGGCTCGGGCCGATCGAGCAGCGGCAGCGAGGTGGCATCCGGGTCGCCCCAGCGACTCAGCTCGAACGCCAACTCGGTCGGATCGCCCCGGAGGATCTCGGGTTCGTCGGCGTCGTCGAGCAGCTCGTGATCGACCGCCGACCAGAGTCGCACGGCTCGGCCCGCGGCGACGCGCCCGGCCCGTCCACTGCGCTGCTCGGCCGAGAATCGACTGGTGTGGACCGTGACGAGGCGGCCGAACCCGGTCACGGGGTCGAAGCTCGGCCGGCGCGATCGCCCTCCGTCGACGACGGTCCGCACGTGGGGGAAGGTCACCGAGGTCTCGGCCACCGCGGTGGCGAGGATGACGCGGCCGGGTGCCGGACGATGAAGTGCATCGACCTCGGCGGCCGGTGTGCCCGCGTGCAGTTCGACCACCGGGATGCCACCGAGCCGGCGGCCCACCTCCCGGATCTCGCGACGCCCCGGGCAGAACACGAGCACGTCGCCGTCGGTCGATGCGGCGGCACTGCGGGCTGCGGTCGCCGTGGCCTCCGCCCAGCCGTCGGGTGTGGGCCGCTGCGTCTGCTGGATGTCGACGGGATGCGGCCGTCCACTCGCCCGCAGGATGGGCGCCCCGCCAAGCAGGTCCGAGATCGGCGCCGCGTCGATCGTGGCCGACATCACCCCGATCACGAGATCGGGCCGGAGGGCGTCTCGGGCCTCGATCGCCATCGCCAGGCCCAGATCGGCATGGAGGTGGCGCTCGTGGAACTCGTCGAACAGCACGACACCGATGCCCTCGAGGCCGGGGTCCCGATGCAGCCGCTGGGTGAGCAGCGCCTCGGTGACGAACTCGACCCGGGTCCGGCCCGACACCGTCCGCTCCCCCCGCATGGATCGTCCGACCGTCCGACCGACCGGTTCGCCGACGGCCGATGCCAGCCGGTCGGCGAGGAGTCGGGCGGCCACGCGACGCGGCTGCAGCACGACCACCCGACCCGCCACCGCGTCGGCGCAGAACCACGGCACCCGGGTCGACTTGCCGGCGCCGGGCTCGGCCACGAGCACGAACCCGCCGCTCGCGCAGGCGCCGACGACGTCGTCGGCGAGGTCGTCGACGGGGAGTGGTGCACCGGTCGAACGGCTCGTCAGCGGCATGGACACGGCGTCGAGCGTAGGAGGTGCCGTCGGGCCCATTGGTCGAGACCCCCTCCTGCCGACTAGGTTGTCCACAAGCTGTCGATCCACGGAGGGGACCCGTGAAGAAGCACATCTCGCCATCAGCCCTGGCTCGGGACGATCGATTCGTCCGTCAGACCACCGAACAGCGGTTCGCCGATCCGCGCGATTCGATGGAGGTCGGCCACGTCGACCCGAACGCGGAAGACGTCGCGGATCGAGCCCGACGCCGGATGCACGGCATCTTCGTCGGGGAGATCCAAGCACTCGAGGGTGCGGGTCGGACGGCGTTCGACTTCGGTACCGACGAGGTGCCCTTCGAGCTGAAGCTCGACATGGCTCGCCAGTGCTGGGACGAGGCCCGGCACTGTGAGATCTCGATCAAACTGGCCGAGCACATGGGCGGCGAGCTCGGCGAGTACGTCGAGTCGACCACCTTGTTCGAGGCGGCCTGCCACAACGACCCGGTCTTCCGCCTGGCCGGCGTGAACCGGGCCCTCGAGGGGCTCGCCATCGACGTCTTCACGCAGATGCGGGAGTTCGGTCGGAGCATGGGTGACCCGGTGCTCGAGTACTGCGAGGACTACATGCTCGCCGACGAGGTGACCCACGTGAAGATGGGCTCCAAGTGGTTGCGTGCGGTGACCGAGGGCGATCCCGAGCGCCGCAAGGCCGCGCTCGAGTTCCAGAAGGTCGTCGACGGTCTGTTCAACTTCCGCGGCCAGCGAGGCGAAGAGGCCGACAGCCCGATCCAGCTCGCCCGCAGGTTCCGCACGATGGCCGGCTTCACCGACACCGAGGTCGACGAGATCGCCGAGCAGTCGGCGAAGGAGCGGGCCGAGGTGGAGGCCCAGCGGATGGCCGACGCCATCCTCGCCGACGCCTGATCGGACACGCCGGGCACGGCCCGGACGACACCAGAACGCGACGACGGCCGGTCACCCCCGAGGGTGACCGGCCGTCGGTCGTTCGTGGCCGGAACGTGGGCGCCCGGTGCCTCGCTCCGATCAGAGCTTGCGGAGCACCGTGACGACTCGCCCGAAGATCTGGACCTCGCTGGCGTCGAAGGTCATCGTCTCGAGGCGCTCGTTCGCGGGGATCAGCTCGATGGTCGAGCCGGAGCGGCGGTAGGTCTTCACCGTGGCCTCTTCGCCCGGGATGCCGGCGACCACGATGTCGGGGTAGCTCACCGACGACTGGACCTTCACCACCACGAAGTCGCCGTCGAGGATGCCGGCGTCGATCATCGAATCGCCACGCACCCGGAGCATGAACATCTCGCCCTCGCCCGTCAGATCCGACGGCAGCGGGTAGGACTCCTCCACGTGCTCCTGGGCGATCACGTCGGTGCCGGCGGCGACGTCGCCGACGAGCGGGACGTGGGTGACCGGACGGCGCTCGACGTCGGTCGCGCCCGAGGTCGGATCCCAACGGACCTCGATCGCCCGCGGCTTCGACGGATCACGACGGAGGTAGCCGGCCCGCTGCAGCGTGGCCAGATGGCTGTGGACCGTCGACGGGGAGGTCAGGCCGACCTCGGCGCCGATCTCTCGCACCGACGGTGGGAAGCCCCGCTCGCTGGTCTGCCGCTCGATGAACTCGAGGATGGCTCGCTGCCGGTCGGTGAGTTGGTGGTCGCCCATGGCGTCCTCCTGTGCAGGTTGATGGTCGGCGACGCCGTGACTCCCGGAGTCCGGCGGGCCGTGGGGTGAGCGTACACCCGTTCGCCCCGGTTGTCGAACAACTGTTCGTCGAACGTTTGTGCCATTCGAGGTTGCCACACGAACAGTCGTTCGGGCAGGATGGCGAACAGCTGTTCGTCGAACATGCGTCCGACCGCATCCGGCACCCGACCACCCGCCGGTCGTCCCCGGATGTCACACCCGCTCGTCAGGATGCCGATCATGACCACCGCCCTCCGCACCGCCTCCCCCCTCGCCACCCGACCGATGACCACCCCGGTGGCCCGTGGTCGGTCGCTCCAGGGTGACGTCGCCGTCGAGGTGGCGGGCCCGCCTCGCTCGCGTCCGATGGTGGGGTTCGATCGGACGGGTCGCCGCGGGGTCGCGTGTCGGCCGGTCCCGGCTGCGCTTCCCCGGCTCAGCGAGCTGGCGTTGGCCGCCATCGTCGTCGCGGTGCTCGTGCTGGTGCTCGGCTGGATGGCGCCGTCCGCACCGGCGGGCTCCGCCGCACCCGCTGCCAACGGTGAGTTGGTGGTGACGGTCGCCGAGGGGGAGACCCTCGACGACGTGCTGGCCCGGATCGGGAACGGCGTGATGGACATCGATCTCGGCGAACAGATCGTGCGTCTCAACGGTGGACGCGAGCTGCACGCGGGGCAGCAGTTCGTGGTCGTCGTCCGCTAGGCGGGGCCGGCGCGTCCCACCCGGTGGCGGCCGGGTGGGATCGGCCCTCATCGCCGGCCCGGTCGGGCCGATTGATGATGGTGCCGTGGATTCGACGACTGCTGACGAGCGCGCTCGCGCTCGCCGTGGTGCCGATCGTGGCGACCCCGGTCGGCGCACAGGAGCCCGAGCCGACCCCGGACGTCCTCGCGTATCTGGTGCCGACGTCCGACGAACCCGATGGCAGCGACGGCTGGTCGCTCGAGGAACTGCTCGGTGCGCCGATCGACCTGCATCCCCGAGTGCAGTCGTCCGCGTTGTTCCAGCGAGGCGGCGTCGCCGCCCTCGGCGAGCTCGAGACCGCGTTCGACACGAGGGTGAACGCCGAGACCCGTCTCCGTGAGCTCGAGGTCGAGCTCGTCATCGCCCGTGCCCGGATCGAGGGCACCGCCGCCCGGGCGGCCGCCCTCCAGGACGAGCTCTCGGTCCTCGCCGCCGAGCGGATCCTCGTCGAGGAACGCCTCGGCGACTTCGTCGTCTCCGCCTTCCTCGGCGGTGAGCTCGACGGACTCGATCGACGTCCGGACGGATCGCCCGACGCCCGGCCGGTGGTGGCACGCGACGCGGCGGTGGCGCTGCGCCGTGCCGTGTCGGACGCCCGGGACGCCGAAGACCGGGCGCGTGAGCGGCTCGCGACCAGTCGACGTCAGCTCGAGGTCCGTGAACAGGACGCGATCGCCGTGGCGGCCGAGGACGAGCGTGTCCGGGCCGAGTTGGCCGACGTGGAAGGGCGGATCGAGGAACTCCGGTCGTCGATCGGTGACGATCTGTTCGGGCTGGAGCTGGATGGTGGCGGGCTGACGCCACGGGCGATCAGCGCCTACCTCTTCGCCGCGGAACTGGCGCCGAGTGTCGCTCCGGGATGCACCCCGACCTGGTGGCAGCTCGCGGGCATCGGTCGTGTCGAGAGCCGCCACGGCACCTTCGGCGGCGCCACACTCGGGATCGACGGCGTGCCGGACATCCCGATCATCGGCCCCCAGCTCAACGGCGAGGTCTTCGCATCGATCGGCGACACCGACGGTGGCGAGCTCGACGGCGACACGGAGTGGGATCGCGCCGTCGGCCCGATGCAGTTCATCCCCCAGAGCTGGGCCCGCTTCCGAGCGGATGGCGATGGTGATGGCGACTTCAACCCGCAGGATCTCGACGACGCCGCCCTCGCGGCGGCCCGTCACCTGTGCGGATCCGTCCCGGGGATGTCGACGCCCGAGCAGTACGCGACGGCGCTGTTCGGATACAACCGGAGCCAGGTCTACGTCGCCGAGGTCCAGCACCAGGCCGCGTTGATCGAGGGGTTCGACGAGCTCCTGGGCTGACGCCGCTCAGCCGCGCCGGCGGAGATGCCGGCAGAAGAGATGCTCGTCGCTGGCCCACACCCGGTCGAGCGCGAACGCGCGCCCGGTCCAGGGGCCGACGGCCGCTCGACCCGAGCCACCCGCAACCAGCAACGGCGCCACCGTCAGGTTCCACTCGTCGATCAGGTCCGCTTCGGCGAAGAGGCCGTTGAGCGTCGGGCCACCCTCGAGGAGCACCACGTCGATCCCGCGGGCCGCCACGACGTCGATGACGGCCGCGGGTGGGACGCGCTCGTGATCGACGACGACCACGTCGGCCACGGTGCGGAGCCGGTCGAGGGCGTCGGCGTCGGCCCGGGAGCCGGTGACGACGAGGGGTCGGGGCCCGGGTTCGGTGAACAGCGGGAGCTCGAGATCGATGGATCCGCTGCCGGTGACGACGACGAGCAACCCGTCGCGCAGCGGTCGATAGCGCTCGGCACGGGCGGTGCCGGCGCCCACCACGACGGCGTCGGCTCGTCGTCGGAGCGCGGAGAACATCACACCGTCGGGCGCGCCGCCCAGGCCACCGGACACGCCGTCGTCCCGGGCGATCGCTCCGTCGAGCGACGAGACCATGTTCGTCATGACCCAGGGCCGGTCGAGGCCGCCGCGACGCTCCGCCGCGACGGCGCGTCGCACGTCGTCGTCGGGCAGCGTCGCGTCCCCGGTCGGAGGCTGGCCGGCATCGAGCAGTCGGGTGAACACGAAGGCGACGCTACGTGGTCGTCGGTGCCCGGTGTCGACACCGTGCGCGGTGTCCCCACCCGGACCCCGCGGTGTCCCCATGTCACCCACGCGAATTCCCCAGGAATCCACAGGTCGTCCGCTTTCGATCCACAGGCCCACCTCCATAGGTTCGAGTCAGCAACGAATGACCGGCCGCAGGGTCCGGCGGAACGACGAGGCGCCACCACGGCACGCCCCATGGGGGTCTCGATCGTCTGCGGGCGGAGTACCTGCGGAATCGGATCTCTCGACCTGTCGGCCCGCGGTCGGTCATTCGTCCCCAATCACACGGCTCGCGCCGCTCCTCCCCGGACGTGACATCACGGCGTCCGGCCGGATGGGTCCGTCGGTGTCCGTCCGCCCCTCCAGGAGCCCGTCCATGACGCTCGCACCCGAACTCTCCAGCCTCGGCCTCCGTCGGTTCTTCACCGACGGCGTCGTCGATCCGTACGACACGGTCGAGTGGGAGCGGCGCGACGCCCGGATCACGCACTGGAAGACGGGTGAGGTGGCCTTCGAGCAACTGGGAGTGGAGGTGCCCGCCGGTTGGTCGGTGAACGCCACCAACATCCTCGCCCAGAAGTACTTCCGTGGAACGCCCGGCACCCCCGAGCGGGAGTCCTCGCTCCGGCAGGTGGCCGACCGTGTGGTCGACACCATCACCGCCTGGGGCGTCGAGGGTGGCTACTTCTCGGCCGACGAGTCGTCCGTCTTCGCCGATGAGCTCCGCTTCCTGATCATCCACCAGCGGGCGGCGTTCAACTCCCCGGTCTGGTTCAACATCGGCGTGGCCGGTGTGCCCCAGCAGGCATCGGCCTGCTTCATCCTCTCGGTCGAGGACCGGATGGACTCGATCCTGAACTGGTACGTCGAGGAGGGCACGATCTTCAAGGGCGGCTCCGGGGCGGGCGTGAACCTCTCCTCCATCCGCGGTTCGTCGGAGTTGCTGGCCGGTGGCGGTACCGCGTCGGGGCCCGTGAGCTTCATGCGGGGCGCCGACGCGTCGGCAGGCACCATCAAGTCGGGCGGCAAGACCCGCCGCGCCGCGAAGATGGTCATGCTCGACGTCGACCACCCCGACATCGAGGAGTTCATCTGGTGCAAGGCCACCGAGGAGCGCAAGGCCCGCGTGCTCCGTGAGGCCGGCTTCGACATGGACCTCGACGGTGCCGACTCGCACTCGATCCAGTACCAGAACGCGAACAACTCGGTGCGGGTCACCGACGAGTTCATGCAGGCCGTCGTCGACGACGGCGACTGGTCCCTCGTGGCCCGCACCACCGGCGAGGTGCTGCGGACCGTGCGGGCCCGGGACCTGATGCGCCAGTTCGCGCAGGCGTCGTGGGAGTGCGCCGACCCCGGCATGCAGTTCGACACCACGATCAACCACTGGCACACCGCGGCCAACACCGGGAAGATCAACGGGTCGAACCCCTGCTCGGAGTACATGCACCTCGACGACTCGGCGTGCAACCTCGCGAGCCTCAACCTGCTGACCTTCCTCGGCGACGACGACGTGTTCGACGTCGAGGGGTTCGAAGCCGCCGTCGACGTGGTCTTCACCGCACAGGAGATCCTCGTGGGTCGGGCCGACTACCCGACCGAGGGCATCGGTGAGACGAGCCGCCGGTTCCGCCAGCTCGGGCTCGGCTACGCCAACATCGGCGCCCTGCTCATGAACCTGGGCCTGCCCTACGACTCCGACGAGGGTCGGGCCCTCGCCGCCTCCATCACCGCGTTGATGACCGGCCGGGCCTACGCCACCTCCGCTCGTACGGCGGCCCGCCTCGGCCCCTTCGCCGGCTACGAGGAGAACGCGGACCACACGCTCCGCGTCCTCGGGCAGCATCGAGCCGCCGCGGCGGACATCGACGAGGAGCTCGCCCCCACGGCGCTGCTCTCAGCCGCCCAACGCAACTGGGACGAGGCCTGTGAGCTCGCCGAACGGGTGGGCGTGCGCAACTCGCAGGCGACCGTGCTCGCCCCCACCGGCACCATCGGGCTGCTCATGGACTGCGACACCACCGGCATCGAGCCCGACCTCGGGCTCGTGAAGTTCAAGAAGCTCGTCGGTGGCGGAACGATGACGATCGTCAACCACTCGGTCGGTCGGGCGCTGCGCCGCCTCGGCTACTCGGCCGATGCCGTCCGGGCGATCGTCGCCTGGATCGACGAGCACGGCACCATCGTCGGCGCCCCGGGCCTCGATCCCGAGCACCTGCCCGTGTTCGCCTGCTCGATGGGCGACAACACGATCCACTACCTCGGGCACGTGAAGATGATGGCCGCCGTGCAGCCCTTCATCTCCGGTGCGATCTCGAAGACGGTGAACATGCCGACCGAGGTGACGGTCGGCGACGTCGAGCAGCTCCACATCGACGCCTGGAAGCTCGGTGTCAAGGCGATCGCGATCTACCGCGACAACTGCAAGGTCGCACAGCCGCTGTCGACCAGCCGGGACGAGGACGCCGGAGACACGCCGGCGACGCCCGCCGCGGAGGTCGACGCCGTCGTCGAGCGCGTCGTCTACAAGCCGGTGCGCGAGAAGCTGCCCCGGAACCGCAACTCGAAGACCTTCGAGTTCCGTGTCGCCGACTGCAAGGGATTCGTGACCGTCGGCGAGTACGACGACGGTCGCCCGGGAGAGGTGTTCCTCCGGGTGTCCAAGCAGGGTTCGACGCTCGCCGGGATCATGGACGCCTTCGCCATCAGCCTCAGCCACGGTCTCCAGTACGGGGTCCCGCTGCGGACCTTCGTCGAGACCTTCACCGGAATGAGGTTCGAGCCGGCCGGTATGACCGACGATCCCGATCTGCGTATCGCGTCGTCGATCATGGACTACCTGTTCCGCAAGCTGGCGGTCGCCTACCTCGACCCGGCCGTGCGGTCGGAGCTCGGCATCTTCACGACGGGGGAGCGGACCCAGCAGACCCTCCCCGGCGTGGAGGAGGCCGCGGTGGCGACCGCACCCGGAGCCATCGACGTCGAGTCCGCGTCGTCCGCTCCCGGCATCGACCCCGTGCTCGCCTCTGCCGATCAACAGGCCCGCCGGGCCGACCCCGACGCACCGATCTGCATGCAGTGTGGGATCACGATGCAGCGGGCCGGTTCCTGCCATGCGTGCCCGAGTTGTGGCACCACCAGCGGGTGCAGCTGAGCGGTCCCACGATGGGGGGTCGCGAACTCGCGCGCCCCACTCGGTCCCGTAGGCTCGGCCACGATGTTCGGCAGGAGGAGTGACGACGATGCGCGCCCCTTCGGGGCGGCCCTCGCGCTCGGGCGATCGGTGCTCGGGCTCGGCGCACTCCTCGTCATCGGCTACACGCTGCTGCTGACGTTCCGGGGCGAACGGAGCGGCGAGGTGCTCGTCGAGACCGCTGGCGGAACGTCGACCTCCGTCGCCATCCCGGTCGAGGTCGAAGGGGCGGTCCAGGAGCGTGGGGACGACGCCAGTCCCGACCCGTCCTTCGCGATGCGGCCACCACCCCCGTCGTCGGTGACGACCGAGACGACGGTGCCCGAGACGCTGGAGTCGACGGGATCCACCGACGCACCCGCCTCGGGTGGTGAGCGTCCGAGCACGACTCGCCGTCCCACGACGACCCGTCGCCCCGTCACGACGACGGCGCCCACGACGACCACGTCGACAGTCCCCTCGATCGTCGCACCCTCGGTCACGACACGGCGCACCACCACGACCGAGCCGACGACGGCCTCGACCCGCCGGTTCACGACGACCACGGCCGCCCCCACGACGGCGACCACGCGACGGTTCACCACGACCACGACGCGCCCGACGACCACGACGACGCGCCGGACGACGACCACCACGCGGCCGACCACGACCACGACCCGGCGGACCACGACGACACGTCGGATCACCACCACGACGCGTCGGATCACCACCACGACGCGTCGGATCACCACGACGACCCGTCGGGTCACGACCACGACGCGCCCGACGACCACGACGACGCGCCGGACGACCACCACGCGGCCGACCACCACCACGACCCGGGCATCGAGTTCGTCGACGATCCGGATCACGACCACGAGTCGGCCGACGACGGAGCCGACCACCTCGCCGAGCACGGTGGCGCCGACGACGCCGAGCTCCGCGGCGCCGACCACGCCGAGCACCGCAGCGCCGACCACGCCCAGCACGGCCGCACCCACCTCGGCGACACCACCGCCGGTGGTCACGACCGGCGCACCGCCGGCGACGGATCCGCCGGCTCCTCCGGCCACCGATGCCGGCTCGGGCGTGAGCGGCGCTTCCTGATCCTGTCCGGCGGCGTGACGGTCGCCGTCCTCGACACGATGTGAGTCGGCCGGCGTCGAGCCCGAGTGCCGATCGGTGGGTCGTCAGTCGGCCAGGATGGTCGTCGTCGACTCGTCCGGTCCGGGCCGAGCCGGGGTCTCGACCGGCACCCCGGTGCCGAGACCGTTGCCGACGGCATCGTCGCGGTCGTCATCGCCGTTGCCGTTGCCGTTGCCGTTGCCGTTGTTGCCGTTGCCGTTGTTGCCGTTGCCGTTGCCGTTGCCGTTGCCGTTGCCGTTCGACTCGTCGTCCGGATCGTCCGTCGTCGACGACCCGGGCCGGGTCGTGAGCACGCTCGTGCTCGTCTCGGTCGTGCTGCTCGAATCGGTGTCGGTCGTGGCCGTCGTGTCGTCCTCGCTGGTGGAGGTGGATCCGGCGCTGGTCGAGGTCGTCTCGCGGTCGCCGGTGGTGGTCGACGAGGTGGCGTCGTCCGGTTCCGTCGTCGGCGCGATGGACGTGGAGGTGGGGGCGATCGTCGACGGCTGGCCGAGCAGCGTGGAGGTCGGCTTCGCCGAGCCGTCGTCATCGGAGGACGTCGTCGTCTCGGCGGCCGTCGTGGTCGTGGTGCTGGCCAGGGTGCTTCCGGTCGTGCTCGGTGCCGCGGACGTCGCACTCGTCGTGGCCGGGGCCTGCGCGGTCGTGGCCGGAGCCTGTGCCGTCGTCGCGGTCTCCGCCGGTGTGGTGGCGGCCACCTCGGCCTCGGCATCGTCGGCCCCGGTGTCTCCGGCCTGGACGGTGACGGCGGTCGTCGAGGAGTCGGCGAGGGTCGGTGCGAGTGAGGTGGGCAGCTGCGTCGTGGCCGTCGTCTGCACCACGCCGGCCACGGCGACGTCATCGGTCGTCTGGCTCGACGAGGTGGCCGTCTCCTGGGAGCGGACCGGGGCATCGGCGGCGCGCCAGGCCAACGGGCCGGCGACCACGAAGGCCGTGACCGCGGAAAGGACGACCGCGAGACCGAGTCTCGGCGACGCCAGCATCTCCCTCAGCTGCTGCATCATTCGGAATGGGAACCAGGGGAACCCTCGTGGACAGGTGGGATCCCCGCACCGGTTTTCTAATTCGCCCGCGCGCCGTTTGCTCGGGTGCGGGTGAGTTGACCCACAGGCCCGGGACGAAGGCTTCGCTGCGTCGGGTCGCAGGTGCTAGGAGAGGAGGGTGAGCACCGAGACGGCATACCGCACCTGTCCACTCTGCGAGGCGGGTTGTGGCCTCGCGATCGAGCTCGACGGGGGCACCGTCACCCGGATCCGGGGCGACCGCGACGACGTGTTCTCGCGCGGATTCCTGTGCCCGAAGGGAACCGTGCTCGGGCACTTCCACGACGACCCCGACCGCCTCCGGACCCCGATGGTCCGAGTCGACGGCGAACTGCGGCCCGCCGGCTGGGACGAGGCCTACGAGGCGATCGCCGACGGGCTCGGGCGGGTCTGGGACGCCCACGGGCGCGAGGCCCTCGCGATGTATCTGGGGAACCCGATGGCCCACAATCTCGATGGGGCGATGTTCAGCCGCACGATGCTGCGCTCGTTGTCACCGGGGGCCGTGTTCAGCGCCTCGACCGTCGACCAACGGCCCAGGGAATTGGCGAGCGGGTTGCTGTACGGCCAGTCGGGCACGATCCCGGTGCCGGATCTCGATCGCACCGACTATCTCCTGCTCCTCGGCGCCAATCCGCTGGTGTCCAACGGCTCGCTCGCCACCGCCCCCGACTGGCCCGGTCGGCTCGAGGCACTCGCCGAGCGAGGCGGGTCGCTCGTCGTCGTCGATCCGGTGCGCACCAAGACCGCCGAGAAGGCCGATCGGCACCTGGCCATCGTGCCCGGGACCGACGTGTTGTTCCTGGGTGCGCTCGTGACCGCACTCGCCGAGCACCCCGCCGTCGACCCCGGCGCCCAGCCGGACCACTTCGCCGGCCTCGCCGCCGTCGTCGACGGCCTGTCCGCCTGCACCCCCGAGTCGGTGGCGGACCGCACCGGGATCTCCGCCGCGGCCACCCGGGAGATCGCCGACCGCCTCGCCACCACGGAGCGGGCCGTGGTCTACGGCCGGATCGGCACGACCGTCACCCCGTTCGGGACGACCGCGAGCTGGCTCATCGACGTCGTGAACGCACTCGCCGGCTCGCTCGACCGGCCCGGCGGCTCGATGTTCACCACCCCGGCGGCCGGGTCGGCCACCACCCGGGGCACCCGTTCCGACGGTCGCTCCCGCCGCCTCGGCTCGCGTTCCACCCGGGTCGACGGCCTTCCCGTGGCGCTCGGCGAGCACCCGGCGGCGGCGATGGCCACGGAGATCCTCACCGACGGCCCCGGGCGCCTCCGAGCGATGATCACCGTCGGCGGCAACCCCGTCCTCTCGTGCCCCGACGCCGACCGGTTCGACACCGCCCTCGAGTCGCTCGAGTTCATGGTGTCGCTCGATTGCTACGTGAACGAGACCACCCGGCACGCCGACGTGATCCTGCCGGCACCGTCGCACCTCCAGAAGCCCCACTACGACGTGGCGCTGCTCGGCCTCGCGATCCGCAACGTGGCGAACTACTCGCCGGCGATCCTGCCGATGGACGACGGCGCCGACCGGGAGTGGGTGCAACTCGCCCGACTCGCCCTGATCGGGCTCGGCCAGTCCTGGGACGATGCCGCCGTCGCCGCGCTCGACGACGAGGTGGCCTCCCGTGCGATCGGGGGAGCGCTCGCCGATGCGGCCGCACCCGACGGCATCGACCGTGCCGAGGCGTCGGCCGTGGTCGGGACCCGCAACGGGCCGGAGCGGATGCTCGACATCCAGCTGCGAACGGGACCGTACGGCGACTGGTTCGGAGCCCGGCCCGACGGGCTCACGCTCGACCAGCTGATCGAGCACCCCCACGGCCTCGACTTCGGCGCCCTCGAGGCCCGCCTGCCCGACGCGATCCGGACCTCCTCGGGTGACGTCGAGTTCGACCACCCCGATCTCATGGCCGACCTCACCCGCGTCGTGGCGCTGCTCGACGAGCCGACCGCGCCGATGGTGCTCACCGGGCGCCGGACGCTGCGATCCAACAACTCGTGGATGCACAACATGCGGGTGCTCGTGAAGGGCAAGCCGCGCTGCACCCTCCAGGTGCACCCCGACGACGCCGACCGCATCGGGCTCGCCGACGGTGGCGCCGCCCGGGTGAGTTCCACCTCGGGCACGGTCACCGCGCCGGTGGAGGTCACGGACGCGATCCGGCCGGGCGTGGTCTCGCTGCCCCACGGGTGGGGCCATGACGTCGAGGGGAGCCGTCTGAGCGTGGCCGCCGAACACGCCGGGGTGAACTCCAACATCCTGACCCCGGCCGATCTGATCGATCCGCTGTCGGGAACGAGCCAGCTGACCGGCATCCCGGTCGACGTCGTCCCCGCATGACGGTGCCGGCGGACATCGACGCCGCCAAGAACACGCTGCGGGCGCAGCTCCGGGACCATCGACCATCGATCGGTCACGACGCCATCGTCGCGGGCCTCGCCGGGTTCCTCCGGGGCCGGCCGGGATGGGTGGTGACGTTCCGCGCCCTCGGGCACGAGCCCGACCTGGCCGGGCTCGAACGGCTCGACGGGCTCGGCCCGTTCGCGCTGACCCGCACGCCCGACGACGACACCATGCTGACCATCCATCCGGCCGATGCGCCGTCGGAGCGGCACCGCTACGGCTTCGACCAGCCCCGCGTCGATGCCCCCACGGTGCCCGACGACGAGATCGGCACGGTGCTCGTGCCCGGCCTCGCCTTCGACCGGATGGGTGGGCGCCTCGGCCACGGGCAGGGCTGGTACGACCGGTGGCTGGCGGGGCTCGGCGCCGATGTCGCCCTGGTCGGGATCGTGACCGCATCGCGGGTGGTCGACCACGTGCCGACCGCCGGACACGACATCGCCATGACCCACCTCGCCACCGAAGCCGGGGTCGAGCGCATCGAGCGCTGAACCGGGCGCCGGGCGTCGGAGCGGACCTCGTCTGGAGGGCCCTCCGCGGCCCGCACTAGCGTGCCGCCATGCCGCTCAAGCCCGACATCCAGCCCATCGTCGACGCCGTCAACGCGGCCGCAGCGGAGGCGCCACCAGCCGCCGAGCAGAGCGTGGCGGACCGGCGGGAGGGGTACCAGGGCCTGTCCGCCTTTCCCGGCCCGGGGCCCGAGGTGGCGTCGGTCGTCGACACCGAGATCGCCGGTGTCGGTGTGCGTCGGTACCGGCCAGCGGATGCCCCCGACGACGCCACCGTCGTGTTCTTCCACGGAGGCGGCTGGGTGATCGGCGATCTCGACACCCACGATCACGTCTGTCGCCGGATCGCCGTCGACAGCGGACTCGAGGTCGTCGCGGTCGACTACCGCCGGGCGCCCGAGCACCCCTTCCCCGGCGCGGTCGAGGATTGCTGGGCCGTCACGAGTGCACTCGGCGAGGGCGGCCGCCGCCTCGCCGTCACCGGCGACTCGGCCGGTGGCAACCTCGCCGCGGTGGTGGCACAGCTCGCGCTCGCCGGTGACGGACCCGACATCCGCTTCCAGGGGCTCGTCTACCCGGCCGTCGACATGACCCAGGACACCGAGCGCTTCGGATCGCTCGAGCGCAACGCCGAGGGCTACGTGTTGTCGCTCGAGACGATGCAGTGGTTCCGTGAGCAGTACGTGCCCGATCTCTCGATCGCCGAGGACTGGCGCCTCAGCCCGCTCAACGGCACCCTCGCCGGTCTCCCGCCGGCGCTGGTCGTCACGGCGGAGTACGACCCGCTGCACGACGAGGGCACGGCGTACGCGGCCGCGCTCGACGCCGCCGGGGTCGAGGTCGAACACCTCGACGTCGACGGCATGGTCCACATCTTCTTCCAGCTGCCCGGCATCGTCGCCGACGCCGATCTCGTGATCGGCCGGCTGGCCGAGCGGTTCCGCGAGACGCTCGCCTGAGCGTCCCGGGCGGGCTCGGTCAGCCCTTGCCGGCGTCGGCCCAGGCCATCCATCCGCCACCGAAGTCGCGCACGTCGCCGAAGCCGTTGGCCTCCATGAACTCCGCCGCCTTGGCGCTGCGACCCCCGGCCTTGCAGTAGACGAGGTAGGGCACGGCTCGATCGAGCTCGAGCACCCGGTCGGCGAAGTCGGCCTCGTAGATGTCGATCACGGTGGCACCGGGCAGTGTGCCGCCGGCGACCTCCTCCGGCGTGCGCACGTCGAGCACGACGAGACCCGCGGGCGGGGCGTCGAGAAGGGCGGCGGTCTGGGCGACGTCGAGAACTTCAGCCATGTCCGGACATTATCGCCCGCACCCGCTCGTGGTGGGGCCCTCCCGTGGTCGGCCGGCGGACCCGATGGCAGGATGGGGCCATGACCGATCTCACCACCGCACCGGTGATCGACCCCGTCACCACCGATGGCGGGGACCACGAGAAGTTCAGCCACTACGTCCGCAAGAGCGAACTGATGCCGAGCGCCGTCGAGGGCACCCCGGTCCGGGCGCTCTGCGGGAAGATGTGGGTGCCCAACCGGGACCCCGAGAAGTTCCCGATCTGCCCGGAGTGCAAGGACATCTACGAACAGCTCAAGGGCTGAGGTGGCGCCGACGGGGGAGTGCCCCCGACTGATCGTCGACTGCGATCCGGGACACGACGACACCCTCGCCCTCGTGCTCGCCGACGTACGGGGCGAACTGGTGGGGGTCACCACCGTCGGCGGCAACGCCCCGCTGGTCGACGTCACGCGCAACGCGTTGTTGGTCGGCCAGATGTACGGCATCGACGCCCCGGTCCACCGCGGCGCCGCCCGCCCACTGGTGGCCGAACCTCGCAACGCCCTCCACATCCACGGGACCCACGGCCTGGCCGGCCCGGTGCTCCCCGAGCTCGAGCGGGCCGTCGCCTCCGACGACGCCGTCGAGTGGATCATCGAGACCACCCGGGCCGACGAAGGCATCTGGCTCGTGCCGATCGGGCCGATGACGAACATCGCGACGGTGTTCCGGCTCGCCCCGGACGTCGTCGATCGCATCGCCGGCCTCTCGTTCATGGGCGGGTCGGCCGACGTGGGCAACCACGGCCCGGTCTCGGAGTTCAACACCCTCGTCGACCCCGAGGCGCTCCACATCGTGCTGACGGCCGGGGTGGCCGACGTGCGGATGGCCGGCCTCGACCTCACCCACCAGTTCGTGGTCGACGATGCCCTCGAGGCCGACCTCCGGGCCATCGGCGGAACCGGGGCGGTCTTCGCCGCCGACATGGTCGGCGCCTACCTCGACAACGTCGAAGGCTGGGTGGGCCGTCGCCGGGGTGGCCTGCACGATCCCTGTGCGGTGCTCGCCGTGACCGACCCGGATGTCATCTCGTTCACCGACCGCCACGTCGGTGTCGAGCTCCGCGGTGAGTTGACCCGCGGCATGACGGTCGTCGACCGCCGGCCCGGCGACCGTGAGACCAATGTCCGCCACGGTCACACCCTCGACCACGACCGGGCTCGATCGATCCTCCTCGACGCGGTCCGCGCACGCACCGGGGTGTCGTCGTGACCGCCGGGCGGGTGATCGTGGTCGGGTCGATCAACGTCGATCTCGTGGTCGGTGTCGACGAGCTCCCCGGCCCCGGTGAGACCGTGATCGGTGGCGATCTCGTCACCCACCAGGGCGGCAAGGGCGCCAACCAGGCCGTCGCCGCGGCCCGGCAGGGCGCGTCGGTGGTGATGCTCGGTGCCGTCGGCGACGACGACTTCGGCACGGGCGCCCTCGAGGCGCTCGTCGTCGAGGGCATCGACGTGTCGGGGGTCCGGGTGCTGTCCGGTGCACCGAGCGGAACGGCGCTCATCGCGGTGTCGTCCGGCGGGGAGAATCAGATCGTGGTGGCACCGGGCGCCAACGCCCGGGTGGAGGCGACGGTGCTCGACGCTGCGTCCCCGCCGGTGTCGGCCGACGACGTCGTCGTCGTGCAGCACGAGGTGCCGGTCGCCGTGGTCGAGCGGGTGATCCGCGACGGCTCGGCCGCGGGCGCCACCGTGATGTTGAACCCGGCCCCGGCCCGGGCCGTCGACCCGGAGGTGCTCGCACTCGTCGATGTGGTCATCCCGAACGAGCACGAACTCGCCGCCCTCGTCGGCTCGGCGGTGTCGCTCGACGACGCCGGCCTGTCGGCCGCCGTCGCCGCGGCGGGCGCGCGCGCACTGGTGGTCACCCTCGGCGGAGACGGCGCGGCACTCGCCACGGACGAGGTGGTCACACGCGTGCCCGCCCCCGTGGTCGACGTGGTCGACACGACCGGTGCGGGTGACACCTTCGTCGGTGCGCTCGCCGCCGCGCTCGCCCGGGGCGAGGCCCTCGATGCGGCGGTGGTGGCCGCCGTCGAGGTGGCGGCGGTGTCGGTGACCGGCGCAGGTGCCCGCGGTGGGATGCCGCGGCGCTGAACCCGGGGCCGGTCAGGCGTCGTCGGTCGGTGCCTCGCCGAAGCCCCAGGGGTGCTTCGACTGCCAGTTCCAGGAGTCGGCGAGCATGGTCTCGAGTCCGCGGTCGGCGCGCCACTCGAGCTCGGTGTTCGCCCGGGTCGGATCCGCGAGGGAGGTGGCGATGTCGCCCGCCCGACGGGGGCCGATCTCGTAGGGCACCTCCGCGCCGGAGACCTTCGCGACGGTCTCGATGACCTCGAGCACGCTCGAGCCGTTGCCCGTGCCGAGGTTGTAGGCGCGGCACCCGTCGGCGAGGTGGTCGAGGGCGGCGAGGTGGCCCATGGCGAGGTCGATCACGTGGATGTAGTCGCGCACGCCGGTGCCGTCGGGGGTGTCGTAGTCGTCGCCGAAGACACCCACCTGCTCCCGGCGGCCGACCGCCACCTGCATGACGTAGGGCACGAGGTTGTTCGGGATGCCCTGCGGGTCTTCGCCGAGGTCGCCGGACGGGTGGGCGCCGACGGGGTTGAAGTAGCGGAGCAGGGAGATGCGCCAGCGGTCGTCGGCGACGGCGGCGTCGCGACAGATCTCCTCGATCATCAGCTTCGTGCGGCCGTAGGGGTTCGTGGCGCCGGTGTCGGCGGTCTCGGGGATCGGGAGGATCTCCGGGTCGCCGTAGACCGTGGCCGACGAGGAGAAGACGAGCTCCCACACGTCGTGGGCCGCCATCTCCTCCATGAGGTTCAGCGTCGAGAGCAGGTTGTTGCGGTAGTAGGAGAGCGGGATGTCCACGCTCTCGCCCACCGCCTTGAGTCCGGCGAAGTGGATCACGGCGTCGATCGGATGCTCGTCGAACACCGCGGCCAGGGCGTCGCGGTCGCACAGGTCGAGCTCGTGGAACGCCGGTGTGCGGCCGCCCAGTCGGGCGATCACGTCGACGGCCTCGACGGACGAGTTCGAGAGGTTGTCGACGATCACCACGTTGTGGCCGCGCTCGGCGAGCGCGACGCACATGTGGCTACCGATGTAACCGGCACCGCCGGTGACGAGGATCGTGCGCGCAGACATGGGTCTCCATCGGTCCGGACGGGGCGGGTGTGAGGCCCGGGGCGGGTGGGCCCGGCGGCGTGGCGCCGGTGGGCCGACCGTAGCCCCCTGGTCCGGGGAGCGACGGCGTCTGCGCCGGGGGAGGTCGTTCGCTAGGGTCGTGCGCGCGTCCCGCGAAGGGCGGGCCGCGATCGAGGGAGCTCCAGGAATGACCGACTCGCCACAGCCCGCCGGCTGGTATCAGGCCGAAGGCGACCCGCCGGGAACGCAGCGCTACTGGGACGGTGCCCAGTGGCAGGGTGGCCCGCAGCCCGTCAGCACCGAACCGCAGGGTTTCGGTGGTGTCGGTGCGGCCACGATGGCCACCTCGGTCGGCGTGCCGGCGGAGTTCGGCCAGCGCGTCATCGCCTATCTCATCGACTACGGCATCGTGCTCGCCGGCTACATCCTCGCCGTGATCCTCGGCGCGATCCTGGGTGTGGTCTCCGAGGGCCTCGGCACGCTCGTGCTCATCGTCGGCATGATCGGCGCCATCGGCGTCGGTCTCTGGAACGTGATCGTGCGCCAGGGCCAGACCGGTCAGTCGATCGGCAAGCAGCAGCAGGGCATCAAGCTGGTGTCCGACAAGACCGGCCAGCCCGTGGGTGGCGGGATGGCCTTCGCCCGGATCGTGGTCGCCTGGGCCATCTCCACATTCACCTGCGGACTCGGCGGCCTCGCCGACCTGCTCTGGCCCCTGTTCGACAGCGAGAAGAAGCGCCTCACCGACAAGGCGCTCAACTTCTCCGTCGTGAACGTCTGAGAGAGGACATCGCCATGACAGACTCCACCCCCACCCAACCCCCGGGCTGGTACCACGCCCAGGGCGATCCGCCCGGCACCCAGCGCTACTGGGACGGGACCCAGTGGCAGGGCGGCCCGCAGCCGACCGGTCAGCAGTTCAACGCCGGCGCCACCGGCGGACTCGATCTGGCCGAGCCGGGCAACCGCTTCCTGGCCCGCCTGCTCGACACGATCGGCTACATCATCGTCAACTTCATCCTGGCCATCCCGTTCGGCGTGGGCGCCGTGCTGGCCGGCTCGGACGAGGTGAGCATCGGCACCGGCATCCTGGTCGGACTGATCGGGCTCGTCGTGCTGTTCGTCAACGAGGTGATCCTCACCACGAAGAACGGCGGCACCGTCGGCAAGAAGATCCTCGGGATGAAGGTCGTCAACGCCGACGGCTCCGACATCGATCAGCCGGTCGCCATCCGTCGGGCGTCGCCCTACATCGGCCTCAGCGTGCTCGGGCTCATCCCGGTCCTCGGCGCCATCGGCGGCCTCATCAGCTTCGTCCTCGCCGTCGTCGGCCTCATCATGCTGTTCACCGACGACGAGCGTCGGCTGCCGTGGGACCGCATCGCCGACACCCGCGTCGTCAAGGCCTGATCCTCCATGGCACGTCGGAACAGCGGCGGCGGTCGGGTGACGCCGAAAGCCGAACGGGAGACGGAGTTCGTCGTCGACGACGGCCCCCCGTCGCTCCGCCAGCGCAGCCCCTGGCGATTCTGGGTGGTCATCTTCATCGCCCTGCTGCTCGTGTTGTCCCTCGTGGGCAGCCTGTTCTGATCAACCGATCATCCGGTGTCGACCCGGTCGGCCGCATCCCGTCGAGGGTGCGGGCCCGGCCGGGTCGTGCCGTATCCTGATCCCCTTGGGTACCCGGTTCGTACCGGGCGGAGAGGAAATCGATGTCGTCACCGTTCAAGAAGGGCGACCGCGTGGTGTATCCGCACCACGGCGCCGCGATCATCACGAAGACCGAGAAGCGCGAGCTGCTCGGTGAGACCGTCGAGTACTTCGTGTTGAAGACGGTGCACGACGAGTTGACCGTGCGAGTGCCGGTCGACAAGTCCGAGGAGGTGGGCATGCGCCCGCCGATCTCGCTCGAGGACGTCGAGGACCTGTTCGAGCTGCTGTCCAAGAAGGACGTGCGTGAGCCGGCCAACTGGTCGCGGCGATTCAAGAACCACCAGGAGAAGCTCAAGTCGGGCGACGTCTACCAGGTGGCCGAGGTCGTCCGGAACCTCGCGCTGCGGGAGTCGGCCAAGGGCCTCTCCGCCGGCGAGAAGAACATGTACACCAAGGCCCGCAAGATCCTCGTGTCCGAGCTGTCGTTCTCGCTCGACGTGTCCGAGGACGATGCGATGGAACAGGTCGACGCCCAACTCGGTTGAGTCCGGCATGACCTCCGCCGTCGCCTCCGTCGCACGGACGGGGACCCCGATCCCCGGTTCGCTCGAACTGGCGGGTGGCGCAGCTCTGACGGCACTCGGCACGGCACTGGCCGTGTCCGGTGGCGCCGTCGGCGTGGACGACGGGTTCGTCCTGTGCCCACTCCGGCGATGCTCCGGCGGCTACTGCCCCGGCTGCGGCGCGACCCGCTCCGTCGGGGCGCTCCTGCGTGGCGACGTCGGCGCCTCGATCCGTCTCCACCCCCTCGTGATCCTCTGGGCCGTCCAGCTCGTCGTCGTCGGCGTGTGGCTCTCGACGAGCCCCGAGCGCAGCGGTCTCGACGGCGCCCGGCGCTGGCTCCGAGGCCAGGGTGTGCGCCTGCTCGGTCTCAACGCGGTGGCGATGCTCGTCGTGTGGCTGGTGCGGCTCGCCCTCGGGCACGTGCCGGTGCCGTTCGCCTGATCGGCGCATCCCGCCGCCCGTATCTGGGATGATGTCGTGGTGACGACCCCGACCCCACCGCAGCAGCCCTACGGCGCGATGCCGTCGATGCACGGCGACGTCCGTGACCACCCGAGCGGGACGACGGTGCTGGTGCTCGGCGTGCTCGGGCTCGTGTTGTGCCAGGTGCTCGGCCCGATCGCCTGGATCCAGGGCAACAAGGCTCGGGCCGACATGCGGGCCCAACCCCATGTGATGTGGAAGAACGAGGGCCTCGTGACCGCCGGCTGGGTGCTCGGCATCATCGCCACCGTCATGTTGGCGCTGAGTGTCGTGTTCATCGTCGGCTTCCTGATCATCGCCGCCGCAGCGGCGGCGGGCAGCGCCGGCGGCGGGTTGTCGCTGCCGGCCTGAGTCAGGCGAAACCGAGAAGCCGGAGGAAGCTCTCCGGCAGGTCGTGATCCCCGCGGGCGAGTCGCATCGCCCGTTCGCAGTTGACCTCGTCGAAGCGTCGGTCGGTCCAGTCGTCCCAGGGGCCCGAGCCGATCGCCGCCGGATCGCCCCGGGCGTCGATCACGGCGACGAGGTACTCGGCGAGATCGGCCAGATCGCCGTGGCCGCCGGGCGGACCGTGGCCGGGCACGATCGTCGAGCCGAGTTCGGCCAGCCGGCCGAGCGAGGCGAGCCACGCCGTCGGATCACCGGCGAAGGCGAGGGGCGTCACCCCGAACGAGGCCAGGGCGCCGGCGAACACCACATCGGCGGCCGGGACCTGGATGGCCAGGTTGGGGAGAGACTCCCCCGGAAGCGGCACCGCCACCATCGCCGGGGTCAGCTGCACTTCGGCGTCGATGACGTGGGACACGGGGCGGGTCCGGAACTCGGCGTGGTAGTGCGCCGCCAGGTCGGGCAGCAGCGCCCGGAGCGCGTCGACGTTGGCGGGGTGGTCGAGGTCGTCGGAGGTGGCCTCGGAGCCGATGATGAACGCGTTGCGGAGCGGGTCGGTGCCGCCGGCGAACGGGACGCGGGAACTGGTGAGCACGAGGCGGCGGAGCGGCAGCTCGAGCTCGGCGGTCAGCTCCATGACCTCGGTGTGCACCTCGCGGGCCACCGCCGGGGTGGGGCCCGTGTCGATCAGGGTGAGTCCGTCGGCGTCGATCACCAGGCCGACGTTGGCGTGGCCGAAACCCGACGCCGGTGAGACGAGGGCGAACACCCCCTGCGCGAGTTCGTAGAGCTGCACGGCGCCGACCGTAGCGGTCCGCCGATGTCGGCCCCGGTCCGGGCGATCGAGCCGACCCGGACCCGTTCGCGCCCCTGCGTGCTGGCTAGCATTTCGGCGTGGCCGACTACACACCTCCGCTCCGTGACATCCGCTTCGTGCTCGACGAGGTGGTCGATCTGGCCGGTCTCTGCGAGTCCGACCGGTTCTCCCACGTCGACAACGAGACCGTGCACATGGTGCTCGACGAGGTCGGCCGGTTCATGGCCGAGGTGGTCGCGCCGACCAACGTCGATGGCGACACGATCATGACGAAGTGGCAGGACGACGGTTCGGTCGTCACGCCCGACTCGTTCAAGAAGGCCTACACCGCCTGGGTCGACTCGGGCTTCGGGGCGATCCCGTTCGACCCCGACTACGGCGGCGGCGGCTTCCCGTGGATCGTCGGCCTCACGATCCAGGAGCTCATGACGTCGGGCAACCTCGCGTTCGCCCTCGCCCCGCTGCTCACCCAGGGCGCGATCGATGCGTTCGAGCATCACGGCTCCGACGAGCAGAAGGCGATGTATCTGCCGAAGATGCTGACCGGCCAGTGGTCGGGCACGATGAACCTCTCCGAGCCGCAGGCCGGCTCCGACGTGGGTGCGGTGACCACGAAGGCCGAACCCGTCGGTGACGGCAGCTACAAGATCACCGGTCAGAAGATCTGGATCACCTACGGCGAGCACGATCTCGCCGAGAACATCGTGCACCTCGTGTTGGCCCGCACGCCCGGTGCTCCTCCCGGGACGAAGGGCATCACGATGTTCGTCGTGCCGAAGTTCCTGCCGGACGCGGACGGCAACCCGGGGGAGCGCAACGACGTCACCTGTGTCTCGATCGAGCACAAGCTCGGCATCCACGGCTCGCCCACCTGCGTGTTGTCCTACGGCGAGAACGGCGGCGCCATCGGCTGGCCCGTCGGCGACGAGTTCACCGGCATGCGCAACATGTTCACGATGATGAACAACGCCCGCCTGGGTGTCGGCCTCCAGGGGTTGTCGCTCCTCGAGCGGTCGTTCCAGGACGGCCTCGAGTACGCGGTCGAGCGGAAGCAGGGCACCGCCATCGGGGCACCCCGCGGCGAGCAGTCGTCGATCATCGAGCACCCCGACGTGCGTCGGATGCTCATGACACAACGGTCGTGGATCGATGCGATGCGCCTGCTCTGCTACGAGACCGCGGTGGCACTCGACCACGCCAAGGCGTCGGCGTCGGCCGGTGACACGGCGGCCGCCGAGGCCCACCGTGAGTACGGCGATCTGCTGATCCCGCTCACGAAGTCGCTCTGCACTGACGTCGGGGTCGAGCAGACCTCGACCACGATCCAGATCTTCGGTGGCATGGGGTACGTCGAGGAGACGGGTGTGGCGCAGTACTGGCGCGACTCCCGCATCGCCCCGATCTACGAGGGCACGAACGGCATCCAGGCCGCCGACCTGATCGGGCGCAAGCTCGGCATGCGGGCCGGTGGGGTCGTGATGGATCAGCTCGCCGCCTACGAGGTGCTCTCGAAGGAACTCGGTGAGGTCGACGGGTTGGCCGGCGCGGGTAGCGAGTTGGCCACCGCGGTCGACACCGCACGAACCGCCACGTCGTGGCTGCTCGAGCACGCCACCGACCCGAACGCCCTGCTGGCGGGCTCGGTGCCCTACCTCCGCATCCTCGGCACCGTGGTCTGTGGCGGCCTGATGGCCCGCCAGGCGCTCGCCGCCGCCCCGAAGGCCACCGACGACGAGTTCTACGCGGCGAAGGTGGCCTCGGCGCAGTTCTTCTGCGAGCAGATCGTGCCCCAGGTGAACGGCTACCTCGCCGCGGTGCAGGGTGGTGCCGAGATCCTCTTCGCCCTCAACCCCGGCCAGCTCGCCAGCTGAGCCCGGTCGGTCCCGGTCCGGTCGACCTCAGAGTCCGACGACGGTCGGGAGCTCGGCCATCCAGACCTCACCGCCGCCGGCGCGCAGGCCGGCTCCGACGCGGTTGAGCAACACCACGACCTCCTCACCGTTCGTCTCGACGCTGAGGATCCGGGCGTCGGGGCCGAACGTCTCGGCCACACCGGCGCGCACCCAGCGTCGCCCGTCCGCCGAGGCGAGCACATCGGCGTCGTCGTCACCGGTGACGGCGATGGCGCCGTCGTCGGTGACGTGCCAGGCCGCCCACACACCGAGTTCGGGGAGTTCGTCGAGGGTCGCCGCCTGTTCGGGGGTGACGGGCGCGAACTCGAGATCAGCCATCGTCTCGGTCCAGCGTTCACCCGAACTCGTCCACCCGTCCTCGTCGAGACGCCACAGGATCCCGTCGGCGCCCTGCGCCACGATGCCGCCGTCGCGGGGTTCGATCCGGGTGAACCAGGTCCCGGCCCGCCACGTCTCGATGATCGACCCGTCGGCCAGGTCGACCCGGAAGCTGCCGTAAGTCTGCTCGGCGTCGGGGTCCCAGCCCTCCTCGTCGGCCACGGCCCGGACCGATCGGGCGAGCGCGAGGACCTCGGCGTCGATCTCGACCACGCGCCCCTCGAGGTCCCGGATCCACCCCGCCTCGACGAAGTAGTCGGCGCCGTCGTCCACCAGCTCGGGGTGGCGGGCGGTCAGATAGTCCAGAGGGTCGAACTGGGCCCAGATCTCCCCGCGGGCGATGGCGGTGCCGTCGCCGGCATCGGCGAGTTGCTGAGCGTCGACGAACCAACGGATGTGGGGCATCTCGGCGCCCTCGATGTCCATCGGGACCCAACTCGCCCCGCCGTCGCTCGTCACCCAGCCGCCCTGCTCGGCCGTCAGCGACACGACGTCGCCCGCGGTCGAGGCCAACCAGCTCCACCCGGTGTCGATCACCAACGACGACACCCACGCCCCTCCACCGTCGTCGATCGAGACCACGGCGCCGTCGGGTGTGCCCTTGCTCATCACCCACTGGCCGTCGGCGGTGAAACCGGTGCCCACCACCCCGCGGGGCGCCTCGATGCGTTCCCATCGCCACGAGGCGGACTCGACGATCGTCACCGGCTCGGCGGTGGGCCCGGTGGAGGAACACCCGAGCAGCATCGACATCGCGGCGAGGAGGAGTCCGGCCGGTCGGAGATCGGGACGCACCGGGAAAAGCTACTGAGGTGTCGGGCGAGGCGACGAACGGGGCGGCTCAGCCGGGCAGTGGCGTCCACCACAGCTCGGCGTCGGGTGCGGCGCCCTCGGCGAGGGCGTCGAGGTCGAGCAGCAGCGGTGTCCGCACGACGAGCGCGCCCCGGTCGTGCACCCGCACCTCGTAGGCCGCACCCAGCTCCTCGTCGATCCCCAGCAGATCGATCTCGAACCACCGGAGACCGTCGAAGGTGACCCGCGCCGTGGCTTCGGCCCGCTGCACACTCCAACCGCTGTCGGCCACGGCGTCGCGCCAGTCGGCGTCGGAGAAGCGCAGCACCACGGCATCGTCGAGCACCGCCTCCCAGCCCACGTCCGTGCGGCGGAGGAACTCGGGCCAGCCCCGGCGCAGGTGCACATCGTCGCCGCGGGCCAACGCCCAGGTGCCGGTTCGCGGGTCGTGGGCGAGCTGGTAGGTCTCGGTCGACGCGTCGCCGATCGCCACCGAGAAGCCACGGACGAGCGACACGGCGACCACGGAGTCGCCATCGGCATGGAGCGCGTGGAGCACGTCGTCGCCGAGCGGGTCGGGAACCGGCATCCACGGGTCGTCACCCGACCGGACGACCAGTCCACCGTCATCGGCGGAACCGAGCTCCGCGTCGGTGAACCGAGCGACGGGGTGGATGCCGTCATCCGCGATGCCGTCGTCGGAGATGGCCCAGGAGCCGTCGAGCAGCACACCGACGGCACCCTCGTCGAACCGGCCGACGAGGCGACCGTCGACCCACCGGAGATCCACCGGTCGCCGACCGTCGGGCACCTCGACGCTGCGGACCAACTCGCCGCCGTCGGTGAGCTCCACGACGACGACCCCGGGTTCGATCCCGGCCGACTCGGCGTCGAAGGCGGCGAGCGAACCGGGGTCGAGGGCGGCGGGGTCGACATCGACCCGTCGACCACCCGTCGGCTCCAACACGGCGATCCGCCCGTCCTCGACCCACGCCTGACCACCCGGCTGCAACGTCTCGCCGAGGTCGGCCAGGAACGCCACCGCGTCGAAGGTGAGTTCGTCCGTGACGGCGAACAACCAGCCGCCGCCGTCCTCACTGCGCGTCCAGGCGGACGCTTCGGTCTCCCGCCGTGCGTATCGCCCTTCGGGTGGCGGGAGGGCGAGTGGGTCCGACCACGTGCGGCCGGCATCGGTCGAGATCCACACCGAGGTGCCGGTGTTGACGAGCAGGTCGAGCCGCTCCTCGACGGCGCCGCCGGGGTCGGGCAGGGCGCCGACGGGGTCGACGAGGTCGGGATGTCGGATCGCTCCGTCGACGTCCAGTGCGACGGGCTGGTCGCCGACGAACCAGGCCCCCCGGGGTTCGACCGGCAGTGGGATCGCCGTCCAGTCCGCATCCACGGGCTCGAAGACGACGAGACCCGCAGCGCCGAGGGGTGTGGGCGGCGCGGTCGTCCCCGGCGCCGCAGTCGCCGGGGGTATCGACGGATCGACGCTCGTCGGGCTCGTGGCCGGTTCGACCGTCGGCGAGTCCTCGGCGAGCAGGGCCGCCCCGCCCAGGCCGACCACGACGACCAGGACGGCGGCTGCGACGCCTCGACGGCCCCCGCCTCCGACCCGCACCTCGGAGGAGGTCGCCACGTGGTCGTCGCCGACGTGGTCGATGAACTCGACCGGGTCCATGGAGGCGACCGTAGTCACGGCTCCCGTGCGGTCGAGGGTCGCGGCCACTCGTCGCGGACCGGTGGCTCGTGCCAGTCTCTGGCATGACCGACCGCACCACCGTGCTCGATCGTCTCGAACGGCAGCGGGCCAGAACCGTTGCCTGGATCGAGGACTTCGACGCCGACGCCTTCGCCACGCCCTGCACACCGAGCGAAGACCCCGACGGCGAACCGTGGTCGCCGAAGGACCACGTGGTCCACCTGCTCCGGATCGAGACCGCCTTCGCCGGCATGGCCGAGGCCACCGTGGCGGGCCGGAGCGACCCGATCGGCATCCCGGGTGACACCTTCGAGGACAAGCTGGCCTCGGTGCACCGGGAGAACGAGGCGCACGTGCGGGCACTCGCCGATCTCGACCGCGACGGCCTGCTCCGGGCGCTCACCGACGCCCGGGACGCCACGGTCGCCCTCGTCGGCCGGTTGAGCGACGACGATCTCGACCGCCCGATTCCCGGCGCCCCGTGGGGCGACGGCACCATCGCCGGGGTGTTGTCGGCCAATGCGCTCCACGAGAAGCAGCACCTCGCCTGGGTCGACGAGGCCACGGCCGGCTGAGCCCCGAACGGGAAGCCGGCGGGGCGGTCGATCGTGCCGACGTCGCGTTCAGCGGCCCCGGGTGGCGGTCCACCAGGCTCGACCGTTCGCGGTCCAGCCCGTGGCGAGCAGGTCGTCACCGTGGATCGAGACATGGGACAGCCGATCGGCTCCGAGGAGTTCGGCGAGCGCGTCGAGCTCGATCGTCGCGCCGGACCCGAT
Source organism: Acidimicrobiales bacterium (assembly GCA_020630195.1). Taxonomy (GTDB): domain Bacteria; phylum Actinomycetota; class Acidimicrobiia; order Acidimicrobiales; family SZUA-35; genus JAHDBV01. The sequence goes on from JAHDBV010000005.1 coordinate 97,948, forward strand.
CCATCCATCGGGTCCCAGTTCCTGACCCACGCCGTCGAGGATGAGCCGGACCGACTCGTCGGTCACGACGGTCGCTTCGGCCAGGTTGGGCGCTTGCCAGGTACCCGACGGGGCGCCGCTCTCGGCGTCGAACCACCGAAGGGCGACCGTGCCCGAGAGGTCGTCACCGAGTGCGGCATCGGCGGCGGGATCGAGCAAGGTGCGGTCGAACGGATACGGACCGCCGACGTCGTCCTCGTCGTCCATCGAGATCGGGAGGATCTCGTCACCGTCGATGATCGCGTCCTGCAGTTCCGGGCGGTTCGGGTCGGGGTGGAACCGCTCGAGGTAGGCCTGGCCCGAGAACCAGAGCAGGTCCCTCATGACCAAACCGACCTCGCCGTCGTCGCCGTCGACGACTCCTCGGAGGTCGTACTCGACCGAGACGAGATCGTGGTGCTCCCCGAGGCCGAGGTCGAGTGTCGTCCAGGAAGCGCCCTGATCAGCCGATGCGAACCATCCCTCGCTCGAGCTCGCCACGATGACCCCGTCGGGGCTCACGGCCACGGAGCGATGCTCTTCGAGCAACTCGATCGGCTGCCAGCCGTCGCCCTGATCGACGAAGAGTTCGCCGGCGTACGAGCGGCTTCGCGCCCATCGGCCCTGGTCGAGCAGGCCGACGATCTCCACCTCCCCGGGGGTGTCGACACGAGACCAGTGCAACGACTCGAGGCCTGCGGCATCCCCGGAGGCCACGACCTCGTCCGACCCGCCGAGCTCCTCATCGTCCCCGGTCGTGCACGCTGCGCCGAGAACTGCGAGCACCGACGCAACGCAAACGGCTCTGACGACCTGACACCTCACCATCACCCCAGGTTCGCATCTGCGAGCCGGTCGGTCATGGGTCGATGATCGTGCCGGTGGGCTCGGCCGGGGCGATCGGGAAGGAACGGCCGCCGTCGGTAGTTTGTGAGACGTGGTCGAACTGCTCGCCTCCATCCCCTCGCCGGGCACGTCGAGCATCTCGCTCGGTCCGCTGACCCTCCGGGCCTATGGCCTGATGATCGCCCTCGGTGTGTATGTCGGGGTCGAGATCGCCCGCCGTCGGTGGGAGGCCCGGGGCGGCGACGGCGAGCACGTGCTCCGGATCGCCTGGTACGCGGTGCCGGCCGGCCTCATCGGTTCACGGCTCTACCACGTCGCCACCGACTGGAAGTCGTACCAGGGCCGCTGGCTCGACGCGTTCGAGATCTGGAACGGTGGGCTCGGCATCCCGGGTGGCCTCCTGGCCGGTGTGATCGTCGGTGTGTGGGTGGCCAAGCGGCAGGGCATGGGTCTGCGCCAGGGTCTCGACGCCCTCATCCCGGGCATTCCGGTGGCCCAGGCCATCGGACGTATCGGGAACTGGTTCAACCAGGAGCTCTTCGGCCGCCCGAGCGATCTCCCGTGGGCGGTCGAGATCGACGAGGAGCACCGCCCCACCGAGTTCGCCGACTCGGCCACGTTCCACCCGACGTTCGCCTACGAGGCGGTCTGGAATCTCGGCCTCGCCGCGTTCCTGATCTGGCTCGACCGTCGCAAGGTCCTCAAGCCCGGCCAGATCCTGCCGGTGTGGATCATCGGCTACGGCGTGGGCCGCTTCCTCGTCGAACGGGTCCGGATCGATCCGGCCTCGCTGGTGCTCGGCCTCCGGATCAACATCTGGATGGCCGGCATCGCCGTGCTCGGCGGCGCGATCGGGCTGTGGTGGACGAGCCGGAACTGGTCGGCCGATGCGCCGGTGTCGACCCTCGCCGACGACGTGTCGGTCGACGACGCCGACGAGTCGACGGTCGACGAACCCGCCTGACTCAGCCCGGCCGCGGACCGAACAGGATCGGGCGTCGGGCGTCGTTCGGTAGCAGCACCATGTGCTCGGTGCCGAGCAGCACCGATGGCAGCACCGCGTCGATCGGGAACACCGACAGCGGCAGATGCCGCCACGTCTGGCCGTCGTCGATCGTCCACGACAGGCTCGGTTCGCCGAGTGCGGTGGCCGACTCGTCGAACAGGTCGAGTCCGTCGAGTGCCTCGGTGGCCTCGTCCAGGGAGAACCGGAACAGCGCCACCCCGGAGCCGAGATGCACCACCTGGATCTGCGTGGTGCCGTCGGGTTGTTCGTTGAGGGTCACCCCGGCGTCCTGGAGCGAGCTCGGACCGGTCACGAAGAAGCGCAGCGACGGCGCCGTCGCGGTCGGGGTGTAGAAGCGCCACTCGGAGGTGTCGAGGTCGAACTCGAGACGGGCGCCGAGATCGTTGATGTCGGTGATCGTCACCGTGTCGGGCAGGTCGTCGCGCCGTGCCTCCCCGTCGAGTGGGACCCCGACGAGCGCCGTCAACGCCGAACGGTTGGCCGCTTCGGTCAGCACCACGCCCGGATAGTTGGCGATCTCGATCGACCGCCCCGAGGTGATGAGACGGAACAGGTCGACCCCCTGGGCGAGCACGGGTGGGTTCGCCGCGGAGAACGTCCCGTCGCGGCCGAGGGCGGGCGCCTGGGCGAAGGGTTCGACCTCGGTGAACGAGCGGGCATCGGTGGAGCGGAAGAACCGGGGGCCGTCCTCGGAGGGGGTCGCCACCAACCACTGCCCACCGTCGTGCACGATCCGCATGTCCCGGCCGGCCGGCAACTCGACGTCGAGCTCGGCGACCACCGGATCGGCGGCGGGATCGATGACGAACAGGCCGCGTCGGCTGAGCGTCTCGAAGCCGAGCACGGCGGTCGTGCCGACCCGGCTTCCGGTCCAGCTCGCCCCGTCGATCGCCTTCACCTCGATCCACGACATGCCGTCGAACGAGATCGACGCCGCCCGGTCGCGGTTGACCGCCACGAGGAGACCGTTCTCCAGCATCGTGACCCGGGCGCCGTCGGGACCCTCCACCGGGGCGCCGGCCCAGGTGCCGTCGTCGCCGAGGGTCACGGTGAGGTTCCGGCCGACGTCGTCGAGGATCAGCAGGCTCGGTCGACCGTCGGTGAGGCCGGCCTGCTGGACGAGCAGGCCCGCCCGCGGTCGGAGCCGCAGCCAACCGTCGGTGCCCTCGGCACTGAGCGGAAGCTCGATGGGTTCGAGTTCCAGCGAGGCGGCGATCTCGTCGTACCAGGCGGGTTCGAGGGTCGTGGTCGTCGCCGGGATGGTGGCGTCGGGGCTCGGCACGACCGTCGAGGTCGGTGGTGTCGCCGGTGTGTCGTCGCGGGACAGCGCGAACAGGCCACCGGCCAGCAGTGCGAGCGCGATGGCGGTGGCGGCGAGCGGACGGCGGCCCGACGTGACCACATCGGTCGTCTCCACCCGGCCGGGCAGGGCCGGATCCGGGTCGAGGAGTGTCGGTTCGTCCATCAGGCCGCCCAGTGTCGTCGATCCCGTGCGCCGGTGTCGCCTCGATCCCGCGGGCCGGTGCCGCGGTCGATCAACGCGATGGGCGGAGCAGGAGCAGGTCGCCCCGGAGCAACGCCGTCACCGACTCACCCGTCACGAGCGTCTCGAAGCCGGCCGAGGGAAACCCGGGCGAGAGGTCCCGGAGCGGCGTCCGCTCCCAGGTCGTGCCGTCGTCGGTCCACAGCAGGGTGGGTTCCGGCTCGTCGCCGAGCAGCCCGGAGACGTCGTCGCCGACCTGCTCCTCGAACGCCGTGTTGAAGGCACTCTCGGCGAAGCGGGCGAGATCCTCGCCCGTGTCCGGGTCGAGCACGATCAGGAACGACTCACCGACGTCGTCGTCCTCGAAGCGGATGCCTTCGGGTTCGGGGGCGGCGAGCTCGAGTTCGATCCGACCCGCACCGATGGCCGACCCGTCGAAGGTCCAGGCGGCGGCGAGGAGCGAGACCTCGAGGCTCACGCCGAGGCCCTCTGCGTCGGGCACGACGACCGGTTGCCGGAGCCGGGCGATCTCGGCGTCGCTGAGATCGCTGGCCTCGCCGACCACGGTGACCCGGGTGCCGGCCGCCGCTGCGGGCAGATAGGCGAACCCGAAGAACGGCACGTCGATGGTCGTGGCATCGGCGGCCGGGCCGAGGCGGACCACCTCGAGATCGAGACCCGTCGATTGGCGGCTCAACGTCCCGCCCTCCGACAACGACACCGATCCCGGCTGCTCGATCTCGGCCCAGGTCTCCCCGTCGGCCGAGATGAGCACCTGCGTGCCGTTCTCGCCCGGCGCGACGAGGACGAACCCGTCGTCGATCGGGGCCGCCCGGACGGCGAACACCTCGCCCAGCTCGAGATCGATGTCGCGGATCTCGGAGCCCTCCACACGTTCGAACGCACCGTCGGCGTCGCGTCGGGGGTCGAGGAGGAGCGCGACACCGTCGTGGGCGGCCCCGTCGAACTGGACCATCGGCAACGGTCGGCCCGGCTCCTCGGGGAACCGGACACGTGTCCAGCTCCCGCCCGCATCGACGCTCGTGTAGGTCCCCTCGGTCTGTTGCACGATGACGAGGCCGCCGGCATGCAGCGACACGAGGAGCGTGCGTGCGTCGTCCTGTCCCGGCAGCTCGAGCTGTGTGACGTCCCAGTCGACACCGTCGATCGAGCGGAGGAGCACCCACGGCCCCGGCTCGTTGTTGATGCCGCTGCCGTCATCGGTCACGAGCACCGTGAGCGCACCGGCGCCGTCGACGGTCACGTCGAGGATCTCGTACCCGTCGACGGTGAGGGTCTGCCACCGGTCGGAGGCGGTCGGGGTGGTGTCGAGGGCCGCGAGCAGTGCGTCGGTGTCGACCACCTCGGGTTCGACCGGCACCGTGGTCGACGGCAGCTCCTCCTCCGGGCTCGGGACCTCGCCGTCGTTGCCCGACACGAGCACGAACCCGCCGACCGCCACGACGGCGGCCAACGCCAGCCCGATCCACGAGCGCGACGCTCGTCGGCCGGTGCCGGCCGACAGCGCGATGCCGAGCGGAGGCACTCCGGGGTCACCCGGATCGAGGATCTCGGGTTCGTCGGGATCGGTGCCCCGGTCGAGGGGATCGGTGGGGGAGACGGTGGCTCCGTCGCTCAGTCGTCGAGGTCGGCGAGTGCCACCCGCTCGATCCGCAGACCGAGCTCGGCGAAGTTCTCGATGGGCCGGTTGTAGCCGCGGTCGAGGTGGTGGGTGCCCGTGATCTCGGTGCGGCCGTCGGCGGCGGCCGCGGCGAGCACGTAGGCGAATCCGCCGCGGATGTCGGGCACGTCGACCCGGGTGCCGGTGAGGGGCGCCCCACCGCGCACGACGACCGAACACGGCGTGCTCGATCCGACGAAGCGGGAGTCGATCGAGCCGAGCGGCTGGGTGAACATCTCGATCTGGGCGCCCATCTTGTTGAGCGCCGGTACGTAGGTGAAGCGGTTCTCGTAGACGGTCTCGTACATCACCGACAGGCCGTGACACTGGGTCATCAACGCCACCATGGGCGACTGCCAGTCGGTCATGAAGCCGGGGTGGGTGTCGGTCTCGATCGCGGTCGGACGGAGCGGCTGCTCGGCCCAGGCGGCCACCGAGGAATCGGTGATCTCGAACGACGCCCCCATGCCGGCGAGGGTCGAGATGGCGGTCACCAGGCGGTCCTGGGAGCAGCCGTGCACCCGGACCTTGCCGCCGGTCACGAGGCCGGCGGTGAGGTACGAGAACGCCTCGATGCGATCGCCCTTGAGGTGGTGGCTCGCACCCGACAGCCGGTCGACACCGTCGATGATGTAGCGCCGGTTGGGCCGCATCTCGATCCGGGCGCCCATGCGCTGCAGGAACAGGGCGAGTTCGATCACCTCGGGTTCGAGGGCGGCGTTGTCGAGCACGGTGCGGCCTTCGGCGAGGCACGCCGTCATCAGCACCGTCTCGGTCGCTCCGACCGAGGGGTACGGCAAGGTGATGTGGGCGCCCTTCAGTCGGGCCGCCTTCGCCTCGAGCCCCTCGCCCGTGACCTCCACCTGTGCGCCCATCTTCGTGAGCGCCTCGACGTGGAAGTCGACCGGACGGGAGCCGATGTCATCGCCGCCGACGAGCGGGACGAACGCCTCGCCGACCTGGTGGAGGAGCGGGCCGATCATCAGGATCGGGATGCGGTTGAGGCCGCTGAAGCGAACCGGCACCCGTGACGACGAGATCGTGCGCGGATCGACGGTCACGGTCGTGCCGCCGGGGCTCGCCTCGACCTCACAACCCAGGGCGGTGAGCATCGAGGTGGTGATGGCCACGTCGCCGATGTCGGGCACGTTGGTGATCGTCGACGGGCTGTCGCCGAGCATCGAGGCGACGAGGTGCTTCGTGACGGCGTTCTTCGACCCTCGCACCTCGACGTCGCCCGTGAGCGGGCCCACGGGGTCGACGATCCAGGCGGTCGCTTCGGTGCTGGTGCTCACCCCGGGAAGGGTACTTGCCGGGGCGCGCCTCTCGGGTTCGCCGGAGGTCCCGAACCCAGCGGGTCAGATCCCCAGGGTGTCGAGGAGCCGATGCAACCGGCTCACCCCGTCGACGAGCGACACCAGACGTCGATACGGATGATCGTGATCGAGGTTGTGCACGTCGTCGGTCGGTGGCATCTCCGTCACCCGCGCCACCTCGAAACTGAGTGCGTACAGCTCGAGGCGCGGGCGGAGATGCGGGATCGTCGTGAGGTGGGAGAGCCCCTCGAGGAGCCACTCCATCGCCGGCCAGAAATCGGTCGGTCGGTACCGACGCCCGACGTGTGGTGGCACGTGCAGGTGGGGATAGCAGGCGAAGCGGAAGATCACGTCGAGATCGAGGTCGAGCGGTCCGAACCGCGCCCACTCGAAATCGATGACGGCTTCGATGCCCTGGTTGGAGGCCAGCACGTTCTCGAGGCTGAGATCGCCGTGGATCAGACCGTGGGGAACGAACTGCGGGTGCAGCATCGAATCGGCCTCGGCCATGGCGTCGGCCACGGTGACGAGGAGGAGCCCGTCGACGTGGTCGAGTTCGGCGAGCAGTGCGAGCTGTTCGCGGAGGGGGGCGAGCGGCTGGCCGGTGCCGGGCGCGAGGCAGTGGGGAGGGTTCTGCGGGCTCGGGAAGTCGTCGGGCATCTCGGTGTGGTGGATGGACGTGATCGCGGCGGCCAGGCCGTGCATGCAGTCGCGACGCTGTCGGTCACCGAGCTCGGGCCACCACCGCGACAACGGGGCACCGGGATGGCGATGGAGTACCAGGTAGTCGCGGCCCGACTCGCCGCCCGTGGCGAGCAGCCGCGGCGCCCACGGCTCCATCGGCAGCATCCGGTAGAGCGCCGCCTCGCGGCGGAGTCGTCGATCGAGGGTGCGATTGACCCGCACCACGTGCTCGGCGGAGACGAAGACCTCGTTGCGGGTGGAGTCGGCCCGTTCGAGGAGACCGGTCGCGTCGAAGCCGGACTGGCGCAGAGCGCGCCGAGCACGGTCCTCCGCCATGACCTCCTCGTGTCGCGACCGTTGGATCACGTCGTTCCTCCTCCCGCTCCGTCGGCTGACCCGTCGGAAACTTGACGTCGAACGCCACGACTCGGGGGTGCCCGGATCGGAGCGGACGGGCCTCAGGCGGGGGCGGGGCGGGCCTCGCCGAGGAGGGCGTCGGCGAAGAGGGGCCAGTTGGTGGCCGCCCAGGGACCGAATCGGCGGTCGGTGAGGGCGACCGCGGCGACCTCGGCCGCCGGATCCACCCACAGGAACGTGCCGGCGGCGCCGAAGTGGCCGAACGTGGCCGGGCTGTTGTCGCGGCCGGTCCAGTGGGGCGACTTGTCGCCGCGGAGCTCGAAGCCGAGGCCCCAGGGGCAGGGTTCGTGGCGGCCGAAGCCGGGCACGACACCGGCGAGGTCGGGCCACTGGGGGCTGATCGCCTCGGCGAGCGTGGCGGGCGCCACCAGTGTCGGGCTGCGGAGCTCCGCGATGAAGCGGATCAGGTCGGACACCGTCGACACCCCGGCATGTGCGGGCGAACCCTCGAGCGACGACGAGGTCATGCCGAGCGGTTCGAAGACGGCGGCGGTCAGATACTCGTCGGGTCGGAACCCACTCGCCGCGGCGAGCCGTCGGCCGAGGCGATCGAAGCCGACGTTGCTGTAGACCCGGCGGCGCTCGAGTGCGACGGGGGTGCCGTCGTCGTCGAAGGGCAGCCCGGAGGTGTGGGCGAGGAGGTGGCGGACGGTCACGCCCTCGTCGTCGGCGTCGTCGAGGGTCAGCGTGCCTTCCTCGATGGCGATGAGGCAGGCGTACGCGAACAGGGGCTTGGTGACCGAGGCCAGCACGAACCGCTTGTCGACGGGACCGGCGGTGGCCACACGTCCGTCGGGCACGACCACGGCCGCCGCCACATGGTCGACCGGCCAGGTCCCGATGAGTTCGAGTGACTCGATGTCGATGTGGGTGGGCTCGGCCATGCGAGGTCACTCCGGACGAACAGGCGGGTGACCACAGAACGTAGCCATGGAATCGCGTTCCGCGGTGAGCGGGACGGTCGATCCCCCCACCTAGGCTGCGCGCCATGGCGCATGACCCCGGACTCCCGCCCGCGGTCGAAGCCCATCGGGTGCGGCGCACCTTCGGGTTCGTCGATCTGTCGGGATTCACCTCCTTCTCGAACACCCTCGGCGACGACGCCGCCGTGCTCGAGTTGTCGATCTTCCGGGCCATCGTGCGCGCGGTCGGCTCGGCGACCGGTGTCCGGGTGGCGAAGTGGCTGGGAGACGGCGCGATGCTCGTCGCCACCGACGCCGCGCTCGTCGTCTCGGCGATCCTCGAGATCACCCGCCGGATGCGTGACCAGGGCATGAGCCTCGCGATGCACGGGGGCGTCGACGAGGGCCTCGTCATCCTGTTCGAGGGCGACGACTACATCGGTGCCACCGTGAACCGTGCCGCCCGCCTCGCGGATCTGGCCGAGCCCTGGCAGATCCTCGCCCCGGCCGAACTCTTCCCGGGCGTCGCCTCGTCGGTCGCCGCGCTCGGCTCGTTCGAGATCCAGGGCTTCGACGACGCCGTGCCCCTCGCCGACGTCGCCCTCGTGCCCGATCTCGTCGAGGCGTTGAACCTCTGAGCGGTCCGGGTCCGGAGGCGCCGATCCGAGCGTCGACCGGCCCGAGGGCGGGGCTCGGTACGCTCGGCCCGACGAAAGAGGCCAGATGACCATCACGTTCGCCGAACTCGGCGTCGCCCCGGAGCTCGTGGCCGCACTGGCCGACCGGGGCCTCACCACCGCCTTCGCCATCCAGGAACTCGCACTGCCCGACGCCATCGCCGGCCGGGATGTGTGCGGCAAGGCCAAGACCGGCTCGGGCAAGACCCTCGCCTTCTCCATCCCCACGGTGCAGCGCATCGCCGCGAGCGACGAGGAGCGCGGCAACATCCGCGGCCTCATGCTCGTGCCGACCCGTGAGCTGGCCACGCAGGTCCTCACCGAGGTCGAGCCGATGGCCGCGGCCGTCGGACTCAACTCGATGGCGATCTACGGCGGCACCGACATGGACGTCCAGATCGCCGAGATCAAGCGTGGTGTCGACATCGTCGTGGCCACGCCCGGCCGCATGATCGACCTCATCGAACGCGGCGAGATCGACGTCACCGGCGTCACCAACGTCGTGGTCGACGAGGCCGACCGCATGGCCGACATGGGGTTCCTCCCGCAGGTCGAGTGGATCCTTCGCCGGGTCGAGGCGTCGCACCAGACGTTGCTGTTCTCGGCCACCCTCGACGGTGTGGTCGATTCGCTCGTCCGCCGCTACCAGACCGATCCCGTCACCCACGAGGTCGCCGCGAAGGAGGTGACGGTCGCCGAGATGGCGCACCGTTTCTTCACCGTGCACCAGATGGACCGCGATCGGGTGGCGTCGAAGATCATCGCCGCCAACGCGAAGACGATGGTGTTCTGCAACACCAAGCGCATGTGCGATCGGGTGGCCGAGGGCCTCGAGAAGCTCGGCGTCACCGCCCAGCCGATCCACGGCGACCTGCGCCAGCGTCAGCGTGAGAAGGCCCTCGGTGCCTTCGCCGACGGCAAGGTCCAGGCGCTCGTCGCCACCGACGTCGCCGCCCGTGGCATCCACGTCGACGACGTCGACGTGGTGATCCACTTCGACCCGCCGGACGACCACAAGACCTACCTGCACCGCTCCGGCCGTACGGCCCGAGCCGGTGGCACCGGTGTGGCCGTGACCTTCGCCCTGTGGAACCAGGAGCTCGACATCAAGCGGCTCCAGCGCCGCCTCGGTCTCGAGATCCCCCTCGTCGAGGTGTTCTCGAACGACCCGCGCCTCGCGGACGTGTTCAACTGGGACGACTGAGCCGTCGCCCGCACCCCTGGCTGCGTGAACTCGCGGCGGCCAGGGAGGGAGCGGATCCCGCCGCGGTGGCCCTCGCCGTCGCCGCGGCCACGGCGACACCCGTGCACGGCGAGGTGCCCTGGCACGTCGACCGGGCGCTCGGCGCCGTCGCGCCTGCGGAGCTCGCCGGACCCCGCCTGGTCGGCATGGTGCACGAGGTGTGTGCCGCCGCGACCGATCGTCGTCGGCGTGGCGCCTGGTACACCCCGCCCCACGTCGTGTCCGGACTGGTCGAACTGATCTGGGCGAGTGGTGGTCCGGCGACCGGGGTGTTCGACCCGTGCGCGGGCGGTGGCGCGATGTTGCTCGCGGTCGCCGACCGCCTCGTGGCCGACGGCACCGATCCGGCCGTCGCCATCCGCTCCGTGGCCGGGACCGACGTGGATGCCGGCGCCGCCTCGGTGGCCGAGGCCGGGCGCTGGTGGTGGGCGGCCGAGCACGGGGTCGATCCGGGCCCGGTGACCGTGCACCGTGCCGATGCGTTGTCCTCCGACGGTCCGGTGGCCGCCGACCTGGTGCTCGGCAATCCGCCGTTCGGGTCGCCGCTGCGTCGTGAGGTGGCCGAACGGGGTGCGGTCACCGCGATCCGCGATCGCCATCCCGGCGTGCTCGGGCCCTACGCCGACATCGCCGCCGCGCACGTGCTCGCCGCGTCGGAGCGTCTCGGGGCCGGTGGCCGCCTGTGTCTGGTGATGCCGCAGTCGTTGTTCACGGGGCGCGACACCGAGGGTCTCCGGGCCCGCCTCGCCGACACGACCACGTTGGAGGCCGTCTGGATCTCCGCCGAGCCCGTCTTCGACGCGGGCGCGCGGGTCGGTGCGGTCGTGGTGCGGCGCCGCCCGGGGCCGGACGTCGACGGCGACACCCGTCCGATCCGGATCCGGCCACACCTCGCCGCCGGACCGTCCGTCGAGGCACTCGGGGCGACGGCGGAGGCGCCGACCTCGTGGGCGGCCGCCGCCACCGCGGCACTCGGCGCCCCGGCCCTGCGATGGACGCCGGATTCCCGCACGGTCGGTGACCTGGCCCGCTGCACGGCCGGGTTCCGCGACGAGTTCTACGCCATCGCCGCCGCCACCCGTGTGGGTGAACCCGACGACACCCGACCGACCGTGGCCACCGTCGGGTGCGTCGACCCGCTCCGCCTCGACACCGACGGGCCGGTGCGACTCCGGCGTGTGGACGTCACCCGACCGGTGCTCGACGCCGACGCACTCGATCCGGCCACCCGACGTTGGTGGGAACAACTCGCCGTCCCGAAGGTGATCGTCGCCACCCAGTCGAGGGTCCTCGAGCCCGTGGTCGACCGAGACGGCAGCGTCGTGCCCGTCACACCCCTCATCTCGGTCGTGCCGGACGACCCGGCCGACGGCAACCGGATCGCCGCGGTCCTCCTCGCGCCGCCGGTGGTGCGGTGGATGTGGGAGCGACGCCTCGGTGCCGCCCTGACGACCCAGGGCATCGCCGCCCGAGCGGCCGACCTCGCCGAGGTCCCGCTGCCGTCGGATCGGGCCGCCTGGTCGTTCGCGGTGGATGCCGTCGAAGCCGGGGACGTGCTGCGGGCGGCGTCGCACATGATCGACGCCTACGACGCCGATCCGGACCTGCTCGGCTGGTGGATCGACCGGCTGGGTCGGAACTCCGATGAAGGCGACGGGTGAGCAGCGCTAGCCTGATGCCATGACGGGGTCCGAGCTGCCGCTTCAGCCGCCGACCCCGGTCGGCCCGGCCCTCCCCGTCACGGGTGCCTGGATGCCGGGTGACGATCCCGGTCGTCGGCAGTTCGCGGTGATCAACCAGGGCCGTCCGTTCGCCCTCGAGGGTGGCGGGGTGCTGCCCGAGGCGACGGTCGCCTACGAGACCTGGGGCACGCTCGACGCCGATGCCGGCAACGCCGTGCTCCTGTGCCACGCGCTCACGGGTGATGCCCATGCCGCCGGCCCCTCCGGCCCCGGCCATCCGACGCCGGGCTGGTGGGACGAGCTCATCGGCCCCGGCAAGCCGCTCGACACCGACCGCTACTTCGTCGTGTGCGTCAACGTGATCGGCGGGTGCCAGGGCTCGACCGGTCCGGCGAGCGCCCACCCCGACGACGGTCGGCCGTGGGGCCCTCGCTTCCCGGTCGTGTCGATCCGTGACATCGTCCGCTCCCAGGCCTGCCTCGCCGAGCTGCTCGGCATCGACGAATGGCTCTGCGTGATCGGCGGGTCGATGGGCGGGATGCAGGCCCTCGAGTGGACCGTGATGTTCCCCGACCGTGTCCGGTCGTCGATCAACATCGCCTCGACCACCGCGGCGTCGCCGTTCCAGATCGGCTGGAGCCAGATGGGCCGCCGGGCGATCATCAACGACCCGGGCTGGCACGACGGCTGGTACTACGACGCCGAGCCGGGCGACGGCCCCCACCGGGGCCTCGCACTCGCTCGTTCGATCGCGCACATCCACTACCGCTCCGACGAGTCGTTCGATCAGCGATTCGGCCGGGCCACGGTCGACAAGCTCGACCGGTTCCAGATGTGGGACCGGTTCCAGGTCGAGGGGTACCTCGACTATCAGGGGGACAAGCTCGTGCGTCGGTTCGACGCCAACAGCTACCTCGTCCTCAACAAGACGATGGACCTGCACGACATCGGCCGTGACCGGGGCGGCGTCGACGCCGCCCTCGGTCGGGTCTCCTGCCCGACGCTCGTGGGATCGGTGTCGTCCGACATCCTCTACACGCCACGCCAGCAGCAGGAGCTCGTGGCCGGTCTCGACGCCGCCGGCAAGGACGTCGAGTACGTGATGATCGATTCGGTACACGGCCACGACGGCTTCCTGATGGAGTTCGCCAAGCTGGCACCCGCGATCGAGCAGTTCGTGGCCGACCAGGCCAAGTCCTGACCTCGAACGATCCGGTCTCGTTCCCGTGCCCGAGATCATCGAGATCGAGATCTATCGACGTCAGGGTGAGGCGATGCTCGGCCGTCGGATCGAGCGGGTCGTCGCGGACGACGACTGGTTCCTCAAAGAGGGCGCCACGGCCGAGGCCGTCGCCGCGGTCTGTGAGGGTGCCGTGGTCGACGCCGTGCGTCGACGGGGCAAGCTCATGCTCGTCGATCTGTCCAGCGGGGTGACCCTCGGATGGCGCTATGGCATGACGGGCCGCCTGCTCGTCGACGGTGCCGCCGAGATCGAGCACCTGGAGTACTCCTCGATGCGGAACGAACCCGCCTGGGACCGGTTCGTGGTCCACTTCGATGACGGCGGTTCGGCCCGGATCCGTGATCCCCGTCGACTCGGTGGAGTGTCGATCGACCCCGACGAGTCGGCCCTCGGGGTCGACGCGTTCGACGCCGCCCCGGCCGTGATCCGGGATCGGGTCGCCGTCGGGCGGGTCGCGTTGAAAGCCCGCCTGCTCGACCAGACCCGCATCGCCGGCATCGGCAACCTGATCGCGGACGAGACGATGTGGCGGGCCGGTCTCGACCCCGCCCGTCCGGCGGGGGAGCTGAGTCCGAACGAGCAACGACGCCTCGCGACCCACCTCCGCGCCGTCCTCGACGATTTCCTCCGTGACGGGGGCAGCCACACCGGTCGACTCCAGGATCACCGGGTGCGGGGAGGTGTCTGTCCGCGTTGTGGCACGACGCTCGATCGGCGTGAGATCGGTGGTCGCACGACGTTCTCGTGCCCGCAACACCAGTCGTGATCGGGCTGCGGTAGGTTCGGCGCCGATGTTGCTGCTCATCGCCGCCGACACCGGTCGCACCGGTGACGTGATCAACGCCGTCATCCTCGGGTTCCTCATCGTGGCCGCCCTGCTCGCCGTCTCGACGATCTGGTTCTGGCGCCACACCGACCCCCGGCGTCGCCGTGGTCGGGTGGTCGACGTGCAACCGATCGAGGTCCGGGTCGACGGTCACGTCCCGGCCCCGGGGGAGCGCGGTTCGGTCTGGTCCGATGCTCCCGTGTCGTCGCAGTTCCACGGTGGTGATGCGGGGCTCAGCGATGACGACTGGGCCCGCATGACGGCGCCGAACCGTCGTGGCGGTGGGTCGTCGATCCACGGTCGAGGCTAGGTTCGGGACGTGTCCGGATTCGATCCCAACGAGATGATCCAACGGTTCGCCGAGCGAGCCCAGGCCGTGCGGCAGCGTCAGCTCCCACCGGTCGGGGGTGACGAACGCAAGATGTTCATCGAGCAGGCCGAGCGTGACTTCATGGACTTCGCCATGATCGCCGACGCGACGCCCGAGCTCGTCGACGGCGTGCTGACCCTGACGATCGACCTGCGATCCGACGGCGACTGACACCCGGGTGAAATCGGGGTGGGGGCGGAGGCCACGGCTCGCTATCCTCACCGGACCAACATGCGGACGTAGCTCAGCTGGTAGAGCATCACCTTGCCAAGGTGAGGGTC
>JAHDBV010000006.1 GCA_020630195.1 Acidimicrobiales bacterium
TCGCTCAGCAGCCAGAATTCATCAGGGAACCAACCCATCACACGCCCTCCTTGGCAACGATTTCGACTCGCCGGTTCGTCTGACGCCCTTCGGGGGTGTCGTTGTCGGCGATGGGCTCGGACTCTCCGAAGCCCTGGGGGGTCAGACGATCGGCGTCGATCCCCCGTGCGATCAGTGCATTCACCACCGCGGTGGCCCGGGACTCGCTCAACTCCTGGTTGAGGGCCTCGTCACCGTCGGAATCGGTGTGTCCGTTGACGTCGACGCTCACCTCGGGGAAGCGGGTGAGCACCTCGCCGATGCGGTCGATGAGTTCCTCGGTCTCGGCGGTCGGCGTGGCCGTGCCGGTGACGAACTCGATCGTGCAGCATTCGAACAGTGCGTCGAGCTCGGCCTGGGCCAACTCGGTGGTGCTCGCCTCGGGAGCCTCGAGATCGAGGGTCACGTTCGGACGATCACCCAGGGCGGCGCGGATGGCGTCCGCATCCTCGGCGGAGGCGGCCACACCGGTGACCGTCACCTGGTCGAAGTCGACCGAGATCGAACCCTCGTCGAGGCCGTTGCCGAAGAAGCGGCGGGCATCGGAGACGTCCCGGCCGACGTTGTCGCCGACCACGAGGTTCTCGCCGGTGGTGGCATCGACACCGAACAGCACGCTGACGTAGTCGAAGTTCTCCGGGGTGGCTCCGTCGCTCTGGCTCCACCCGGCGCCGTCGTAGGCGAAGGTGAAGGCGGCCGGGTCGGGCTCGGCGGGTGCGGGCTCGCCACCGATGTCGAGGACGACATCGTCGCGGTCGCCGAACTGGGCCTGGAGCCGGTTGAAGGCATCGGCGTCCGCCGGCACACCCGTGATCCGGACCCGCGCGCCGTCGATGACGGTGATGGTGCCCTCGGGCAGGTCGGCGCCGATCGCCGGGATGGCGTCCTCGACCGCCGAGGCGGCGTTGGCGGTCAGTGTGTACTGCTCACCGGCGGCGTAGTCGAACCCGTCGCCCATCGCGTCGCCGATGGAGGCGCTGCGGTCGGCCGGCAACGTGCCGTTGCCGGACAAGCCCGAGGCACCCCAGGCGACGCTGAACTCCGCCGGGATCTCGGCGACCTCGGCATCGTCGGCGGCCGGCACCACGGCGGCGCCGGTGCGTTCGACCTCGACGTCACGTACACCGCGGATCGCCTCGATGTCCTCGACGAGGTCGTCGACATCGGCGCCCTCGGGGGCGGTGAGATAGCCGTCCCGGCCGTTGAACTCGATGGAGTAGCCGTCACCGGCGGCAGCCGCCATCGGCGTCGCCTTGTCGGTCAGTTCCTGCTCCACGTCCGCGCGGACGCCTTCGGCCCCGCCGGGGAAGTAATACGCCAGCGGGGCCACCAGGGTCCCCGCCAACAGTGCGGCCGGGAGTCCTGCTCCCAGCTTCGCTCGATAGGTCACGTTCTGTGCTCCCTCGTTCGCCCAATCGCCACGTTGGTATGACGTGGCAACCATCACATGGTCGCGAAGAAAACCGCCGGATGCTGCCGAACGGAGGGAACTCTCGACCTGCAGTCGAGATTCACGTTCACGTCCCGTGATGTATCGATGACAGAGCGTGGGATTCTCGACCATGGAGCGTGGTCGAGACCCGGAACGCGTGCGAGCCGCCACCCCGAAGGGTCGGCGGCTCGTACGGATCGGGTGGTGCTGGTGGCGGCCGGGCCGCCACCAGCACGGACGGCTCAGCCGACCGAGCCCTCCATCTGGAGCTCGATCAGGCGGGACCACTCCACGGCGTACTCCATCGGCAGTGTCCGGGTCACGGGCTCGATGAACCCGTTCACGACCATGCCCATCGCCTGCTCCTCGGAGAGCCCACGGCTCATGAGATAGAAGAGCTGCTCGTCGGCCACCCGGGACACGGTGGCCTCGTGGCCGATCTGTGCGTCGGCCGCACCGATCTCCATGTAGGGGTAGGTGTCCGAGATCGACTCGTCATCGAGGATGAGTGCGTCGCACTGGACGTGGCTCTTGCAGCCGTAGGCGTCGTCCTCGACCCGGACGAGGCCGCGGTACGACGAGCGCCCACCGGCCGACGAGATCGACTTCGACACGATCTTCGACGAGGTCTCGGGGGCGGCGTGCACCATCTTGGCGCCCGTGTCCTGATGCTGCCCGTTGCCGGCATAGGCGACGGAGAGCACCTCGCCGGTGGCCTTCGGGCCGGCGAGCCAGATGGCCGGGTACTTCATCGTGAGGCGGGAGCCGATGTTGCCGTCGATCCACTCCATGTGGCCGGCCTCTTCGACCCAGGCCCGCTTGGTCACGAGGTTGAACACGTTGTTCGACCAGTTCTGGATGGTCGTGTAGGTGACGTGGGCGTGGGGCTTCACCACGATCTCCACCACGGCGGAGTGCAGCGAGTCGGAGGTGTAGACCGGGGCCGAGCAGCCCTCGATGTAGTGCACCTTCGAACCCTCGTCGGCGATGATCAGGGTCCGCTCGAACTGACCCATGTTCTCCGCGTTGATGCGGAAGTAGGCCTGGAGCGGCATCTCGACCTCGACACCCGGCGGCACGTAGATGAACGAGCCACCCGACCACACCGAGGTGTTGAGCGCCGAGAACTTGTTGTCGTTCATCGGGATGACCTTCCCGAAGTACGGCTTGACCAGCTCGGGGTACTCACGCAGCGCCGTGTCCATGTCGCAGAACACGACACCTTGGCGCTCGAGATCCTCACGGTTGCGGTGGAAGACCACCTCGGACTCGTACTGGGCCGTCACACCGGCCAGGTACTTGCGCTCCGCTTCGGGGATACCCAGCTTCTCGTAGGTGTCCTTGATGGCGTCGGGGAGGTCCTCCCAGGCGTCCACCTGCCCCTCGGTGGGCTTGATGTAGTAGTAGATGTCGTCGAAGAAGATCTCCGACATGTCGCCACCCCAGTCGGGCATGGGCCGCTTCTCGAAGTGGCGGAGCGACTTCAGGCGACGCTCCAGCATCCAGTCGGGCTCACCCTTCATGTACGACATCTCGCGCACGATGTCGGTGTTGATGCCCTTCTTGGGCTTGAAGACGTAGTCCTCTTCGTCACTCCAGCCGAGCTTGTACTTGCCGAGATCGAGTGAGTCGACGGTGCTGGTCATCTGATCGCTCCGAGGCGGTGGGGTGGGTGGTCACGACCGGCGGGGCAGGGCTCGCCGGTCGAATTTCTCCTACGCAGATCGTAACAACCCCGGCCCGCCGGACCCCAACGGGGCGGGCGGGTTCACCCGCCGGACGAGCCTCGACCGCTATCGACGGAGCCGGAACGGCCGATGGGGCCGGTGTGGACTCCCCGGCCAGCCGTGACGCATTGGTGCACGCGCTCGACACCCTCGGCGTCGGGCGATTCGTCATCGACCCCGACGACATCATCGTCGACGCCAACGAGGTGGCCGCCCGACTGCTCCACCGGGAGCTCGACGATCTGATCGGCGCCCCGTCCACGACGGTCCGCCCCCACGGCCCGCGAAGCAACCGCGCCGCCGCGGCCCGGACCCGCGCCGTCATCGGCCCCATCCCCCGCCAGTTCGAGACCGACGACGGACCGATCTCGATGAACACGATCGTGCATGCCGACGAGGCCGGCTTCACCACCGTGCTGCTCCTCGCCATCGACGACCGACGCACGCCGACCGTCGCACGCCACCACCAGGCCGCCATCGACCGCCTCCCCGTCGGGGTGCTCGAGATCGAACTGGGCGAGGACACCATCCGCACCAACCGGGCCGTCGACGACATGCTCGGGGTCCGCCTCCGCACCGTGAACGACCTCCAGACCCATCTCGTCGACCCGGACGAGTTCGAGCAGATGGTCGACGACCTCTACGACACCGTCGTGTCGGGCCACTCGGGCGAGGCGGAGTTCGAGCTGCTCGGTGGCGACGGCCGCATCATCCCCGTGCGCTCCCGCACCCATCTGATCCCGGCCAGCGCCGGGAGCAGCGCCTTTCTCGTGATCACGCTCGAGGACCTCACCGAGTCGATCGAGCAGGCCCGGACCACCAGCCGCCTGTACGACATCGTCGACGCCACGACCGACCTGGTCGGCCTCGTCGACCCGAGCACCGGCGAGATCCTCTATCTCAACGAATCCGCACGCGAACTCACCGGCCGCGACGGCAACGGTCCGGTGTTCGCCGCCGCCCTGTTCACCGACGACAGCGTCGCTCGATTCCGCCCCGATCTGATGGCCGGGGTCGAGGCCGACGGCTCGTGGCGTGGCGACCTCGAGCTGCTCACCCCCGCCGGGGTGCGGATCCTCGACATGTCCGTGTTCCGCTCCGAGGGCGACGGCCTGCTCGCCATCCTCGGCCGCGACGTCACCGCCGCCCGGGCGAGCGCGGCCGAACTGGCCCACCGGGCCAACCACGACGAGCTCACCGGCTTGTTGAACCGCACCGGCCTGCTCGAGAC
Source organism: Acidimicrobiales bacterium (assembly GCA_020630195.1). Classification (GTDB taxonomy): domain Bacteria; phylum Actinomycetota; class Acidimicrobiia; order Acidimicrobiales; family SZUA-35; genus JAHDBV01. The sequence continues at coordinate 4,430 of JAHDBV010000006.1, forward strand.
GCTCGCCGACTACGGCGACCGATCGACCCGCTACGCACTCCTCTACCTCGATCTCGACCGGTTCAAGCCGGTGAACGACACCCACGGACACGCCGCCGGCGACGAACTGCTCATCGCCGTGGCCCGCCGCCTCCAGCGCGAGGTGCGCGTCGGCGACCTCGTCGCCCGGATCGGCGGCGACGAGTTCGTCGTCGCCGCCCCCGACGTCGACGCCGACACCGCCCACGATCTCGCCGACCGGCTCCGCGCCGCCATCGCCGAGCCGTTCGGCACGAGCGCCGGACGGCACTCCACCACCACCTCGGTCGGTGTCGCCATGTCCGCACCCGGCGAGGAGCCCGAGGCCGTGCTCCGCGACGCGGACGCCGCCCTCTACGAGGCGAAGTCGGCCGGGCGGGCGAGGGTCGAGTTCTTCTCCGCGTCGATGCGTACCGAGCGCCACACCCGCAACCAGCTCGCCGACGACCTCCGCGAGGCGATCGACCGCGACGAACTCGACGTGGCCTACCAGCCGCTCGTGTCGATGGCCGACGGTCGCATCGTCGGCGTCGAGGCACTGGCCCGCTGGACCCATCCGCTCCGCGGTGCGGTCGGCCCCGATGTGTTCATCCCGCTCGCCGAACAACGACGGTTCATCAACGAGGTGGACCGGTTCGTCTGGCACCGTGCCGTCACCGACCTCACGACCACCGCCCTGCTCGGCGTCGGCGACACCACCACCCCGCTGCGCCTCCACGCCAACCTCTCCGCCTGGCACCTGGCCCGCCGGGAGGACGTCGTGGCCTCGGTCGAAGGCCTGCTCGCCGAGACCGGCTTCGACCCGTCACGCCTGTGCCTCGAGGTCACCGAGTCCGCGCTCGTCACCGACGAGGAACGGGCGGCCCGCACGATCCGTGAGCTGCGGGAGCTCGGGATCGAGATCGCCATCGACGACTTCGGCACCGGTTACTCGGGTCTCGGCCTGCTCGCACGATTCGATCTCGACGTGTTGAAGATCGATCGCAGCTTCGTCGACCAGATCACCGACGCCGGCCCCGGTGAGGCCATCGCCCGCACCGTCGTCGACCTCGCCCGGGCCCTCGGGCTCGGCATCGTGGCCGAGGGCGTCGAGCGCGAGGCCCAGGCCGAACGGCTGGCGGCGATGGGCTGCACCGAGGCGCAGGGCTATCTCTACGACCGTCCGATGACGATCGACGCGCTCCGGACCCGTCTCGCCGAGCCCGGCGCACGCGTCTGACTCAGTCGATGCGTCGCAGATCGGTGCGATAGGTCGAGGCACGCTCGGCGTAGGCCGCGGCGGACAACTCGATCAACCCCGCCGGCACCGAGTCGGGCCGGATCTTCGCCGGGATCCCGAGTGCCATCGCACCGGACGGCACCTCGGTGTCGTTGGTGACGACGGCGTTCGACCCGACCAGCGCGCCCGAGCGCACGACGGCCCGGTGCAACACGATCGAACCATTGCCCACCAACGAACCCGACTCGATCGTGCACCCCTCGAGGTGCACGATGTGGCCGATCGTGCAGTCGTCGCCGACCGTGGTCGGCCACTCCGGTGTGGTGTGCAGCACCGACCCGTCCTGGATCGAGGTCCGCTCCCCGATCTCGATGTGGCCGCCATCACCTCGCAGCACGGCCTGGGGCCACACCGAGGAACCGGCGCCGATCCGCACGTCGCCGATGATCGTGCAGTCCGGATGGATGAAGGCGTCGGGATGGATCGTCGGGACGAGATCGCCGAGGGCGTAGATGGCCATGGGCCGAAGGCTAGGAGGCCCCGCAGGCCGGGGCGAGTCCGCCCGTCAGCGCAGACCGATGGCCGCGAAGGCGCTGCCGACGGCGGCGAAGACGTCGATGCCCTGGTCCCGCAGGTCGATGACCAGTGCCGACAGCGACAGCAGCACGAGCAGGGTGATCGTGACGTAGGCGACGGGGACGGCGCGGGTCATGTCGAGACGGATCGAGCGATCCCGGCGGAGCAACTGGGTGAACCACTCGACGATCACGGTCACGGCGTGGCCACCGTCGAGCGGCGGGAGCGGCAGCAGGTTCACGATGCCGACGGCGGTGGCGAGGATCCCGAACCAGATCAGGATGCCGGCGCTGCCCGACTCGACGGCCACACGGGTCCACTCGACCTGGGCGACCGGGGAGAGGAACCGGACCGGCGCCTCGACGTCGGCGTCGACGACCGAGTTGGCATAGGTGGCGGGCTGGGCACCGAGGGCGGCGAACGCCTGGAACGTGCCCTTGATGATGAGCCACACGTTCTCGTAGCCGGCACGCAGCGAGACCCCCCACGAGTAGCCGTCGACCCGGGCGGCCGCGGCGAAGGCGACGACGGCCGAGACGAGGTTCACGGCGGGTCCGGCGAGGATGGCGCCGAGGCGCCCGCGGGCCGTGCCGTTGCGGTAGGTGCCGGCCTCGTCGAAGCCGAGGGGCAGCTCCGAGGACGGGGTCATGCCCTCGATCTTGACGTAGCCGCCGAGGAAGATGGCCTTGAGCCCGAAGCGGCAGTCGCCGACGTCGACGCCGACGATCTCGGGGCCGAACCCCCAGTAGAACTCGGTGGGCCGCATCCCGGCGGCCCGGGCGGCGAGGAAGTGGCCGCCCTCGTGGGTGACGATGATGATGCCGAAGATCGCGAGCAGCACGAGCGCGGTGGGCACCCACACGGCGAGCACCACGATCGAGGCGATCGTGGCGCCGGCCCATCCCCAGTGGACGGACGGCAGGGTGCGATGGCCGGGCGAGGCGACTGCGCTGGTCATGGCCTCGATCACACCACACCCACCCCGCCGTTCGACAGGGGCGGACCTGAGCGGTTGCACCCAACCCCTCAAGCGGGTCGCGAGATCGGGACGGGCGGCCCGACCGGGGTCGGGCAACCGGACTCAGCCGGCGTAGGTGCCGTACCCACCCTTGAAGAACACCATCGGGTCGGCGTCTTCGTTGACGGTGTCGAGCGCGAGGACCCGGCCGAGGATGATGTGGTGGTCGCCGCCGTCGAGCACCCGGTCGATCCGGCAGTCGATCCAGGCGAGGACGTCGGGCAGGATCGGCGCACCCGTGTGGGGCGCGGCGGTCACGTCGACGCCGTCGAACTTGGCGGGATCCCGCGACGCCATCTTCCCGCAGAGCTCGACCTGGTGGGAGCCGAGCACGTTCACACAGAAGTGACCGGCGGCTTCGAGGCCGGGCCACGACGAGGAGCCGGTCCCGAGGAAGAAGCCGACGAGCGGCGGGTCGAGCGAGACCGAGGCGAAGGAGCCGATCGCCACGCCGACGGGTCCGTCGGCACCGGCGGCGGTCACGACCGTGACACCGGTGGGAAATGCGCCGAGCACCCGCCGGAAGTCGGCGGACTCGATCACGGGATCGTCGGCGTTGGTGGTGGTGTCGTCGGTCATGCGGTCCTCCTCGATCGAGGTCGCAGAGTAACCGGTTCGACTCCGGCCGGGCGTCAGGAGCCCGCCACCGGCTCCCGGTCGACGACCGCCGACGGTGCCGCCGGTTCGACGAGGTCGGCCGTGCCGGAGGTGAGGACCAGCCCCTCGCGCGCCACGACGATCTCCGGGCCGCCGTCGGGCACCGCGGCTCGCAGCTCGGCGGCCATGGCCTCGACCTGTGCGTCGTCGTGGAGCGGGTCGTGGTGGAACAGCACCAACCGGCGGGCGCCGGCGGCGAGGGCCACTTCGAGGGCGAACGCCGGGGTCGAGTGGCCCCACGTCGCCTTCTGGACGAACTCCTCGGGTGTGTACTGCGCGTCGTGGATCAACACGTCGACGTCGCGGCAGAGCTCGACGACGGCCGCGGCGGGCACGAAGTCGTCCGGCTGCTGATGGTCGGGCAGATAGGCGACCGACCCGCCGGCGTGGTCGACCCGGTACCCGTTGGTCGCGCCGACGTGGTCGACGGGCGCGACGGTCACCGTCGCCTCGCCGACCGGCATCGATCCGTCGGCGAGTTCGACGAAAGTGACATCGGCCGGGAGCACGCTGAGTTCGATGGGGAACAGCGGCGGGCGGACGAACGACTGGATCTCCTCCGCGAGCGAGGTCTCCTGCGGGGGTCCGACGAAGGTGAGGTGGTTGCCGGCCCGCAGCACCGGGGCGAAGAACGGCAGACCCTGGATGTGGTCCCAGTGCAGGTGGCTCACGAGCGCCGTCGCCGCGGTGGGCGGCTCGTCGCGCCCACAGAGATGCTCCCCGGCGTAGCGCAGGCCCGTGCCGAGATCGAGCACGATCGGCTCGGTGCCCGGCACCTCCACGAGCACACAGCTCGTGTTGCCGCCGACGCCCGCGGTGTCCGGGCACGAACACGGCGTCGAACCCCGCACTCCGAAGAAGCTGATCTCGAGCATCGGTCGACGTGTCCCCCTCGTCGCCGACCGTGACGGCGGCGACGTTGCCCGACAGTAGTGAAGGGCGACGCTGCGTGAACAGGGCACGTGACGAAGGTCTCATTTCCCGGTGCAAGGAGTTGCGTCCCGGCGGGACGGGTCGGCCACTTGCATCCGACGGTGACGACGGTGGAGCCTGCACCCATGACCTCCGCGACTCCCGCCGTGCCGAGCCTCCCCGACGATGGCCTGGTGGCCGTCGTCAAGCGGGACTGTGCGACGTGTGAACTCGTCGTGCCCGTACTCGGCCAACTCGTCGAGGGCGACGGCCTCACGATCTGGGTGCAGGACGATCCGCTCTTCTGTTCCGACATCGGCTCGATCCACGATGCCGATCTCTCGGTCTCGTGGCATCACGACATCGAGACCGTGCCGACGCTGATCCGCCGTGAGGGTGGTGTCGAGACCGGACGGATCGTCGGGTGGAGCCGCGACGAGTGGCAGGCCTTCACCGGGGTCGACGACCTCGGACCGGGCCTCGCGTCGTTCCGACCGGGCTGTGGATCGCTGTCGGTCGACCCCTCGATGACCGACGAGCTCACCGTCCGGTTCTCGGGATCGTCGTTGCACGCCCGCCGGATCGAACTCGCCGAACTCGAGGACGAGATGGAGACCGCCTTCGACCGGGGCTGGACCGACGGTCTCCCCGTGGTCCCCCCGACCGAGGCTCGCGTGCTCCGCATGCTCGAGGGCACGACACGGGCCCCCGACGAGATCGTGACGACCGTGCCCCCCGACCTGGTCGACGTCACCGTCGAACAGGTCGCGATCAACGCGGTGATGGCCGGCTGCAAACCCGAGTACCTGCCCGTCGTGCTCGCGGCGGTCGAAGCGGCCTGCACCGACGAGTTCAACATGCACGGCCTGCTCGCCACGACCTACTTCTCCGGCCCGGTCGTGATCGTCAACGGGCCGATCGCCGAGCGGATCGGCATGAACTCGGGCAACAACGTGCTCGGCCAGGGCAATCGGGCCAACGCCACGATCGGCCGGGCCCTCCAGCTCGTGGTGCGCAACCTCGGTGGCGGCAGGCCGGGCGGCGTCGACATGGGCATGCAGGGTGCGCCGTCGAAGCTCGGTTGGTCGTTCGCCGAGCGCGAGGCCGACTCCCCGTTCGAGCCGCTGTCGGTGGCCCGGGGCCTCGACCCCGGCGTCGACGCCGTGACCCTGTTCGCCGGTCAGGGTCCGATCCCGATCATCGACCAGCTGTCACGGACCCCCGAGTCGCTCACCCGGACCATCGCGGCGCTGCTGCTGGCGTACGGGCACCCGAAGCTGATCATCGGGTTCGACTGCATCGTCGTGCTCTCCCCCGAACACGGCCGCATCTACCGCGAGGCCGGCTGGGACCGGGCCCGGGTGATGGCCGAGATCGAACCGCTGCTGGTGCGCGGCGGCGCCGACCTCGTCCGCGGTGCGGGCGGGATCGAGGAGGGGCTGCCGGCGGCCTTCGGCGAGGCCGATCTGCCGAAGTTCCGGCCCGGTGGCCTCCAGTTCGTGCACGCCGGAGGAGACGCCGGCTTGTTCTCGTCGATCATCGGTGGTTGGGTGAGTGGCGAGAAGGGTTCGGACCCGATCACCGTCGAGGTCCGTCCATGAGCGAGACCGACATCCACTTCCCCACCGAGAGCGAGGCGACATGACCGTCGTGTTGGACCCCACCGCCGGACGCGCGGCCGAGGGACTCGAGACCGTGGCCCGCCTCGACGCGCTCGACGGCAAGACCGTCGGACTGCTCGACATCTCGAAGCCCCGGGGCGACGTCTTCCTCGGACGGCTCGAGGAGCTGCTCACCGAGCGCGGAGCCACGGTGCACCGCTACATGAAGCCGACCTTCGCCAAGCCGGCACCGGTCGACCTGCGCCACGAGATCGCCACCAACTGCGATGCCGTGATCGAGGCACTCGCCGATTGAGGCTCGTGCACGTCGTGCAGTGTGCACGACATCACGGATCTCGAGCGTCGGGGTGTGCCCGGTGTGTTCGTCGCCTCGGCGGTCTTCGTCGACGCGGCCCAGACCCAGGGCGATGCGCTCGGGTTCCAGCCGGAACGTCTCTTCGTCGAACACCCGATCCAGGATCGGACCGACGAGGAGATGCGGGTGATCGCCGAACAGGCGGTCGACGCCCTCGTCGAGCGCCTCACCGCCGGCTGACACGTCCCAGCGAGGCCAACGGCGGTCAAGGCAGGCGCCAGGTCCCGCCGTCGTGCACGGCGAGACCGTCGGCCACCAGGGTCACGGCGACCCGCCGCGCCCGTTCGTGGTCGCCGGGCCAACCCATGACCATTCCGAGATCGCCGTCGGCGACCGGGCCGAGCCGGAGGGCGTCGACGAGGCGGCCCCGGCCCTGACGGTCGGATCCCTCGAACCGGGACTGGCCCGTCGACACGGCGGCCGACCGCACCGAGGGGTCGGGTTCGGGGTGGCCGTCGAGATGCCACCGACACGCGGCCGCGAGCGCGCAGCCGTCGCAGCGCGGCGTCGGCCGGCACCGGAGGGCACCGAGCTCCATGATCGCCTGGTTCCACTCCCAGCCGCGGCCGATCGGCACCCACGCATCGGCGGTGCGTTGAGCCGCCGATGGGGTCAATCGCTGCCCCACGACCCGGGCGAGGATCCGGCCGATGTTCGTGTCGACCACGGCGTCGTCACACTCGAACGCGAACGCCCGTACCGCCCGGGCGGTGTAGGGGCCGATCCCGGGCAGTGCGAGCAACTCGGCGAGTTCGCGTGGCACCCGTCCGCCGTGGTCGTCGACCATGGCCACCGCCGCACGATGCAGATTGACCGCCCGCCGGTTGTACCCGAGGCCCTGCCACTCGTCGATCACCTCGGCCACCGACGCCGCCGCGTCGACCGGCTGCCCGAAACGCTCGAGGAATCGAGGGAGCCGGTCGACCACGCGGGCCACCTGGGTCTGCTGGAGCATCAGCTCGCTCACGAGGATCGCCCACGGGTCCCGGGTCCGGCGCCACGGCAGGTCCCGTCCGTCCTCGGCGAACCAGGCGAGGAGACGGTCGGTCGCGGCGACCGGCAGGGCGGCGACCGGTCGGGTCACGCCGGTTGGGGCTCGGGTTCCGGTTCGCTCGGCGCCGCGGCGGGTGAGGCCTGCCCGCGCACGATGACGAACAGGGCGAACAGCACGAGCGCCATGCAGGCCCCCTGGGCCCAGCTGAGCGCCTCGCCGAGGAACACCCAGGCGATGAGCGACGCGACCACGGGGATCAGCAGGGTGAAGGTCGAGCCGACCCACAACGGGATGCGGACCAACGACCAGTTCATGAGGATGTGGCCGACGACCCCGCCGAGCAGGACCGAGGCGCCGATGCCGAGCCAGTCGGCGCCGCCGGGCCACGAGAGGTCCTGGCCGAAGGCGACGGCGAGGGGGAGGTTGATCAGCACGACCCAGATCGCGGTGCCGACGGTGAACTCCATCGGCGTCATCCGCCCCTTCGACTGCTTCGAGGCGATGAAGTAGCCGCTCCAGGAGATGAGCGCACCGACCGCCAGCAGGTCGCCCGCCGCCGACCATTCCGGCGTGCCGTTCGACGCGAGGATCACCCCGAACACGCCGAGCAGGGCGACGAGCGACCAGGCCGCATCGCGGCCACGGATCGACTCGCCGAAGAACTTCGCCGCCACGACGCCGACGAGGATCGGCTGCAACGAGCCGATCAGCGTGGCGTTGACGACGTTCGTGAGTTTCACGGCGGAGAAGAACAACGCGATGTCGGCCCCGAGGGCCAACCCACCGAGCGCCGAGTCGCGCACGATGCCCGGCCGGAGCCGCTGGCCACGCAGCTGCATCACGACCACGGCGCCGAGCACGAACACACCGAAGCGGTAGACCCCGACGGCCAGGCCGTCGAGGGAGATCGCCTTGACCACGACGCTGCCGGCGGCCCACGCCGACACGGCGATGCCCGCGCCGAGCAGCCCCGAGGCCATCTCGGACCGCCCACGTTCGAGCGCGGCGGTCACGGCCGTACTCCGGGCGCTCGACGGGACGGGTGGAAACGGCGCCTCATCGGGCGCCGGAACTCACGACTCGTCCCAGATGTCGTCGCCGTAGGGGCGCTTGCGCACCGGTGCGGCGTCGCGCTTCCAGACGAGGACCTTGCGCTTGAAGTAGCAGATCTCTTCGCCGCGCTGGTTCAGGCCCTTGGTCTCGACGGTGACGATGCCGCGGTCGCCCTTGGACGATTCACGGGTGGCGAGCACCTTGGTCTCGGCGTAGATCGTGTCGCCGTGGAACGTCGGCTTGGAGTGCCGCAACGACTCGATCTCGAGGTTGGCGATGGCGGCACCCGACACGTCGGGCACGCTCATGCCGAGCACCAAGGAGTAGACGAGGTTGCCGACCACGACGTTCTTGCCGTGCACGGTCTCGTTCTCGGCGAACCACACGTTGGAGTGCAACGGGTGGTGGTTCATGGTGATCATGCAGAAGAGGTGGTCGTCCGCCTCCGTGATCGTCTTGCCGGGCCAGTGCCGGTAGATGTCGCCGGCCTGGAAGTCCTCCAGATACCGACCGAAGGGGCGCTCGTGGATCGTCATCGATCTGCTCCTCGTGGGGGTGGCGAGACGGCCCCGTCGTGGTGTCGGGACCGGCGGCGACGGTACCCGGGGGCGGCCGCCGGGCGAAAGCCGGGAATGCCGGGCGCCGTCGCTCCGGTTGTCCCGGCCGTGACCACCCCACTCCCCCGCCGGCTCCCCGACGTCGAACTCGTCGACGATCGCGGTCGGCCGTGGTCGCCGCCGGTGGCGCCCGGACATCCGGTGCTGCTGGTCTTCCATCGCCACCTCGCCTGACTGCCCTGTCAGGCCCACGTCGTCGACGTGGCGGAGCATCACGATCGTCTGGTGGAGGCCGCGGGCGGCGACCTCGAGGTCGTCGTCGTCACGTTCGACGCGCCCGATCGGCTCGCTGCGCATCGTGGGCACCTCGGCGTCCCCCACCGCTTCGTCGCCGACACCGAGCGGCGGCTCTATCGAGCCCTCGGCTACGGCCGGGGCCGACGCTGGCGGGTCTGGGGGTGGCGCGCCGGGCGTCGCTACCTCGAACTGCTCCGGGCGGGCGGACGCCCGCAGCGACTCGGGCGGGACGGCCCCGGGGCCGACACGCTCCAGCTCGGCGGCGACGTGGTGCTCGGCGGCGACGGCTCCGTCCGCTGGCGATTCGCCGGAGCGGGGCCCGACGACCGCCCCTCCATCGACGAGTTGGCCGAGGCCCTTGCACGAGCGCGCTAGCTGGGATGTGCGTGCCAGTTAGCACGGCCACTACCGTTCGCCGCCATGTCAGCGTCGACACGCCCCCAACCCGACCTCACCACCGCCACCGAGGCGATCGAGCTCGCCGCCGCCGTCGTGCGATCGGCGGTGGCCCGTCTCGCCGAGACCGGCTCGGTCGACGCCGATCAGGTCCTCGCCTACGACATCGCCCACGCCGCCGCGGCGGTGGAGACCGCTCGCTCGATGCTCGACTACGGCGCCAAGGGTGACGACGAGGGCGGCCTGACCTGCCTGTTCGTGGCCGACGCCATCGCCGATCTCGGGTCGAAGCTGTGGGGTCGGGAAGCGATGTGGGGTGTTGCCGCCGACGCCCTCGACGGCGCTCGCGACTTCGTGGCCGCCTGGCGCGACCCCGCCGTGCTCGCCTCGTTCGCCGAGACCCCCGGCGACCGCCACCTCGACGACGACTTCGAGCTCGTCCAGGACACGTTCCGACGGTTCGCCGAGGACCAGGTCGTCCCGGTCGCCGAGCACATCCACCGCGAGAACTCCGACATCCCCGAGGAGCTGATCCAGGGCCTCGCCGAGATGGGCTTGTTCGGCCTCTCGATCCCCGAGGAGTACGGCGGCTTCGCCACCGGCGGCGAGTCGGACTACTACGGCATGGTGATCGCCACCGAGGAACTCTCCCGTGGCTCACTCGGCGCGGCGGGATCGCTGATCACCCGCCCCGAGATCCTCGCCCGGGCCCTCGAAGCCGGTGGCACCGAGGATCAGAAGCAGGCCTGGCTCCCCCGTCTCGCGACGGGCGAGATCATGAACGCCGTCGCCGTGACCGAGCCCGACTACGGCTCCGATGTCGCCGGGGTGAAGGTCACCGCGACCCGGACCGACGACGGCACCGGCTTCCTCGTCAACGGCACCAAGACCTGGTGCACGTTCGGCGCCCGAGCGGACGTGCTCATGGTCCTGGCCCGGACCGACGCCGACCGGTCGAAGGGCCACCGGGGCCTGTCGATCCTGATCGTGCCGAAGGAGCGTGGCGACGGGCACGGCTTCGTCAACTCCGCCGACCACGACTTCGGCACCGGGACCATGGAAGCCCGCCCGATCGACACCATCGGCTACCGGGGCATGCACTCCTACGAGATCGCCTTCGACAACTGGTTCGTGCCGGCCGAGAACCTGATCGGCGGCGCCGACGGTGAGGGCCGCGGGTTCTACTACCAGATGGCCGGGTTCGAGAACGGCCGACTCCAGACCGCGGCCCGTGCGGTGGGCGTGATGCAGGCCGCCTACGAGGAGGCCCTCGACTACGCCCAGAACCGCGTCGTGTTCGGCGAGAACATCGTCGAGTACCAGCTCACCCGGGCCAAGCTCGGCCGGATGGCCGCGATCATCCAGGCCAGCCGGCAGTTCGCCTATCAGGTGGGCCGGATGATGGCGAAGGGTGAAGGCAAGATGGAGGCCACGCTCATCAAGGCCTACGTCTGCAAGGCCGCCGAGTGGGTCACCCGTGAGGCGCTCCAGATCCACGGTGGCATGGGGTACGCCGAGGAGTACACGGTCTCGCGTCTGTTCGTCGACGCCCGGGTGCTGAGCATCTTCGAGGGCGCGGACGAGACCCTGTGCCTGAAGGTGATCGCCCGCTCGATGGTCGCCGACCACAACGCCGCCTGACCGCGGCCGGCGCCGACGCCCTTCCACGGGGCGGACAACCGATTCCGAGGAGTGGAAGCCCGCTGGGAACGGGGTGACGCGCGGGCCGACGCTGGGCGAACATCAGCGCCTCCGGGAACTCTCCCGACACCGGCGACGTTGCATTGGTGCTGAGATGACACACCACACCCCCGGCTCCACCACCCCACCGACGCGCCGCGACACCGCCGCGGATCGACCGGTGCCCCCCGGCATCGCCGATGACGCCGTGGCGGTCCGGCCCGACGTCATCCCCGCAAGAGCGCAGGTCCGCCGCCCCGACGGTGGCTGGTTGTCGTTCACCGACGCTGCCGATCACGTGATCGCCTGGCACCTCGACGAGGTCCAGCCGGCACTCGACCGCCTCGAGGCCGAGGTGGCCGCCGGCCGCTGGGCCGTCGGCTTCATCTCCTACGACGCCACCCCCGCGTTCGATCCCGGCCTCACGGCACGACGAGACGTTCGGGTCCCGCTCGTCGCCTTCGGCCTCTTCGAACGAGCCGACGACGGCCCGCTGCCCCGCGGCGGCGACTACCGGGTCGGCGAATGGGTCCCCCGCATCGACCGGGACCGCTACGGCCGCGACCTCACGCGGGTCCACGACGCCATCGCCGCCGGCGACACCTACCAGGTCAACCACACGTTCCGCCTCGACGCCGACCTGTCCGGCGACGCGCTGGGCTTCTTCGAGGATCTCGTCGCCGCCCGGACCCGGGATCACGCCGTGTTCGTCGACCTCGGCGCCGCAGCGGTGGCCTCGGCCTCGCCCGAGCTCTTCCTCCGCATCGACGGCGACCGCGTGGAGACCGCACCCATGAAGGGCACCCGCCGTCGCGACCCCGACGAGCGGATCGATGCCGCCCTCGCCGCCGAGCTCGTCGCCTCGGTCAAGGACCGGGCCGAGAACACGATGATCTGCGACATGATGCGCAACGACCTCGGGCGAGTGGCCCGGGTCGGGAGCGTGCGGGTCACGAAGCTGCACGACGTCGAGCACTATCCGACCGTCCACCAGATGGTCTCGAGGGTGGTCTGCGACACCGACGTCGGCCTCGCCGACCTGCTGCGGGCGACGTTCCCCGCTGCCTCGATCACGGGGGCGCCGAAGTACTCGACCAGCCGGATCATCACCGAGCTCGAACCCGACGGACGCGGCATCTACTGCGGCACCGCGGGAGTGATCTCCCCCGACGGCTGGGCCGAGCTCAACGTGGCGATCCGCACCGCCTGGATCGACCACGACCGGGGCACCGCCACCTACGGCGTCGGCGGCGGCATCGTGTGGGACTCCGACATCGACGACGAGTGGGCCGAGGCCCACACGAAGTCGCGGGTCCTCGACGCCGCGACCGGCCGCTTCGAGTTGCTCGAGACCGTGGCGGTCGCCCACGGCGACCCGATCCTGCTCCACGAACACGTCGACCGGATGTGCCACTCCGCACTCGAACTCGGCCGGCCCGCCGACCGGCTGGCCCTCACCGATCGGCTCCGGAGCGAGGCCGCCCGGCTCGGCTCCGGTGTCCTCCGTCTCCGCCTCGCGGCCGACGGCTCCGTCGCCGTCGACCACCGGACCCGCCCGGCCGCGCTCGCTCGCGGGGAACACTGGACCCTGCCGATCGACCCGGTGCCGGTGGCCTCCGACGATGGCCGGCTCCGCCACAAGACCACCGATCGGTCTCGCTACGACGCGGCCCGGGCCCGATTCCCCGAGGCTCCCGACGTCGTGCTCGTGAACGAGCGCGGTGAACTGTGCGAGACGACGATCGGCAATCTCGTGCTCGAGATCGACGGCCAACTCGTCACACCGCACCGTGGTGCCGGGCTCCTGCCGGGCACCCTCCGGGCCGAGTTGCTCGCCTACGACAAGGTGCGTGAGACCGTGCTGAGCGTGGCCGACCTGGAGCGGGCCGACGCCGTGTTCATGATCAACTCGGTCCGGGGCTGGGTCCCGATCCGGGTCGTCGCCTGAGCGGACGCCGCCCGACGATCAGACGCCCGGCGCCACGAGCGGCCAGGGTCGACCCCGCTCGACCAGGTGGGCGAGCTCGAGCAGCAGCGGCTCGCGGTGGTGGCCGGCGATGACCTGCATCCCGACGGGCAGTCCGTCGGAGGACACCCCGATCGGGATCGAGATCCCCGGGTTGCCGTAGATGTTCGACGGGATCGTCAGGGCGCCGTTGTTGATCGGTCGTGCCGTCTTGCCGCCGAAGTCCTCGGGCAGTCGACCCGATGCGTTGAAGGCCGTGTGCGGGTTCGTCGCGGTGACGACCAGGTCGACCTCGGCGAACATCGCCGCCATCGCCTCGTTCAGCTCGACCCGCGTGCGCTCGGCCTGCACGGCGACATGGGCGTCGTAGTGCCTCACGGTGCCCTCGACACCGAGGCGCATCAGGGTGGTGAGCTGGTCGACGGCGTCCGGGTAGCGGTCGCCGAGGGCGCCCAGCAGGCCGAGACCGCCGGTGGCCGACCACGCACCGCCGCTGCGGGGGATCACCGGCTCGAGGTCGACGCGGGACAACCCGGCCTCGCGCACGAGCCATGCACCGGCCTCGGCCACCAACTCGATGGTCTCGCCGGCCACGACCGACCCGGCGAACTCGTCGACGATCGCCACACGAAGGCCGCGGAGCTCGTCGCCGAGGGTGCCGAGTCCGGCCTCCCAACCGGCCACACGGGGCAGGCTCAGCGGGTCGGTGGCGTCGAACCCGTTGACGTTGTCGAACCAACGGGCGGTGTCGCGCACCGACCGGGTGAGCACGCCGGGCACGGCGGTGAGGTTGCCGGGCCCCACCACGGGACCCCGGGGGATACGACCCCAGGTGCACTTCAGGCCGACGAGGCCGCAGAAGCCGGCCGGGATCCGGATCGATCCGCCACCGTCTCCGCCCGTGCCGATCGTGAACAGTCCTCCGGCCACACCGGCGGCCGAGCCGCCGGAGGATCCCCCGGGCGTGAGGCCGTGGCGCCACGGGTTGTGGGTCGGCCCGTTGAGGCGGGTGTCGGTCTGGTTGACCCCGCCGAACTCCGAGGAGGTCGTGAGACCGAACGGCACACCCCCGGCCGCGACGAACCGGGCGATCTTGGTGTCGGTGGTCTCCGCGACCCGGTCGGCGAGTGCGAGGGAGGCACCGGTGTTCGGCCACCCCGCCACCCGATCGAGCTCCTTCACGCCGAAGGGCACTCCCCCGAACGGCGCCGACACGTCGGCTGCGGCCGCGCCGGCGAGCGCACGCTCGGGGTCGAGATGGGAGACGGCGTTGAGATCCGAGGCCTCGATGGCGGCGAGCGTCGCCGTCATCTCCTCGACGGGGCTGCGCTCCCCCGCTCGGAAGGCCTCCACGAGGGAGACGGCATCGCCGGTCCAGGGGGTGTCGGTCATGGGCGGAACCTAGTCGCCGCCGGCTCAGCCTCGGGACGGTCCCCGCAGGATCCGCCGACGGATCGCACCCGACACGATGTCGACCCCGATCGTCGCGACCACGACGATCACGAGCCCGAGACCGGCGACCTCGAACTGCTTGAACTGCAGGGTCTGGGCGATGGTGCCGCCGATGCCGCCGGCGCCGATCACCCCGAGCACGGCAGAGGCACGCACGTTGATCTCGAACCGGTAGAGCAGGAACGACGAGATCTCCGGCAGCACCTGGGGCACCACACCCCAACGCAGGCGCTGGAGCCGGGAACCCCCGACGGCGTCGACCGCCTCGACCGGAGCGTCGTCGATGGCCTCGATGACCTCGGCGAACAGCTTCCCGAGTGTGCCGATCGAGCCGACGCCGATCGCCATGACACCGGCCATCGGCGTGAGGCCCAGCAGGGGGATGAACGCGATGGCGAGGATCACCTCGGGAATCGCACGGAGCAGGTTGAGCACCTGGCGCACGACGAGCGTGGTGAACCGACCGGCGAGGTTCTCGGCGGCCAGGAACGACAACGGCAACGCCACGATCCCGGCGATGATCGTGCCGAGCCAGGCGATCGCGATCGATTCCCACATGTCGACCAGCAGGTCGCCGGTCCGCTCGAACGCCATGTCCGAGAAGAGCAGACGTCCGAGATCCCAGAGATCGGCCGGAGCGTCGAGCAGACGCTCCCACCGGGCGTCGAGGCCCCACAACGACCACGCGGCCAGGGCGATGACGACGGCCCAGGTCACCGGCCGCCACCACTCCCGGGTGGGTTCGGGCATCCGGGTGACCGCGCCCCGGTCGACGGTCGTCACACCAACCTCCGACGGAGCACGATCGAGATGCGCTCCACGAGGAAGACCACGAGGAAGAACAGCAGCACGAGGCCCCACAACTTGTCCCACTCGCCCCGGCCCTGGAAGAACTGGATCCGCTCGCCGATGCCGCCGGCACCGACGAGGCCGATCACCGCGGAGGCCCGCAGGTTGATCTCGAAGCCGTAGAGCACGAACGAGACGTACGACGGCAGGATCTGGGGCAACACGGCGGTGCGCAGCATCGAGGTGTTCGAGGCCCCGGCGGCGACTCCCGCCTCGATCGGGCCCCGATCGATCCCGTCGAGCGTGTCGGCGGTGAGCTTCGAGACCACGGCGATCGAGAAGAAGAACAACGCCAGCAGGCCGGACAGCGCCCCGATGCCGACGGCGGAGACGAACAGCAGTGCCCACAACAGATCGGGCAACGACCGGATCACGGAGTTGATCAGGCGCAGCACCACCTGCACCACCCGGTTCGGTGCGCCGTAGTCGGTGGCGTAGAGCGCGAGCGGCAGCGCGACGATCGACCCGCCGGCCGTGCCGAGGACCGCGAGTTGGAGGGTCTCGATGAACGCACGGCGGGACCGGCGCGACCAGATCTGCGACCAGTCGGGATCGAGGAGCCCCTCGACGACGCTGTTGGGTCGGGTGAGGTCGGTGACGAGGCCGGTCGGGTCGAAGTCGACGGCGCGGGCGGTGAGCACCGTGAGCACGAGCGCGCCGAGTCCGGACAGCACCGTGAACCGGCCGGGAGCCGGGCGCGGTGGCAGGCGGTCGACGGCGGCGTCGGTCACGAAGCGGTGGCGTGCGGCGTCACATCGCCGCCTGTTTGTCCATCGTGTCGTCCGCCGTGAGCGACCGCCCGTAGATCGACTCGAACACGGCGGCGTCGCAGTCTTCCCCGGGCCCGTCGAACACGAGCTCCCCGGCACGCAGCCCGATGATCCGATCGGCATAGGCCGTGGCCAGATCGAGGAAGTGGAGGTTCACGACCGTGGTGATGCCGAGCTCGTTCGAGATCTGCTTGAGATAGCGCATCACCACGTGGCTCGTGGGCGGGTCGAGACTGGCGACGGGTTCGTCCGCCAGGATGATCGACGGCTCCTGGGCGAGTGCCCGGGCGATGCCGACACGCTGGCGCTGACCGCCCGACAGGTGATTGGCCCGCACCCGGGCCTTGTCGAGGATGCCGACGCGGTCGAGTGCGGCCGCGGCCAGGGCGACGTCGTCGGCCGGGTACCGCCCGAGCAGGGTCCGCCACGTGGGGACCCGGTGCAGACGACCCATCAGCACGTTGTTCAGCACACTCGTGCGGTCGACGAGGTTGAACCCCTGGAAGACCATGCCGACCTCGGAGCGCAGCTCCCGCAGACCGGTGCGGTCGAGTCCGGGCACCTCACGGCCGTTCACCTCGAGGTGTCCGGACGTCAGGGGCACGAGACCGTTGACGGCCCGGATCAGGGTCGACTTGCCCGCACCGGACAGTCCGACCACGACGACGAACTCGCCGTCGCCGATCTCCAGGTCGAGGTTCGACAGCGCGCGGACGCCACCGTCGTAGACGACGGAGGCGTCGCGGAACCGGATCACCGGGCCACCACCCCGGCGGGGCGCACGCAGGCGCCCCGCCGCGGGGTGATGTGTCCGGTGCTCGGACTACTCGAGCAGGTCACCGAGCTCCACTTCGAGGTCACGGATGACGTCGTAGTCGCTCGAGGTGACCGGCACCAGGTCGTCGATGCTGTAGAGCTCCGACAGCAGGGCGTTGCCGTCCTCGGTGCCGGCGATGTCGACGAAGGCGTCGGTGATGGCCGACACGAGGTCGGGCGGCAGATCGCCGGCGACGGCGAACCCGTCGTTCGGGATCGGACCGGACCAACCGAACACGACGACCTTCTCACCGACGTCGGGGTTGGCCTCGGCGATGGTGCCCCGGGCGTCGTTGAACGACACACCGACGGCGGCGTCGCCGTCGTAGACGGCCTGGACCGAGTTGTCGTGTCCACCGGCGAACAGCCCGTCGACACCGTCGAGCGGATCGACGCCGGCCTGGGCCAGCTGGAGCGCCGGGATGGCGTAGCCGGAGGTCGAGCCCTGGTCGACGAACGACACGGTCACGCCCTCGAGCTTCGGCAGCTGATCGGCACCGATCGGGCCGTCGGCGGCGGAGGCCGCATCGAGCACGCCGTTGCAGAAGAGGTACCCGTCCTCGTCCGCCACGGGAGCGTCGTCGCAGTAGGTGTCGGGGTCGTTCGTGAACCACTGGGTCACGTAGAGCAGCGAGCCGAAGCGCTCCGACTGGAGGATGAGCTCGGCGCCAGCCTGTTCCTCGGCCTGGACCATCTGACGGGGGCCGAGGCCGCCCGCGATCTGGGCCTGGCCGGACTCGAGCGCCACGATCACACCCGCGTAGTCGGTGGGCACGAGCGGCTCGACCGGGATGCCGAGGCGCTCGGACAACATCTCGGCGAGCGGGGTGGCGGTCTCGATCAGGCCACCGGTCTCCTGCGACGGGGTCAGGGTGAACACGAGCGTCTCGGGCCAGTCGTCCTGCATGGCGCCCTCGTCGTCCATGGCGTCCTCGGAGTGCTCCTCGTCGGAGTGCTCGTCGTCCTCCATGGCCTCTTCGGCCTCGTCGACGACGTCCTCGGCGGCGTCGGTCGCGGTGTCGGCCGCGTCCTCGACGGCATCGGTCGCACCGTCGACGACGTCGGCGGCGTCACTGCCGCACGCCGCGGCGACCAACGCCATGGCGAACAGCATGCTCAACAACTTCCACATGCGATGCATCGCATGCCTCCTCTCCCGGGCCCGCGGGTCGGGCCCCACACGGGCGAAGCTAACGGATCGAGAAGGGGCGGCCGCCCGGGGCGTGTGAACGGTTCATGACGGTCTGTTCGAAGGCCGGCCAGTCGACGACGTCGACCGCGCCCGACACCGGCTCGTTCCAGCCGCGCACGAAGCGGCACACGAGTGCGTCGGGATGATGGGCGACGAGCTGGGGCAGCACGAACGGCGAGTCGTCGAGGTACACGTCGCAGTCGACACGGTGCTTCTGCTCGATGATGTGCACCTCCCGTGACGGCATGCCGACGTCGGACAGCCAGGCGAAGGTGTCGGCGACGGCCCAGTCGAACTTGTGGGTGATCACCACGATCTCGTAGCCGGCGCCGGCCAGGCGGGTGAGGGTCTCGATCGCGCCGGGGTAGGGCTCGAGATGACGGAAACAGCTGGCCCCGTCGCCGTTGCGGAACCACCGCCAGAACTCGTCCATGTCGGCGAAGCCGCCGAGACGATCGAGCCCGTCCCAGCCGTGCACCATCGACGGATCCAGTGACGAGCCGAACTCCTCGGCGTGGCGTCCCATCCATCCGCGATGGAACTGCGCCACCACACCGTCGAGGTCGATCCCGAGTCGCATCCCGACGAGCATGCCATCGACGAGCCACCCTGGGGCCCGGAATCCGACGGCATCGGCCCGGAGCGGTACCGTCGACGCATGACCGCGGTCGACCTCAACGGCATCACCATCGAATACGAGCGGACCGGGACGGGCGAACCGCTGCTGCTCGTCATGGGACTCGCCGGGCAGCTCACCTCGTGGCCGCCGGAGTTGGTGGAGGCTCTCGTGGCCGAGGGCTTCGAGGTCATCCGGTTCGACAACCGCGACGCCGGGCTCTCGACGGAGTTCTCCACCCCGCCGATGACACCGGCGGCCCAGGCCAAGGCGATGCTCACCGGACGGGCTCCCGACCCCGGCTACACCCTGTCCGACATGGCCGACGACGCCGCCGCACTCCTCGACCACCTCGGCATCGGCTCGGCCCACGTCGTCGGTGCGTCGATGGGCGGCATGATCGCCCAACTCATGGCGATCGAGCACCCGGCGAAGGTCCGGAGCCTGTGCTCCATCATGTCGACCACCGGCTCACGCCGCGTCGGGCGCATGTCGCCCATGCTGCTGCCCGCCTACGCCCGGATCGACCGCGACCCGGCCAAGCGGTTCGAGGCCTCGATGACGATCTGGCGGTCGATCGCCGGACCGCACTTCGACGCCGAGCGTGCCGCCGATCGCATCCGGGGCGAGCAGGCCCGGAGCTACCGACCCGCGGGCGTCTCCCGCCAGACGATGGCCATCATCAACACACCGGATCGCACCGGGGCGCTGCGGACCCTCGACGTGCCGACGCTGGTGATCCACGGCATGCGGGATCTGCTCGTGATGCCCTCGGGTGGCATGGCCACCGCCGAGGCCGTGCCCGGCTCGCGGCTGCTCATGTTCAACGACATGGCCCACGATCTGCCGCTGCCCCGCGTGGGTGAGATCGCCTCGGCGATCGCCGAGAACTCCCGACGAGCGGTGCCGGTCGCCGCCTGAGCGGTGCCGGTCGCCACCTGAGCGGTGCCGGTCGCCGCCCGAGCGGCCGGATCCACTCCCGAACCCGCGGGATACACGGGTGAGGCGACTCCGGTCGCGCTGGTCCTTGCGGCCCAAATGACCCCTCACGGACCGTGGGGAGAACCGCACGACCCCCCAGGTGCACCTCACCCAGGCCCGCTTCGTTCTCCCTGCGTAGATGCCGTTTTCGAAGCGTGTCCACCTCGGCGACACGGCCGGTGGCCGACCTCACGGACCGCGGCCGACTCCCGATGGAAGGGGCGACAGCATCGCCCCGATGTCGATGGAGCACCCCATGACCGACCTTCGCCTTCCCCCCGTGGACCGCACCCCCACCCCCGCACCCACCGTGCGTCTCCAGTCCCGAGACGACGAGACCGTCGATCACGACGACACCGGTGCGCTCGACGTGGTCGACGAACCGATGGACACGGCCGAGATCGACGACACGACGGCGGAGCTCGCCGACACGATCGCGGACCTCCAGGCGGAGAACGCCGAACTCCAGGCCTACCTCGACCGGGTGCTCGAGGCGCTCGCCGCCACGGCGGCCGCCGGCTCGGAGGACATGACCGAACTGCTCGACGATCCGCTCGCGCCGACCCAGTACCACCGGGCTCCCGGCAGCAGCGCCACCACCACCGTCGAACCCTCCATCGAGCCCGTGGCCCGCTCCGTCGCCGCTCGCCCGTCGGGGCTCGACACCCCCGAGAACGAACTCCCCCCTGTGGAACCCGGCGCCGATCCGCTCCCCCGCCGCCGGGCCACCGACCGGATCGAAGCCCGGATCGAGGCGACCCAGCAGGCACTCGGCGAGCTCATCTACCTCCTCGAGTGTGAGCAGCGGGCTCGCGACGAGTTCGAGTCCGAACCCGGCGGCGACGCCCGATGATCGGCAAGCGGAAGAACCGTCGCGCCGCCGACCAGCGGCCGGCCACCGAGACGGCCGAGCTCGCCACCGAGATCGACGGCGACGAGATCGAGGTCATCCGACATCCGTTCGCTCCCCCGCCCGTCGAACAGCACGACGTGCCCTGGCGTGACTTCCAGCAGTCGACCAAGTTCGCCGTCATCCTCGGCCTCGCGTGCGCCGGCTGGTACCTGACCTTCGTCTACGACCGGGCCCACGAGAACTCGCCGCTGCTCTGGGTGCTCACCGTGATCGCCGAGTCGATCGTGGTGCTGCACACCATCGGCATCTGGTCGACCCTCGTGTCCTACCGGTCCGACATCCCCGAGCCGGAAGACCTCGCCGTCATCCGGCGCTCGCTGCTGACCGGGGAGATCCCGACCCCGGCCACCGACGTCTTCATCTGCTGCGCCGGTGAGCCGGCCCACCTCACCACCAAGACCGCCATCGCGGCGCGGGACATGCTCCTGCCCCACAACACCTGGATCCTCGACGACGGCAAGAACCCGCTGATCCGCCAGATCGCCGACGAACTCGGCATCGGCTACCTCAAGCGCGAGACCAACGCCCATGCGAAGGCCGGCAACGTCAACGCCGCCATCCAGCGCACGACCGGACGCTTCGCGGTGGTGCTCGACGCCGACCACGTGCCGCGTCCGGACATGCTGACCCAGACGTTGCCCCATCTGATCGCCAACCCGTCGATCGCGATGGTGCAGACCCCGCAGACCTACGACATCGCCCCGAACAACATGGTGTCCGAGGGCGCGGCCGTCTCCCAGGAGCTGTTCTACGAGGCGATCATGCCGGCGAAGAACGCCTCGAACTCGACGTTCTGCGTGGGCACGAACGTCGTCTACCGCCGGGCGGCCCTCAAGTCGCTCACCACCCGTGAGCCGACCCGACGGGAGCGGGCCAAGGCCGGCGCCCGCCGCGACGGGGATCCCGTCGAGCGTCCGATCACCGCACTCGGTGAGGAGTACCCCGAGGGCGGCATCTGGATCGGCTCGAACTCCGAGGACATCTGGACCTCCCTCGAGTTCCACCGCCGCGGCTGGCGCACGGTGTTCCTGCCGAAGGTGCTCACCCAGGGCCTCACGCCGGATCGGCTCGGCGCGTTCATCAAGCAGCAGTTCCGCTGGGCGTCCGGCGGCTGGGAGATCCTGCTGTGGTCGAAGTTGCTGCGCTCTCACCGACTGACGCTCAGCCAGAAGATCCAGTACATGCTGGTCCCGAGCCACTACGCCCTGTCGGTGGCGACGATCATCTTCGCCTTCATGTCGCCGATCTACCTGTTGGCCGACAAGTCGCCGATCTCGGCGAGTGTGTGGGACTGGGCCATCCACTACGTGCCCTTCTACTTCCTCACCGTGGCGGTGCCGTTCCTCCAGGCCGGCAAGATCCGACCGTCGGCCATCCTCGTGTCGATGGCGGCCGCACCGGCCCACGTGCGGGCGCTGCTCGCCACGGCCATGAAACAGAAGGCCAGCTGGTCGGCCACCAACACCCGTGGCGGTCGCTTCAACCCGCGGATCATCGCCCCCCACCTGTTCGTGGCCGCCCTCGGCCTCGTCTCGTTGTTCTTCGGTTGGGCCGTGCCCGGCCGCAACCCGACCTCGACGCTCATCGCCTCGGGGTTCGTGATCCTGCAGTTCATCATCGTCATGTCGATCCTGTTCGGCGGTATCCGCTCCGAGCGCCAGGCCCGCGAGGCCGAAGAGCTCGAGCCGACCGACGAAGAGACCCTCGCCATGCTGCGCGACTACCTCGCCCACCACGAGAAAGCCCCGACCGATGCCCTCCCCGTCTGATCTCGACAAGCTCCTGGCCGAAGGGCGGGGCCTGCAGCAGCAGACCCGCACCGGCGTCCGCACGGGCCGCCGGGCCTCCGATCCGGTCGTCACCGAGAGCGATCCCGCGATCGTGCTCGACGGCAACGGCGGCGGTGCGCCGGTGATCCAGTACGTCGCCGCGCCGGTCGAGGCCGCCCCGGCCGGGCCCCGCGCCACCACCAACCTGCAGGCGACCTGGATCGATCCCGAGGAGATGCCCTTCACCCCCGTGCCGAAACCCGGCAACACGGTGGCGTCGCGGATCTTCTCGCTGTTCGTGGCCGCCGTCTTCCTCGGTGTGCTCGGTTGGCTGATCATCCCGGAGGTCTCGTTCCGGATCCGGACGGCCGACTCGGTGACGCTGAACGACGGCATCCTCACCGCGCAGGCCGTGCCGCTGGCCCCGATCCGTCCGGCGATCGTCGACGAGGTCTACGTCTCGGCCGCCGACCTGCGCGACTCGGTGCTGCCGGCGGGCACGCCGATCGCCCGTCTCGAGTCGATGACCATCGACGGCGAAGGCATCGAGACCTACGACATCTCCGCCCCGTTCGACGCCCGCTTCGTGTCGATCGACACCCTCGAGGGTGCCGTCACGTTGCCGGGCACCCCCGTCGCCACGGTGTTCGACCCGACCGCGATGTACGTCATCGCCGCGGTCCGTCCGGAGACGCTCGACTCGCTGCGTCGGGGCATGCTCGTGGAGCTCCGCTCCTCCGCACTCGACGGCACCATTCCGGGCGAGTTGATCTCGGCGGTGCCGCTGCTCGGCACCGAGCACGAACCGACCACATCCGAGCTCGTGAACGTGCGGATCCGTCCGGATGCCGACGCGATGGCCGACCTCGTCCCGGGCATCCGCTTCGAGGCCCGTATCGACCTGTCCTCCGCGCCGGAGGACGCACCGCCGATCGTGTTCACCGACGCCGACCACGTCGTCGCCGAGTGATGATGTCCGAGGCACGCCTGGCCGCCGGCATGGGCGGGGCCGTGGTGGTCCTGGCCGCTGCCGGCTGGCTCCTCGGTCGGGCGGCCACACCCGACGTGCCACCGGCCCCGCTGCCCATGGAGATCGTGATGGACGAGGGCACCGCCGATCGTGCCGTCGCCCCGGTGGTCCAGGGGCGCGCGCTCGCCCCCACGCCGTCGGAGAACCGCGCCCCCGAACCGACCGCCTGGGCGGGTGGTGACGGGGGCGTGCCCACCGCCACGTGGTGGTCGGCGCTGGCCGCCCCCACCGACGACGCCACCACCGTGTGGGCCCAACCCCTGGCGTTGCGCTGGGAGGACGAGACCCTCGCCGTGTCGCTCCGGGGTCCGGAGGCCTCCGGCGAGTTCGAGGGCGTCACGTTCACGCCGTTCGTGCCGACGCTGCGGTTGACGGGAACGCTCGCCGAGCGTCCCGACGTCGTCGATGCCGGACCACTCCACGTCCGTCTCGCCACCGACGCGGCCACGCTCACCCTCGCCCAGGGCATGCCGGTCATCGAGATCGACCTCGTCGACGGCGCCGAGCCGGCGGTGATCGAGATCCCCGGGATCTCCCCCGACACCACCGCCTTCGCCGGCGGGGTGCACATCCGTGGCGCCGAGGGCACCTGGACGATCGCGGGTGCGGACGTCGCCTCGATCGACGGCGTCCGTGTCGAACTCCGACCCGAGGGCGACCGGATCGTGCTCGCCCCCATGCCCGGCGACGCCGACCTCACCGCCTGGGAGGCCTCGCTCGCCTCCGCCGTGGCCGCACCACTGATGGGCAGCGACGAAGCCCTCTCGCTCGACCCCGACGGGGCGGCACGCCAGGTGCTGACCTGGGACCGTGGCGCCGGTGTCGGGCCGATCGCCTGGCCCGACGACCGGCTCGACGAACTCGTCGACGCACCCGAGCCGATCGGACACCTCGACTCGGCCCTCGGACGGATGACCGTGTTCGCCGCCGGCCGTCTGACGGTGCGGGCGGCGGCGGTCGACACGTCCTTCACCCCCGACGGCATCACCGATCCCGGCGCCCTCGTCGCCGCGATCGAGACCGACCTCGAGAACGCCCCCGCCCCGACCGCCGGGTCGTACTTCGGGGGGAAGCGGCTCTGGTACCACGCCCGCCTGGCCGACCTCGCCACGGCGGCGGGCGCCCCGGAGCTGGCCGATCGGGCCCTCGAGGTCGTGCGCGACGGCCTCGCCGACCTCGCCGACCCCACCGCCGAGCCCCGGCTCACCTGGAACGACGAGTGGGGTGCGGTGGTCATGGTGCCCGCCGAGTTCGGCTCCGACGTCGAACTCAACGACCACCAGCTGCAGTACGGCTACTGGGTCGCGGCCGCCGCCGTGCTCGCCGAACACGATCCGGTGGGCACCGACGCCTTCCGTGAACTCGTCGACGTGCTCGCCGCCGATCTCGGCGGGGCCGACGCCGCGCCGCCCGACACCTCGGCCCGGGCCGACGGTCTGGCCGACCACCGCATCTGGTCGGCCTATCACGGCCACGGCTGGGCGTCGGGCCTGGCCCGCTTCGCCGACGGCAACAACCTCGAGTCGATCTCGGAGTCGAGCTTCGCCTGGTGGGCGGTCGCCCGGTGGCGCCTCGCCACCGATCGTGACGACGCGGCGGTCGAGACACAACTCGCACGATTCACGATCGAGACCCATCGCGGCGCCGACCGGTGGTTGCCGACCGGCCCGGTGGCCGGGCGCCCCTGGTCTGGCGTGGTGTGGGCCGCGAAGTCCGACCCCTCGACGTGGTTCCACGCGAGCCCCGAAGCCGCCCTCGGGATCCGTCTGCTGCCGCTCGGGCCGAACAGCCTCGCCCGCTACTCCACCGACGGGGCCGTGGAGGCCGCCGAACGTCGCTGGGCCTGGTGTGCGGGCCACGGCGGGTGCGCAGACCTGTGGCCGGGCCTGCTCGGCTCCGACGCCGTCGTCGCCGGCGCCCCCGAACCCGTCCTCGGTGCCGAACCGGAAACGGGCACCGGCACGGCCGTGCTCGAGTGGTGGCGTCAGCGCTGGGGCTGATCCTCAGTCGGTCGTCGGATCGGGCTCGGTGAGACCCCGGGCGACGACGATCGCCACGAGAACGAGCGCGAGCGGCACGGCGATCACGGCCGCCTCGGCCCACCCCGCCGCATCGAGTACACCGGCGAGCGGGGGCCCGATGAGCCCGCCGACGCCGACCGACAGGAACATGAGCCCGAGCACGCGGCCGGGAGGCCAACGCGGGAACAACACGAGCATGACCTCCGGGGCGATCGCCACGAACCCGCCGTAGGCGACACCGAGCACGACCGCGAAGACGGTGAGCAGCGCCACGTCACCTCCGGCGACCGCCCACAGGGCGAAGGCGACGACCATCGCGGCCAGGGCGCTGCGGAACACCCGGATCGCCCCGAGACGTCGCGCCAGCCCGGTGAGCCCGAGCCGCCCGACGATCGAGGCGAGCCCCACGAGGCCGAGCGTGCGGGCGGCGGTGCCACCGTCGACGCCGTTGCGCTCGGCGAACGGGATCACGAACCCGAAGGCGATGTAGAGCCCGATCCCGAACAGCATCGAGACCACGAACACCCGCCGGAACACCGGGTCACGGGCGATCTCGACGTTGCGGATGCGGAGCGGTGCGGGCCCGGACCTCGCCGGCGGACGGGGCACGGTGGCGAGGCCGAACACGAACGCCGCCGCGGCGATCACGGCCAACCAGCGATAGGCGGTGCGCCACCCGTGGTCGGAGATGAGCGCATCGGCGAGGGGCACGAGCACGAGCGTGCCGAGCCCGTTCCCGGTGGCGACCACCCCGAGCGCAGTGACCCGCTGCCGGTCGAAGAGGCCACCGATCACGGCCGTGAGGGGAGCGACGAAGAGACCACCGCCGAGCCCCATCCCGAGTCCGACGGTGAGGTAGGCCGCCTCGATGCGGTCGACCGAGGCGGTCGCGAGCAACGAGGCGACGAACAGGGCACCACCCGCAGCGAGCAACGGGCGGGGTCCCACCCGGTCGAACCAGGCACCGGAGGCGGCGCCGAACCCGAAGAAACCGAGCAGCGTCAGGCCGAAGATCAGTGCGGTCGGGCCCGACCCGGCGTCGAACTCGGCCCGGATCTCGTCGAAGAACGCCCCGAACGTGTAGACGATCCCGAACGCCACGCCGTTGGCGATCGCCGCCCCGACACAGGCGAGCCAGGCCCTGCCCGAGTCGCGCCGCAGACCGGCCGGCGGCGATCGGGGTGTGGGGATCGAGGAGATGACCGCATTCTCCCCGATCCCCCGATCGGCCACCAGCGGGAGCCGGGGCCGAACGATCGGTCCCGGTCCGTCCGCGACGGACCGGGTGGGACCCCGCCTAGAAGCCGGCGTCCCAGGTGTAGCCACGCTCGGCCCAGAAGTCCCGGGGCCGGTCGTTGGTGAAGCGGATCAGACCGATGCGCTTGATCGACTTCACGCCGTACTTGTGGGGCGTCGCGAGCCGCAGCGGGGCTCCGTGGAGCTGCGTGAGCGGCTCACCGTTGAGATGGGTCACGAGCAACGTCTGTGCGTTGAGCATCGTCTCGCGGTCCATCCCGACGTAGTAGTCCCCGTCGGGGGTCTCCATCGCCACGTACTCGTAGTCCTCGGCGACACCGAGTCGCTGGACGAAGTCGGCGAACCGCACCCCGGTCCAGCGGGGCTTGGCCGACCAGCCCTCGATGCACTTGTGCTCGACCACGTGGTCGACCGGCTCGAGTCCGTCGAGGAGCTCGAGACCACCGGTGGTGATGGCCGCACCATCGAGCCCGACCACCCGCATCTGCCAGGCGTCGAGGTCGATCTCGTCACGGACGCCGTGGCGACCGTTGACCCGGATGTCGGTGGCTTCGTCGAGGGCGAAGGTCGGGGCGAGCTTCGAACGGTCGCCGATCCTCGTCCAGAGGCCTTCGTTGAACTCGTACCCCCGACGGAGCACGTCGGGGATGTTGCCGTCTTCGGGGCGTCCCTGGAGCACACGCCACCCACCGAATCCGGCGGCCGCGCCGGCGAGCCCGGTGAGGAAGGACCGCCGGCTGCGGGTGCGGTGTTCGGCGGCGGAGCGGACCACCACGGGATCACCGAGGTGGGAGGTGGGGAGCCCGTCGACGCCGTCGTCGGTGGCGGGCCCGGTCTCGTGGGTCGGGTTCGACTCGTTCATCGTGCGACCTCCTCGGTCTCGGCATCGACGCTCGGGGCGGCGTTCGCCTCCGGCCGCAGAGCGTCCCGGGTGGTGCGTTCGTAGCCCGTCACCATCGACCAGAAGTTCGCGAAGCCCGACCGCACCACCTGGAGGATGTGGACCCCGAAGAACAACAGGAAGCCGATCGTCGAGGCGAAGTGCACGGTGCGGGCCGACTCGTAGCCGCCGAGTGCGGCGGTGAGGAACGAGAGCTGCGTCGGGGCGAAGATCGCCAAGCCGCTCACGATCACCGTGACACCGAGGAACAACACCCCGCCGTAGGCGACGCGTTGGGCCGCGTTGTAGCGGCCGAGCTGGGGCGGCGCCGTCTTGCGCAGGTGGAGGTCGTGGGCGACGACCGCGCCGACCTGGCGCAGGTCGGTCGGGGTCGGGATGACCTGACGCCAGTCGCCGGAGCGCCAGAGATGCACGCCGTAGGCGATGCCGTTGATGGTGAACAGCCACCCGAAGGTGAAGTGGAAGGCCATGCCGCGGGCCAGCCGGCGCTCGAGCCCGAGGTTCTCGTTGAACCAGTCGGGGAAGAGGTCGAACCAGTGCCAACCGATGAGGCCGATCCCCACGCCGTAGGGGTCACGCAGGTCGGCCCAGTAGATGCGCAGGCCCGACCAGATCATGATCGTGAGCAGCGGGAAGTTGATCCAGTGCATCCAGCGGCTGGCCCGTGTGTGCTTGCGCACGAGGACGACCTCGTCGTCCGGGGGCCGGGCCTCCGCGGGGGCGTCGGGCAGTGTGGCGGTCATGTCGGTACCCAACCACACCGGGGGCGTGAGGTATTCGATGCTGTCGGGTTCGTTCCGCATTCGTTCACCGAACGCGCGCCGGGCGGGGTCAGCCAGGTCCGAGCACCGCCGTGACGATGGTCTGCGGGCCGTCCTCATGCGGATGGGCCGCCGGACGGCTGACGACGTCGCCGACGACGAAGCCGACCGAGGCGAGTCCGTCGGTCACGGTGTCCACCCGGTGCCGATGGGCCACGAGTGCGAGGCCGGACCCCCCGACGTCGTCTCGGCGCACCACCTCACCCCCGCCGCTGGCGAAGGCGAGCAGGACCCGACCACCGGGACGCAGGACGCGAGCCAGTTCGGCCCAGATGGCGGCGAGCCCTTCGGCCGGGGTGTGGATGATCGAGTACCAGGCCACGACGGCGTCGACGGCCGAGTCCGTGCTCGGCACGGCGTCGGCCCAGCCGACATCACAACGGAGCCAGGGATGGATCCGGCGGGCGGCCATCACCATCACCGGAGACGGCTCGATCGCCCACGGTGTGATGTCGCGCCGCCCGGCACGAGCGGCGATCCACGCGGAGGCACGGCCGACGCCGGCACCGAGGTCGACCACGGTGGCACCGTCGGCCGTCCCGTCGACGAAACGCCCCAGCGCCTCGAGGTCGGTCGAGGTCTCGACCGCCTCGGACAGGATCGTCCCGGAGAACGCCGTGTATCGGTCCACCGTCGCCCCGTAGACGTCGGGAGCACCACCGCCGGCCAGGGGCTCGTCGGTGGTGACGCGTCCGTCGGCGAGGGGCGACTCGCCATCGTGCTCGTCCACGCCACGATCATGGCCCAGACCCGATGCCCTGGGCCCGTTTCGCCTCCACGAACTACGGTCCGCCCGGGGCTCCGGTGGGGACCGGGAGCCCGACTCGACGACCGAGGGGACCTCCCATGACCCGTTCCGCTGACTGGATCGGCCACCACGCACTCGTCCGACCCGCCGAGATCGCCACGATCGACCAGGGCACGGGTCGGGTGACCACCTATGCCGAGCTCGACGACCGGGTGGCCCGCCTCGCCGCGGCGCTCACCCACGATCTGGGGCTCGGCGAGGGTGACCGCGTGGCGGTCCTGGCCAACAACGACGGCCGCTTCTTCGAGGTGGAGTTCGCCTGCTGGCGGCTCGGCGCGGTCATGGTGCCGCTCAACTGGCGGCTGACGATCCCGGAACTCGAGTTCATCGTGGGCGACGCCGCTCCGACCGTCATCGTCACCGACCACGACTTCGTCGACAACGCCCTCGAGCTCGCCGCCTCGTGTGATGTCGCCCACGTCGTCGACTGGGAGGGCGGCTCCGGTCGGGTCGCCGACTACGAGGAACTGCTCGCCGCCGCCGATCCCGCCACCGCGCCACGGCCGGAGACCCACCACGACACGCTGCTCACGATCATGTACACCTCCGGCACCACGGGCCGACCGAAGGGGGCGATGATCACCCAGGGCATGACGTTGTGGAACGCCATGAACTCGGTCGAGTACTACCGCCTGGGCAGCGACATGGTGAACCTCGTCGTGCTGCCGCTGTTCCACACCGGCGGCCTCAACTGCTACGCCAATCCGGCGCTCCACTTCGGTGGAACCAACGTGGTGATGCGCACCTTCGACCCCGCCGCGGCGTTACACAACCTCACGAGCGCCGAGGTGGCCATCACCCACACGCTCTGTGTGCCGGCGAACTTCCTCTTCATGTCCCAGGTCCCGGAGTTCGCCGATGCGGAGTTCCCGACGTTGCGGGTCGCCGCCGTCGGTGGCTCGCCGACGCCGGTGCCGCTGTTGCAGACCTGGTCGGCGAAGGGCTTCGACCTCCAGCAGGGCTTCGGCATGACCGAGACGAGCCCACTCGTGCTCGGCCAGACACCCGAGGCGGCGGCGACGAAGGTCGGCTCGGCCGGCCAGCCCTGCATGCACACCCAGGTCCGCATCGTCACCGAGGACGGGCGCGAGGCCGAGGTGGACGAGATGGGCGAGCTCTGGGTCCGGGGGCCGAACGTGACACCGGGCTACTGGAACCGCCCGGATGCGACGGCCGAGGCGATCACCGACGACGGCTGGCTGAAGACCGGCGACGCCGCCCGGGTCGACGCCGACGGGCACTACTTCATCGTCGATCGCTGGAAGGACATGTACATCTCCGGCGGCGAGAACGTGTACCCCGCCGAGGTCGAGTCGGCGATCTACGAACTCAACACCGATCCCGATCGACCGGTGATCGGTGAGGTGTCGGTGATCGGGGTTCCCGACGAGCGTTGGGTGGAGGTCGGTCGGGCCGTCGTCGTGCGGGCCGACAACGAGGGCGGTGCGGCCCTCGACGAGGCGACCATCATCAACCACTGCCGTGAGCGGCTCGCCCGGTTCAAGGTGCCGCAGTCGGTGGTGTTCATCGACGAGATCCCCCACAACGCCACCGGCAAGGTGCTCAAGCGGTTGCTGCGGGACACCCACGGCGGATGATGCGGCTGCGCCAGGTGGCGCTCGTCGCGGCCGATCTCGCCGCCTCGGAGGCCGAACTGGCCGACCCGTTCGGCTGGTCGGCGGTCTACCGCGACCCGGGGGTGGCGGTCTTCGGACTGCACAACGTCCTGTTCCGCACCGGCGACCGCTTCGTCGAGATCGTCGCGCCGACGGCGGAGGGGACCACGGCGGGCCGTCTGCTCGAACGACGCGATGGCGACGGCGGCTACATGGTGATCGTCCAGACCGACGACCTCGACGCCGCCCGGGCACGGATCGACGAGGCGGGTGTCCGGGTCGTGTTCACCGCCGAGGGTGAGGGTGTGACCGGCCTCCATCTGCATCCGCGTGACGTCGGCGGCGCGATCCTGTCGATCGATGCCTGTGACGACCCCGACGACTGGCCCTGGGCCGGGCCGGAATGGCGCGGGGCCCCGCCGATCGATCCCGTGGTCGACGATCTGGTCGGCGTGACCATCCAGGTCACCGAGCCGGCGGCCACGGCCGCCCGTTGGGCCGCCCTGCTCGGTGTCGGCGTACGCGACGAGACGGTCGTGGTGCTCGACGACGCGGCGCTCCGGTTCGTCCCCGTCGGCGACGGACGCGGCCCGGGTGTCGCCGGGATCGAGCTCCGTGCCGTCGATCGGGCCCGGGCCGGGGAACGTCTGCGACTCGTCGGCGTCGACGTCACGCTCGTCTGACCCGAGCCGGGCGCTTCGCCGGCGACGGCATGTCAGGATCGGGTGGAGGAGGAACGGATGCCAGAGCTCCCCGGTGGGGTCGTGACCTTCGTGTTCACCGACATCGAGGGCTCGACGCGCCTGTTCCGGGCGCTCGGCGACCGCTACCCCGACCTGTTGCGCACCCACCACGACCTCGTCCGGGAGGTCTGGCGCCGACACGACGGCGTCGAGGTGAGCACCGAGGGTGATTCGTTCTTCGTGGCCTTCGCCGACGCGGGCGACGCGGTCCGAGCGGGGGTCGCCGCGGCGCGGGCGATCGACGCCCACACCTGGCCCGACGACGGTCGATTCCGCATCCGCGTGGGCATGCACACCGGCATGGCCTTCCCACGCGACGACGCCTACATCGCGTTCCCCGTGCATCAGGCCGCCCGCATCGGTGCGCTCGGCCACGGCGGCCAGGTGGTGCTCTCACCGACGACACGGGCGCTGCTCGACGACCGGGTGGGCTGCCGGTTGCGCTCACTCGGCCGGTACCGCGTCCGGGACTTCGACGAGGCCATCGAGATCCACCAGGCCGACGACGTCGGGAGCGGGGCCGACCATCCGCCGCTCAAGGCGCCCGCCGACGAGCGACACAACCTCCGGCCCGATCTGGGCGACCTGATCGGCCGGGACGACGACCTCGACGGGGTCGTCGACCAACTCGACCAGGCCCGGCTCGTGACGGTGGTCGGACCGGGCGGTGTGGGCAAGACGGCCTTCGCGGGTGCGGTCGCCCGTCGATGCCTCGCGTCGCACCCCGACGGGGTCTGGTTCGTCGACCTCGCCTCGGCCGGCACGGTCGCCGACGTGGAAGGCCGGCTCGCGGATGTGTTGGCCGTCTCCACCGACGACCTGGTGGCGGGGCTCACCGATCGCCGGATGCTGATCGTGCTCGACAACTGCGAACAGGCCGTGGGCGAGATCGCCGACGTCGTCGCCCGCCTCGGCCGCGGCGCACCCGGCATCTCGTGGCTCGCGACCAGCCGCGAACCACTCGGGTTGCACGACGAACGCCTCTGGCGTCTCGGGCCGTTGTCGCCGACCGGCGGCGCCCGGGAGTTGTTCGTCGCCCGGGCCCGTGCCGTCGACCCCTCCTTCGACGCCGACCGTCACGGTGCCGACCTCGACCGCCTGTGTGAGGCACTCGACGGGCTCCCCCTCGCGCTCGAGCTCGCCGCGGCGAGGGTCTCCATGCTCTCCCCCGCCGAGATCCACGACTCGCTCGACGGCGCCCTGCGGGTCCTGCGCAGTCGGCGTCGCGACATCGACGAGCGCCAACGTTCCGCCGAGAACCTCGTGGCGTGGAGCTACCGCCTCCTCGACGACGCCGAACAGCGTCTGCTGCGCAGGGTGTCGTTGTTCGCCGACCGGTTCGACGCCGTCGCCGCGGCGGCGACCATGGCCGACGACGGGCTGGATGCGTTCGACACCGCCGACCTGTTGTGGTCACTCGTGGAGAAGTCGCTCGTGTCCGCCGTCTCCGACGACGGACCGACCACCTACCGGTTGTTGATCACGACCAGGGCGTTCGCCGAGGAACGCTGGCGAGCCGACGACGACCTCGACGCGGCACGTCACCTCGCCACCTGGTACGTCCGGCGATTCCATCCGTGTGAACCCTGGTCGGCGGCGACCCAGACCGAGATCGACGAGCAGCGCCGCAACCTCCTCGGCCTCGTCGGCATCGTCGCCGACACCGACACCGACGCCGCCCAGTGGCTGCTGTGGATCCTCGCCCGCTGGTTCCGGGACCAGCCGGCACGGGGTCTGGCCGAGCTCGGGCCCGTCGCCGAGCCGCTCCTCGACCACCGGGGCCCCGCGACGGTCGGCCTGCTCGCCGCACTCGGAGCCTTGTCGAACGAGGTCAACGATCCCGATGCCGCACTCCAGCGGGTCGCACGGGCCGATGCGACGCCGGGGACGGCGGACGAGCCGGGCCGGGCGGCGGTCGAGAGCGTGCGGGTGTGGGCGGCCTACAAGCGCGGCCGGATCGAGGAGGGCCTGGCCCTCGCCGAGGCCGCCATCGACCTCCGGGGCGACGCCGCCACCGACGTCGACGCCCTGAGCCTGCTCGGCGCGGCCGCCGTGGGCGCCGCGGAGCAGGGCGACCAGGCGACCGCGGAAGCCCGCTTCGCCGCGATCGCCGCCGATGCGGAACGGATCGGTGCGGCACCACAGCACGCGATCTCGGTCGGGAACCTGGCCGAGATGGCCCATCGTCGGGGCGACCTCGACGAGGCGTGCCGGTTGACCGCCGCGTCACTGCGCCGGGCCTCCGAGATGCAGATGGAGCGTCAGGTGGCCCTCATGCTGATCGGTGCCGCCTGGCTGCTGGTCGACCTCGAACGGTGGGACACCGCGCCGACGGCACTCGTCGCGGCCGAAGCGGTGCTCGGTGCCGTCGGCATCGAGCTGTTCGGGACGGACGTCGAACGCCACGACCGCGCACGGCGCACACTGGCCGACGCCGGGTATCCCGCGCCGGGCGACGACCCCTCGGACGACTCCGGTCCGGATGTGCTCACCATCACCGCCGCCATGATCGAGGCCCTCGAGCAGGCGACGCGGGGTGTGGTGGCCTGACGGGCGGATCCGCTCTGGGGCCCACCGGTCCGCTCCCCTAGCGTCGTGGGGATGTCCGTCGCCTCCGGCCATCGAGCCGACATCGATGCCCTCCGGGCGGCGGCGATCGGGCTCGTGGTCGGCTTCCACGCCCGCCTGCCCGGGTTCGACGGCGGCTACCTCGGCGTCGACGTCTTCTTCGTCGTCTCGGGGTTCCTGATCACCGGGCTGCTCCTCGCCGACATCGAGCAGCACGGCACGATCCGCCTGGCGCGGTTCTGGACCCGCCGCATCCGCCGCCTGCTCCCCGCCTCGACTCTCGTGCTCGTCGCCACGGCGGCCGCCACGGTCGTGCTGTCATCGCCGCTCGCGTGGCGGTCGACGGCGGAGGCCGGGCTGTGGGCGGCGGCCTACGCGGAGAACCTGTTCCTCGCCGCGGACGCGGCCGACTACTTCGCTCCCGAGACCCGCAATCCGTTCGTGCACTACTGGTCGTTGGCGATCGAGGAACAGTTCTACGTGGTCTGGCCACTGCTGCTGTTGGCCGTCACCCGTCTCGTCCCCGCCCCGTCCCGCCGGCGGAGCCTCGCGGTGGTGCTCGGCCTCGTGGCGGCGGCGAGCCTCGCCCACTCGATCGCGCTGACCGCCGCCGACTCCACCTGGGCCTACTACTCCCCGCTGTCCCGGGCGTGGGAGTTCGCCGCGGGTGGCCTGCTCGTCCTGGCGGAGCCGACGATCAACCGGTTCCGCTCACCCGCCCGCTCGACGATGCTCGTGGCGTCGGGCGGAGCGATCCTGTGCTGGAGCCTGCTGACCCTCGACGGGTTCACGCCGTTCCCGGGGTGGCGGGCGGTGCCGCCGGTGCTCGGGACACTCGCCGTGCTGGCGGCCGCCGTCAGCCCGGCCAGCCCGTTCGGGCGTCTCGCCGGCCTCGCTCCGGTGCAGTGGCTCGGCCGGATCTCCTACGGCTGGTACCTGTGGCACGTCCCGATGCTGGTGTTGGCCGAACAGCGGCTGACGTCGTTCGGTCCGGCGATCCGGATCGCCGTCGCGCTGGGCGCGTTGGCGCCCGCGGCCGCCAGTCTGTGGTTGGTCGAGAACCCGATCCGGTTCCATCCCGGGCTGGCGAGGCGAACCGGCGCCAATGTCGTGTTGGGCGTCGGGCTCCTCGTGGTGTCGCTGACGGTCGTCGCCGTGGTCGACCGGGCCGGAACGGCCCGGATCGCCGAGCCACGGTTCGCCGAACTCGCGGCCGCCGTCGACGACCTCGAGCGGGTGGAGGACCGCGGCTGTCCGCCCGGCGCCACCGGCGACGATCTGCGCACCCGTTGTGTCTGGGGTGATCCCGCCGCCGAGCGGGTCGTGCTGGTGCTCGGCGACTCCCACGCCGACCAGTGGCTGCCCGCCCTCGACGAGATCGGCCGGGCCGAGCGACTCCGGATCCTGGTCCGCACCGTCGTGGCCTGCCCCGCGCTGCCGAGCGGCGGCGAGGGCGTGGTCACGACCGCCTGCGAACGGACCCAGGACACCCAGCTCGGGGTCATCGACGACGTCGACCCCGACCTGGTGGTCGTCACCCAGTGGACCGGCTCGTTCGCCGGCTACGACGAGGCCGTGTGGCGTACCTCGGTGTCCGACCTCGGCCGCACACTCGGTGACCGGGGCATCGATCTCCTGTGGATCCACGATCCGCCGAGCTTCGCGGCGAACCCGATCGACTGTCTCGGGGTGCGAACCGAGGGAGCGTGCCGGCCGCCCGCCTCGGAGGCCGACACGGCCCGCTTCCACCGGGACCTGGTCCGCGACGAGCTCGACGGTGTCGCCTTCGGTGAGTTCGATCCGATCCCCCTCGTCTGCGACGACTCGCGCTGTCTCCTGCGGCGCGACGGCGTGCTGCTCTATCGGGACTCGAACCACCTCACCGCCACGGCGGCACGCACGTTCGTCGACGAGCTGGCGCCCGCCGTGCTCGGCTCGTCCGGCTGATCCCGGTTCAGCGCCGCTCGTGGCGCCGGGAACGGCCCACGAGGAGGAACACGAACCCGAGGGCCAGGAGCAACACGGCCAGGCCGAGGGTCTGGCCCGTGCCCGCGCCGGTGTAGGCGAGCGGGTCCGTCGGCTCGTCGTCCCCGCCTTCACCGGCGTCGCCCTCACCGTCGGTGTCGAGCCCGTCGATGTCGGGCCCGAGCGGGCCGCCGCCACCGAGCGGGGGTCGGGTGGTCGACTCCGGCGCGTGGGTGTTGACGAGATCGAATCGCTCGACGGCGGCGTCGATCACCACCGCCGCGGAGCCCGACGGGTAGGAGGCGAGGTAGTCGCCGCCGCTGTCCTCGGACACGACACACCGTGACCCGAACGAGATGGCCGGAATCGACAAACCGTCGCTGGCCGTCACCACCCCGGTGCGGACCGACACGTCGCCCGTCGGATCGACGCAGCGCACGCTGATGTCGAACCCGCGGCCGAGATCGATCACCGGGGCACCGCGGAGGCTCTTCACGATCACGAGCGTTCCGGCCTCACGGGTGTTGACGGTTGCCAACTCGCCCGGCTCGTCGCTCGACAGGACACGTTCGGCCGCGCCGACGGTGGCCGCCCAGCCGGCGCCCGGGCTGAGCTCGGTCACCGAACAGCCGGTGCCGTCGGCCCGGAGCGGCAGATCGGGATAGCCGACCGCCACGGAGGTCGTGGCGGCCCCCGGGATCTCGATGTCGAAGGTGGTGGCGTAGCCGTCGTCGCAGCGCACGGCGAAGCGGAAGGTGCCACCGAGGTCGGTCACGAGCGGGGAGTCGGCCCGGGTCGTCTTGCGCACGACGAGCTCGGCGGTGCGGTTCTCGACACCGACCACGGCGTCGTCGACGCCGTCGACCGTGACGGTGGCGTCCACGGGTTCGTAGACGGGCAGGAACCGTTCGTCGTCGGCTTCGACGAGGGTGCAGACGGCTCCGGTGGGGAGACCCCCGACCACCGCCGGCGAGACCGTCGACAGTTCGACCTCGACCGTGTGGCTGCCCTCGACGAAGTCGCCCTCGCACGTGAGGGTCGCGTCGAAGGTCTCACTCGCGAGATCGTCGAGGGCGGCGTCGGGGGCGCCGACGACGGTCTTGTCGATCCGCACCTCGGCGGTGTCACGGATGTTCGTGAAGCGGGCGATCTCGGGCACGGCGGAGAACGTGACCGTGACGGGCTCGGTCGATGCCGGCGTCCAGCCCTCGGGCACGTCCACCTCGGTGACGGTGCACGACGTGCCGGCCGGGTGGTAGCCGGTCTCGGCCCAGGCGACCGACCCCTCACGACCCTCGGGCCCATCGGTGTCGGTGGTGACCTCGATGATCTCGTCGGTGCCGTCGTCGCAGACGACGTGGAATCGGAACGAGCCGTCGAGATCGACCGGGTGGTCGGAGTCGGTCGTGGTCGCCTTGACGAGGATGAAGGTGCCGGTGGCGTTGGTGACGGTCACCTCCGCACCGGCGTCGCTGACCAGGACGGTCCCGTCGATCGGGTCGGAGCTGGCGGCGAAGCGGGGGTCGGGCGACTCGGTCACGACACACGTGGCGCCGGTCGGCAGGTCGTCCACCGTGGCCGCGGCGATCCCCGAGATCACGGTGACGATCTCGTGGGCGCCGCCGACGAAGTCGCCGGTGCAGGCGACGGTGACCGGGAAGTCGAGGGTGCCGAAGACCTCGCCGGGACGATCGGGGTCGACGGTGTCGACGGCGACCCCGTCGAGCAGCTTGGTGATCGTCAGGGCCGCGGTGTCACGGGTCAGCTCGAACGTGGCGGTCGGGGTGTCGGCCTCCGGATCGGTCGGGTCGGGGACGACGAGGGAGACCGAGCCGGGGCTGGTGACGGTGCCGTCGTCGGCGTCGTCGAGGCCGGTGTCGGAGAGGGTCCACGCGGCCGGGGTCGACTGGACGACCTGGCAGGTGCTGCCGGGTGCGAGCAACGGCGGTGCGGCGGGGTCCCACGGTCCGTCACCGGCGCCGTCGACGCCGATCACGACGGTGTCGGACCAGCCGGTTCCCCCCGACGGGGTGAGGCAGGTGATCGTGACGGTGACATCGACGGCGAGGTCGATCGGGTGCGTCGCCGGGGCGACCGTCGTGATGTCGAGATCGATCGTGCCGGTGCGGTTCTCGAGACCGACCTCGGCCGTGTCCTCGGCGGCCACCCGGACGGTCCCGTCGGCGGGGGTGGCGACGACACCGAAGCGGTCGTCGGGTGCTTCGGTCACGACACACGTCGCGTCCGAGGGCAGATCGGCGATCACGAACGGCTCGTCGACCGACACGGTGCCGGTGACGGTGTGGGTGGCGTCGTCGAACCCGGAGGAGCACACGACGGTGACGTCGAACGGCTCGGCGTCGAGGTCGACCCCGGCGGGAACACCGGCGAGCGACTTGGTGATCTCGACCGCACCGGTGCGGCGTTCGTTCACGAACTCGGCGGTGACGGGGTCGGCGGCGGAGACGGTGAGGGTCACGGCCGCATCGCCCCGGAGGGTCCACGACGGGCCGGCGTCGAGCTCGGTCACGGTGCACGAGGTGCCGTCCGCGAGCAGTGGCAGTTCCGCATAGGTGAGGAAGCCGAACGAGCCGTCGGCCGTCGCGAGGCTCACGTCGAGGTCGTAGACGGCGTCGTGGGCGACACCACAATCGACCCGGAACGAGAACGTCGCATCGGTGTCGATCGGATGCGTCGTCGGCGCCACGGTGCGCTTCGCGATGATCATCGACCCGGTGGCGTTCTCGACCGCCGCGGAGGCGCCGGCGTCACCCACGACGACCACGGCCGAACGTCCGTCCGGTGCGGGCGGGCTGTAGGTCGGGGCGAAGCGGGGATCGGCCGATTCGGTGATGTCGCACACCGCACCGGTCGGCAGATCGTCGACGACGAGCGCCGTGTCGACCGACACCCGGGTGTCGCCGGTGACGACATGGGCGCCACTCGGATCGTTGCCCTCGAAGTCGCCGGCGCAGGTGATGGTGAGATCGAACCAGACGTCGTCGAG
Source organism: Acidimicrobiales bacterium (assembly GCA_020630195.1). GTDB lineage: Bacteria > Actinomycetota > Acidimicrobiia > Acidimicrobiales > SZUA-35 > JAHDBV01. The sequence continues at coordinate 43,845 of JAHDBV010000006.1, forward strand.
GTCGAGTGCGGCGGGCACCCCGTCGAGGGTCTTGGTGATCGTCAACGCCGCGGTGTCGCGCCGGTCGACGAACTCGGCGACGGCCGGGGTGCCGGCCACGGTCGTGAGCGGACCGCTCGGTTCGTCGACGAGGGTCCATCCGGTCGGCGGAGCGGACTGGGTGATCGTGCACGAACTGCCCGGCGGCAGCAGCGGTGCGTCCGCGTCTCCCCAGGTGGTGCCGACCACGTGATCGTCGCCGGCCACGGCGACGGCACCGTCGGTGGTGAGGGTGAGGGTCTCGCTGTGTCGGAGCACCGTGTCGGGGCCGACACAGCTGATCGTGATCGAGAACGTCGCCTCGAGGTCGAGGTCGTGGGTGGCCGGTCCGACGGCGTCGAGGGTCACACCGATGGTCGAGGTGGTGTTGGTGACCTCGATCGTGCCGTCGGCCTCGAGGGTGAGCTCGCCGGCGGTCCCGTCCACCGAGGCCGGGCTGTAGCTCGTCGTGAAGCGGGGATCCTGCGTCTCGACGACGGTGCAGACCGAGCCGGTGGGAAGGTCGGCCACGACGACGGGGGTGTCGGCGGTGACCGTGGTGGACACGGCGACGGCACCACCGGCGACGTCGCCGGTGCAGGTGATGTCGATGTCGAAGGCCTCGTCGTCGAGGTCGAATGCGGCCGGGACCCCGTCGAGGGTCTTGGTGACGGTCAGGTCGGCGGTGTCACGCACGTTGGTGAACTCGAACGCGACGGGGGCGGCCTCGTCGGTGTCGATCACGACGGTGGCGTCGCCCTCGACGCTCCAGCCGGCGAGTGCGCGCTCGGTCACCGAGCAGGTCGTGCCCGGGGCGACGTGGAGGTCGTTCGGTGTGGTCACCGAGGTGGCCCCGTCGGTCGTGGTGAGGGCGATCGTCGTGGTCGTGCCGTCACAGTCGACGTCGAAGGTGAACGTGTCGTCGACCACGATCGGGTGGGTGTCGGCGGCCTCGGTGGTCTTGGTGATCGAGATCGTGGAGGTGCGATCGACGAAGGCGACCTCGGCGCCGTCGCCGGGCAGGGTGACGTCGAACGTGTCGTCGTCGACGGCGAACCCCGGCTCGGCGGCCTGTGTCACGGTGCACGAGGTCCCGACGGGGAGGTCGGCGATCACCAGGGGGGTCGTCTCGGACACCGTGAGCGGACCGGGCACGGTGTGGGTCCCGTCGACGGTGTCGAAGCCGCCGTCGCAGACGACGGTCACGTCGAAGGTGGTACCGGAGAGATCGAGACCGGGGGTGGCGCCGAGCACGTCGACGGTGATCGTCAGCTCCGCGGTGTCCCGGGTGTTCTCGAAGGCGAGGGTGGCCGTGGTGTCGGGATCGACGGTGACGGGGCCCGCCGGCGCCGAGGTCTGGCTCCAGCCGGTCGGCACGGTCTCGGTGGCCGAGCAGGTGGTGCCCGACGGCAGGAGCGGCAGGTCGTCGTAGCCGATCGATCCGACGGTGGTGGTCGCCGAGGCGGCGGTGTCGACCGGGACCACGACGCTCTCGTCGTAGCCGTTGGAGCACACGACCCGGAACGTGATGTCGAGGTCGCGGTCGACGGGGTGGGTGTCGGGAGCCCGGTTGATCTTGGTGAGCAGGACGTCGCCGGTGGCGTTGACGACGGCGACGGTCTCACCGTCATCGTCGATCGTGACCTGCCCACCCGCGCCGCCCGCGGGGCTGTAGGAGGTCGTGAAGCGGGGGTCGGCGTCCTCGACGACGGTGCAGACCGAGCCGGTCGGGAGCCCGTCGATGGTCGCCGACGCCGAGGGCCGGATGGCGACGTCGTCGAAGCGCAGGTCGGCCCCGCCGACCCCGCCGGTGCAGGTCACGTCGACGGTGAAGGTGGTGTCGGCGACGACGGCGTCGGGCGCGCCGAGCACCGTCTTCGTGATCGTGAGCGACCCGACGTTCCGGTCGTTCGAGAACGTCAGCTCGGCGGGACCATCGCTCGAGATGGTCAGCGACCGGTCGTTGCCGCCGGTCAGGGTCCAACCGGTCGGCACGTCTTCGGTCACGGTGCACTCCATGCCGTCGGGCAGGAGGGGCAGGTCGGGGTGGCCGACCGTCGCGGCGACCCCGTCGACGATGTCGAGGGTGACCGTGAGGTCGGTGCGGCCGTCCTCGTCTCCGTCGTTGCAGACGAGCGTCAGGTCGAACGAGCCGTCGAGGTCGAGTGCGAGACCCGACGTGGTGGTCGTCGTCTTGGTCAACTCGACCACACCCGTGGCGTTGCGGACGATGATCAACGAGTCCGAGGTGCCGACGACGGTCGACGAGCCCACGGGGTAGGTGGTCGTGAAGCGACGGTCCTGTTCCTCGGCCACGGCACAGGTCGTGCCGGTGGGGACGTCGGTGATGACGACCGGCACGACCTCGGACACGCTGGAGGCGTCGGGCACGAGCAGCGGGCTGCCGAGCACGTCGCCGATGCAGACGACACTGATCGGGAACGCCTCGGCGCTGAGGTCGGCCGTGTCCGGAGCGCCGACGATCTGCTTGCGGATGATGACGTCACCCGTCTCACGGTGGTTGGTGAACGCCGCGGATGCCGGGGCGTCGGTCGACGTGGTCACCTCGGCCGTCGTCGCCGAGGTCGGCGTCCAACCGGTCGGGATGGCGGTCTCGGCGATCTCGCACTCGGTGCCGGGCGGGAGCAGCGGGGCGTCGGGGGCGACGAACCGGCCGACACCGTCGGTGGCCGGGGCGACGACCTCGGTGCGCACCGCGACGGTCTCGTCGAACAGCACACCGCCGGGCCCGGTGCAGGTCACCTCGAAGGTGAACGTCTCCGCGAGGTCGGTGAGGTCGCCGTCGGCCGTCGCGGTCTTGGTGATCTCGAACGACGAGGTCTCGGCCAGCACCGTGCGGGTGTTGGCTCCCTCGACGATGGTCACGGGCGTCGGGTCGGTGATCGTGAATCGTCCGTCGAGGTCGGTGGCGACGGTGCAGTCGGCCCCGGTGGGCAGGTCGTCGACGGTGACGGCGGCGTTCTCGGTGAGTGTGGTCGGGCCGACGACGATCGGACTCGTCGTGAAGTCACCCGTGCAGGTGATCGTGATCGTGAACGGTTCGTCGGTGAGGTCGACGCCGGGCGGGGCGCCGACGACGTCGAGGTCGACGACGAGCGAGCCGACCCGGCGCTCGTTGTCGAACGAGGCGGTGTTCTGGTCGCCGGCCTGGACGGTCAGGGTGACCGACGGCGCCGAGGTCAGGTTCCAGCCGGCGGGGACGACCTCGGTGATCGTGCAGCTGGTGCCGACGGGCATGACGGGGAGTTCGGTCCAGGTCAGGGCGCCGATGCCCATCCCGCCCGACACCTGGTCGACGGCGATGGTCCGCACCTCGTCGAACGCCGCACCACAGTCGATCCGGAAGTCGAACGACCCGAAGAGGTCGATGTCGTGGGTGGTCGCGGCCGAGGTGTTCTTGCGAATCACGAGCGTGCCGCCGGCGTTGATGATGCCCGCCTCGGCATCGGCGTCGAGGGTGACCGTGGCCCGATCGTCGTCGTCGGGGTTGTAGTAGGCCACGAATCGGGAGTCGGCCTGTTCGACGATGTCGCACGTCGTGCCGACCGGGAGATCGTCGATGACGAGCTCGGTCGTCGGGGTGAGCGTCCCCGTGACGACGTGGGCGGTCGGATCGGTCGTGAACCCACCGGTGCAGGTCACATCCACGGTGAAGGTCTCGGCGGTGAAGTCGAGGCCGTCGGGGATGCCGACGAGGGTCTTGTCGATGGTCAACGAGACGGTGTCGAGCTCGTTCACGAAGTCGGCCGTCTCGACCACGGCGGCGTCGGTCACGACGTCGACCGAGGCGTCGCCGACGATCGTCCAGCCGGCGGCGGCGGTCTCGGTCACGGTGCAGGTCGTCCCGGGCGGGACGAGCACGGCGGCGGTCGGGGCCCAGGCCCCGGCGTGGTCGGTGGTGGTGATCGACGGCGTGGCGGCACCGATCTCCGTGCCGGCGCCGTCGACACAGGACACGGCGAAGTCGAAGGTGCCGTCACCCTCGAGCGGGTGCGGGCCCGGGATCGTCACGGTCTTCGTGATGCCGACCGCGGAGGTGGTGTTGGTCAGGGTCGCCGAGGCGCCGCCGTCGGACACGAGCACGGGGTCGGCGGGCGCGACGGATTCGGCGAAGCGCGGATCGTCGGCCTCGGTCACCGTGCAGGTCGAACCGGTGGGGATGTCGCCGACGACGAGCGGCGTGTCCACCGAGACGGTGAGTGGGCCGGGCACGTCGAAGGTGCCGCCCTCGAACCCGCCGGTGCAGCTCACGGCGACGGTGAAGGCCTCGGCGTCGAGATCGATCCCGGCGGGGACGCCGGCGAGCACCTTCGTGATGGTGAGTTCGGCGACGTCACGTCGGTTCACGAACCCGACGTCGACCGGGGTGTGGGCGCTCGTGGTGAACTGGACGCCGTCACCACCGACGGGTGTGCCACCGGTGCGGGCGTCGATGGTCCAGCCCGTGGGCAGATCGGTCTCGCGGATCGTGCAGCTCGTCCCGGGGGCGACGAGGGGGAGGTCGGCCACGGCGGCCGCGCCGATCCCGTCGGTGACGTCGATCGTGACGGTCTCGCTGCCGGCGCCGCAGTCGATCCCGAACTCGAAGCCGCCGTCGAGGTCGATGCTCGCGTCGCTGGCGGTGGTGGTCTTGGTGAGGGTGAACGACGAGGTCGTGTTGGTGATCGTGACGATGCCACCGGCGTCGATGGAGATCGGACCCGCTGGCTCGTTCGTCGCCGTGAAGCGGGGGTCGGCGGTCTCGACCACGGTGCAGCTGGCACCGGTCGGGATGCCTTCGATCGTCCAGGACGTGTCGACCGAGACGGCGCCGTCGAGGCCGACCGAGCCGTCGATGAAGTCGCCGGTGCAGGTCACGTCGACGTCGAACGGCTCGGCGTCGAGATCGAGACCGGCCGGGACGCCGGCGAGCACCTTGTCGATGTCGAGGTCGGCGACCTCGCGTTCGTTGGTGAAGCCGAGTTCGGGCTCGGGGACCTCCGCGGTGATCGTGGCCGAGACGGTGGTCGCCCCGACGGGCGTCCAGCCGGCGGGCACCTGCTCGGTCGCCGTGCAGGTGGTGCCCGGCGGGAGGAGCGGGAGGTCGGTGTAGGGCACGCCGCCGGCGGCACCACCGGGCACGAGCGCATCGGTGACGACGAAGTGGGTCGCTTCGTGGATGGTCGTGGCGCCGTTGACGCAGATGATCTCGAACTCGAAGGTGTCGGTGAGATCGACGGGCAGGGCCGAGTCGACCACGGCGTCCTTGCGCACCACGAGGGAGCCGGTCTGGTTGGTGATGTCGACCGACCCCGTGGCCTCGTCGAGGGTGATGGTGTCGGCGGGGCTGTAGCTCGCCACGAAGCCGGGCTCGGCCGTCTCGACCACGGTGCACTCGGTGCCCCGGGGCAGGTCGGCGATCACGACATCGGTGTCGGTGGCCACGGTGTGGGGGCCGGGCACCACGTGGGAGGCGACGGTGAAGCCCCCGGCACAGGTGATCGTGAGGTCGAAGTCGTAGGTGGACGGATCCTCGGCCGAGGGGAGGCCCAGGATCGACTTGGTGACGGTGAGATCCGACAGGAGCCGGGTGTTGGTGAACACGAGCTCGGGGGTCGTCGTCGAGGAGATCGTGACCGATCGGGTCGCGAGGTCGATCGACCACCCCGGCGGTGCGGTCTCGGTGACGGTGCACACCGCACCTTCCGGCAGCAGCGGCACGTCGGGGTACGACGCGGCGACGGTCTGGCCGGACGTGGTCATCGGGATCGTGACCGAGTCACCGGTGTCACACGAGATCTCGACACTGAAGGTGTCGTCGAGGTCGATCGGATGGGTCGAGGCACCGACGGTGTCGACGCGCAGGTCGATGGTGCCGGTGTGGTTCGTGAACTCGGCCGATTCGGTGCCGACGGCACCGTCGACGAGCACGGTGCCCCCGGTGGTCGTCGTCGACTCGACGGATCCGCCGACCTCGACGCGGTACCCGGCGGGCGCCGGACTCTCGGTCACCTCGCAGGTGGCGTCGGGCGGCAGACCACGGAGCACGACACGTTCGCCGTCACCCAGCGCGAAGCCGTTGGCCACGGCGTCGGGCCAGGCCGCGCCACCCGGGGCGACGATGTCGGCGGCATCGACGGTGTGGGCGGCGCCGGTGAGGGGGTCGGTGCAGGCGACGACGAAGTCGAACGTGCCGGGCGTGCCGGGGTGGCCCTCGACGGTCTTGCCCACCAGGAGATCGGAGGCGACCCGGATGGTGGTGGGGTCCCGAGGATCGGAGGTGTCGCCGGGGTCGTCGGAGAGGAACTCGACCGTGCCGTCGCGGCCGAGGTCGAGGGTGGCCTGGTTGGCGTATTCACCGGGTGCCATCCCCGCGGGGACCGCGACCTCGATGTCGATCGTGACCGGCGGCTGGCCGGGGGTGTCGGGGTCGGTCCAGAGGCTGGACGGCACCTCGACGTCGATGCACACCGAGGTGTCGCCGGCGCTGCCGCCGCTCGCGAGCACCGCCGAGCCGTGCGAGCTCGACCACGTGCCGGTGTAGGTCCGGCCGTCGGCCGGGAGATCGTCACAGACCCGGGTGTTGAGACCCTGGGTCGGCAGCCCGTTGTTGATCACGGTGATGCGGTAGGTGACGGTGTCGCCGGGTTGGACGATGCGTGCGGCGAGCGGGACGCTCGCGCCGGCGTCGACGACGTCTTTGGTGATGTCGATCTTCGACACACACGACGTGCCGTCGGTGCCGCCGTTGGAGCCGGGGCGGCCGGCGAACCGGTAGGAGCCGTCGGTGACGTCGACACGCCAGATGTCGCCGGGGTTGTTCCGGAACAGATACAGGAAGCCCGACGGGTCGAACCACGAGGCACCGAAGTTGCCGTTCGGGAACCCGCCGTCGCTGTTGTCGACGGCGATCTGGGTGACGGCGCCGGTGTTGGGGTGCACCTTGTAGAGCACCCGATTGACCACGTGGTAGAGGTAGCCGTCGAGCGGGTTGTACGAGATGTCGGCGACGTTCGTCGGCATCGTGCCGATGTGGGTCGACGCGCCGGTCGCCGGGTCGATCGACCACATGTTGAAGCGGGCCCCGGCGTACCAGCCGTTGCCGTTGCCGGCGCCGACGGAGTGGACGATGAACCGACCGTCACCGAGCACGGTGCCCGCGTACTGGCCGGAGTTCGACGGGTACGGGGCCTGCACGGCGACGTCACGGATGATGCCGCCGTTGGCGTCGTACATCCGGACCACGGGCACACCGCCGACCTTGACGATGCCGTAGAGCAGGTCGGTCGTCGGGTCGTAGGCGGTCGAGTTGGCGATGTTGTTCGCCATGGCCAACTCGTCGAGCACGAGTTCACCGGGGGTGGCGGGGTCGGGCACGACCTGGAACAGGCGTGACCCGCGCATCAGCAGCGGGATGCCATCGCAGTCCCAGGTCGGGTGGTCACCGCCGTGGTCGGCGGCCGCCGGAGGCGTCGGCAGGGCCACGAGCACGGACGCGAAGAGCACCAGCGAGAGCGCCGTGACGAGGGCGCGGCGGGCCGAGGTGAGCAGGTGGAACACCGGCTCCCATCGGCCCGAGCGCGCTCGGAATGACGGTGTGCGCCCGACGACCCCGATCTGGGGGATCGTCGTGCAGCGGGGTCAGCCCCGCAGTTCGCGGCGCAGGATCTTGCCCGACGCCGACTTCGGGATCGTCTCGATGATCTCGAGCTCGCCCGGCAACTTGTACTTCACGACGTGCTCGGCGCAGAACTCCCGCAGCTCGTCGAGCGTGAGCGAGGCACCCGGCGTGAGCGTCACGAAGGCCTTCGGCAGCTCGCCGGCCTCGTCGTCGGGCACACCGATCACAGCGACGTCGGTGACGGCCGGGTGGGTGACGATCAGGGCCTCCAGCTCGGCCGGAGCCACCTGGAAGCCCTTGACCTTGATGAGCTCCTTGATCCGGTCGACGATGGCGTAGTGACCGTGCTCGTCGAGCACGGCGATGTCGCCGGTGTGGAGCCATCCCTCGTCGTCGATCGTCTCGGCGGTCGCTTCGGGGTTGTTGAGGTACCCCTTCATCACGCCGGGGCTGCGGACCCAGAGCTCACCCCGGGTGTCGATGCCCACGTCCTCGCCGGTCTCGGGCGAGACGAGGCGGCACTCGACGTTGGACACGGCCACACCGGAGGTCCCGGGCCGCCCTTCACCGTCGACGGTGGAGTGGCTGATCGGGCTGAGCTCGGTCATGCCGTAGCCCTGCACCACCTCACACCCGAGACGATCGGCGGCCTCCTGGCCGAGTTCGGCGCCGAGCGGGGCCGCACCGGAGAAGATCTGCTTCACCGACGACACGTCGTAGGAGTCGACGACCGGCGACTTCGCGAGGGCCAGCACCATCGGCGGCACGGCGAAGAAGCGGGTGATGCCCTGCTCCTGGCACAGCTTCAGGGCGTGCTCGAGATCGAAGCGGGGCATCGTGACGACCTTGACCCCCTTGGCGAGGGCTCCGTTCATCAGGACCTGCATGCCGTAGATGTGGAAGAACGGAAGGGCGGCGAAGGCGGCCTCGCCGTCGTCGTACTTGAGCACGTGGTCGACCTGGGTGATGTTGGCGACGAGGTTGCGGTGCGTGAGCATCACACCCTTCGGCAGACCGGTCGTGCCGGAGGAGTACGGCAGCACGACCACGTGATCGGCGAGGTCGACCGGGACCTGCTCGATGGGGTCGCCCATGAGGTCGTCGAGGGTCGAGATGTTGCGGGTGGCGTCGGCCTCGCCGCCGATGACGACGACCCGCTCGACGCCCGTGCCCTCGATCGCGGTGAGGGCGGTGTCGAGGAACATCGGGATCGTGACGAGCATCGTGGCGCTCGCGTCGTTGAGCTGGAACCGGACTTCATCGGCGCCGTAGGTGGGGTTGATGGTCGTGACGGTGGCCCCGGCCGTGGCGACACCGTGGAAGACGACGGCGTAGTCGGGCATGTTCGGAGCCATCAGGCCGAGCGTGGAGCCGGGGCCGAAGCCGGCGGCCTGGAGGCCACCGGCGAGGCGGGCGATGCGGTCGGCCAGCTCGGCGAAGGTGTAGGTCTGGTCGCCGCCGTCGGTGATCGCGACGTGGTCGGCGAGTTCGCCGGCCCGGGCGAGCACCAGCTCGGTGATGCTCAGTTCGGGGATCTCGATGTCGGGCAGCGTGGAGCGGTGGATGATCTGCGTCACGCCGGAGGACGGTAGTGCTCGGTGCTCGGCGACGACAGTCTCCGCCCGGACCGATTGCCGCGTGCGTGCAGCATCTTGCTGCTTTTTGCTTGCTTTTGCCGTATCAGGGCGCGAGGGTGGTCGGCGTGCTCACCGCCGACCGCCATCGTCGACTCCTCCGCTGGCTGGACGAGACCGGCTCCCTCCGCACCAGCGACGTGGCCGACCACCTCGGCGTGTCGGTCGACACGGTGCGTCGCGACCTCGAGGAGCTCGAACGGGGTGGCGCCCTCGTCCGGGTCCGTGGCGGCGCCGTTCCCGGACGCACCACCCCGGCGTCGTTCCGCGAGCGCCGATCGGACGACGGTGACGGTCGAGCGGCCCTGGCCACCGCCGTCGTCGATCGGATCCGACCGGGGATGGCGATCGGGCTGGACGCCGGCTCGACCTCGATCGAGATCGCCCGCCGACTGCCACGCGACCACGACCTGACGATCGTGACGAATGGCCCGGCCGCCCTCGTCGAACTGCTCGACCGCACCGACGTCGTGGCCGTCGCCATCGGCGGACGGATCGACACACGCTGGCTGGCGGCGGTGGGCGGCGAAGCCGAGCGGGCCATCGCCGAACATCGCCTCGACCTGGCCGTGGTCGGCTGCTGTGGCCTCACCTCGTCCACGGTGGCCACCGACTCCCTCGACGAGGTCGGCACGAAGCGGGCCTGGATGCACGCCGCCGCCCGCACGCTCGTCACCGCCGAGGCCGACAAGCTCGGCCTGTCGGCCCGCCACACGATCGGCCACCCGGCCGACGTCGACGAGGTGCTCACGACCGCCACGACCGACGACGACCAGGCCGCGGCCGTTCGCGCCGTCGCCGATCACACGGCGGTCACGGTCGTCCCGCCGCACTCCCCCACCGGACCCCCACAAGGAGCAACACCATGAACCTCGGAGCATTCTCCGTCAGCCTCGCCGTCGCCGATCTCGACGCCTCCCGTGTCTTCTACGAACGACTCGGCTTCGAGGTGACCGGCGGTGACGCCGACCACGGCTACCTCATGCTCCGCAACGGCGGCGGCACGGTGATCGGCCTGTTCCACGGGATGTTCGAGGAGAACATCCTCACCTTCAACCCCGGCATCGGCCCGGATCATCAGCCCGATCCGGACTTCACCGACGTCCGGGAGGTCCAGCGCGTCCTCGACGAGGCCGGCGTCGAGATCTCCATGCGCATCGACGACGACAACACCGAGGGCGCCGCCCACCTCGTCGTGGCCGATCCCGACGGCAACCCGGTGATGATCGACCAGTTCGACGCCGAGGTCATCGCCGCCATCACCGGGGGTGCCGAATGAGTGTCGGCGCGACGACGGGTGCGGGCTTGATGATCCTCGTCGCCGGCCCGCTCCGGGGCGGCACCGGAGACGACCCGGTGAAGATCGAGGCCAACATCGCCCGGATGAACACCGCCGCACTCGAGCTGTGGCATGCCGGCCATCTGCCCGTCGTCGGCGAGTGGTTCTCCATCCCGCTCATCGCGGAAGCCGGATCGACCACGATCGGCGACGAGATCTACGAGAGCATCCAGCATCCGATCGGGATCGAACTGATCGACCGGTGTGACGGCACCCTGCGGATCGACGGCGAGTCGTCCGGGGCCGACCTCATGGTCGACACGACCCGCGCCGCCGGCAAACCGGTCTGGTTCACCGCCGCGGAGATCCCGGCGGCATCACCCCGGGCCGACGTCGCTCAGTAGAGGTCGCCGCCTTCGCCGTCGGTGTCGCCCGAGCGGGCGAGTTCGAGTTCGGCGGCGTAGCCGATGCGGGCCGCCACGATGTCGGTGGTGACGGTGACCATGCCGAAGCCCTGACCGACCCGCTTCGGGGTCAGCGGGCCACTGGCGTGGATGCCCGCCACGACACCGGCCCGTCGGCACCCGTCGACGATGGTCGCCAGCGCGGAGGCGAACGCCTCCACGTCGTCGTGGTTGCCCGGCTGCAGGCCGAGCGTGAGGGAGAGGTCGGCCGGGCCGACGTAGACGGCGTCGATCCCGTCGACGGCGAGGATGTCGTCGAGGTTCTCGACCGCGGTGGTGGTCTCGATCATCGGGATGCAGGCCACGTTCTCCGCGGCCCAGGGCACGTAGCCACCGTCGACCCGCATGGCGGTCGTGGTCGGGCCGTAGCTGCGGGCACCGCCGTGCAGTGCGTAGCGGCAGGCCCGGGAGGCGGCTTCGGCCTCGGCGACGGTGTTGACCATCGGGATGATGACCCCGTGCGCTCCGGCGTCGAGCATCTTGCCGATGATGCCGGGTTCGTTCCAGGGCACCCGGACGATCGGGCTCGACCCTCCGAGCAGGATCCCCTGGATCATGCCGACGGCGTCGGAGTACTCGACCGCACCGTGCTGGGTGTCGATGCAGACGTAGTCGAACCCGGCACGGGCGGTCGCCTCGGCGAGCACGGGGTTCGGGATGGCCAGCCAGGCGCCGAGGGTGGTGTCGCCGTCGGCCCAACGCTTCTTGATCGGAGTGGTCACGCGGCCGAGTCTGGCACGGCCACTCACCGTCTCACAGCTGCTCGGGAACCACCGTCGGCGTCCCGCCCGTGAGCGCGGCGAGCGCGTTGTCGAAGGCGTGCTCGAACAACCGCACCCGCCCGACCGCCGTCGAGGACGAGATGTGCGGCGTGACGATCACGTTCGGGCGCCCGAGCAGCGCATGACCGACCGGCAGCGGTTCGGGTTCGGTCACGTCGAGGCCCGCACCGGCGAGATGGCCGCGGTCGAGGGCGTCGGCGAGGGCGTCCTGATCGACCAGCGCGCCACGGGCGGTGTTGATCAGGTACGCCCCGGGCTTCATGGCCGCGAGGCGCTCGGCGTTGATCAGGTGGCGGGTGGCCGGGATGGCGGGCGCGTGCAGGGACACGACATCGGATTCGCCGAGCACCGTCGCCAGGTCGACCAGGTCGACCCCGTCGACGGGCGACTCGGCCAGCCCGGGATCGCTCGCGATCACCCGCATGCCGAGACCCTGGGCGGCCCGTGCGACCCGGCACGCGATCCGCCCGAGGGCGACGAGGCCGAGGGTCGCCCCGTCGAGCTCGAGCGAGGTGGCCACGGCCGGCCCCTTCTCCCCCGCCTCGGCCCGGGCCTGCTGGCGCGGGAGCTCCTTCGTGATCGACAGCATCAGCGCCATGGCGTGCTCGGCGGTCGAGACCGTCGGGGAGTCCGGCGCGTTGCAGACCATCACCCCGGCGGCCGTCGCGGCGGCCACATCGATGTTGTCGTACCCGATGCCCATCCGGGAGACACAGCGCAGGTCGCCGAAGGCGGCGAAGCGTTCGGCGTCCCACCGGTGCCCGATGCCGATGACGGTCGCGGCCACGCCGGCGAGTGCGTCGTCCCCGGGCCCGACGATCACGGCGCGATCGCCGACGACGGCCCGTTCGGCCTCGGTGAGGAGTTTGTCGACGTGGATGATCGGGCGGTCGTCGGTCATGGCCGCAACCTAGCGACGCCCGGTTCGACGGGGTGCGACGACTCGTGGAGACTCGACGGCCATGACCTACACCCCGGCACAACGCGAGCTGCAGGCCCGATTCGGCACCGAGGCGCTGGCCGACCGGCTCGAGCTCGGCATCATGACGCCGACGATCGACGCCGACCAGCGCGCCTTCATCGAGGCGCAGGACTGGTTCTTCCTCGCGACCGTGGATCCCGACGGCTTCCCCTCGGTGTCGCACAAGGGCGGACCCGCCGGCTTCGTCCGTGTGCTCGACGAGACGACACTCGCGTTCCCCGACTACGACGGCAACGGCATGTTCTGGTCGACCGGCAACATCGCGGCGACCGGCAAGCTCGGCCTGTTGTTCATCAGCCAGGATCCCCCGCAGCGCCTGCGGGTGCATGCCACGGCCACGGTGTCGGCCGACGACGAGCTGCTCGAGTCGTTCCCCGGAGCGAAGCTCATCGTCCGGGCGAGCGTGCGGGAGGTGTTCCGCAACTGCGCTCGCTACATCCACAAGCGCAGCACCGTGGAGGCATCGCCGTACGTGCCCGACGACGAGGGACGCCAGCCCCATCCGTCGTGGAAGCGGATCGACCTGATGCAGGACGTGCTCGACGACAAGACCCGGGCGGCGACCGAGGCCGCCGGCGGCACGATCTCCGGCGAGGAGTACGCGGCACGCCTCGCCGACGGCACGAGCTGACGGGTTCGCAGCGCCGGCGACCGCCGTTCGTCTCCTCGGCGATCGACCCACGTCCGCAGGGGCCGCCCACGCTGTCACACCCCGTCCGTACGGTCTCCGGAGTTCGACCCCCGGAGGCGTCCCGATGGTTCCCGACATGTGCATGGCCCGACTCGAGCGATTCACCCGCCAGCTCAACACCTCCGAGCCCGACGCCGTGGTCGGTCGGGTGCGGTATCGGCTCGAGCGGGACCGCAATGCCGTCACGCTCATCGAGACACTCGTGCCGACCACCCGCCGGCCCCGTGGTGGCCGGCGCTGCATCGCGAAGTTCCGGTACACCTCGACCCGTTCGACCTGGACCCTCTACCGGCCCGACGGATCACAGCGGTGGCGGCGCTACGAGCTGGCGGCTCCGACCCCGCACATCACGGCGCTGATCGACGAGGTCGACGAAGACCGGGGCGGCATCTTCCACGCCGACGACCTCCTCGCCGTGCTCGACTGAGCCCGGGCCGGCTCGAAACCCGTCCGACGCCGTAGCGTCGCCACCATGGCGAGACCGAGATCGGGCAACGGCCGAGTGACTCCGAAGGGTGGCTCGGCGCGCGCCGAGCGGACCCCCGATCTGGCCGATCGGATGCTCGACACCGCCGAGACCGTCCTGACCGAACTCCACGACGTGGTCGACGCCGAGTACTGGGCGTCGGTGATGCAACGCGAACTCGTCGCCGATCCGGCGACGGGTCGCCCGAGGGTCGGGGCCAAGCAGGTCCTCAACCGGGCCCGGCGCCGTGGTGGCGCCGGCGCCGCGACGTTGTGTCGGGCGATCGCCGTGTTCGGCCCCCTCGAGCACCGTTCGGCCGCGGCGGAGCTCGCCGACCGCCTCGCCGCCCCGCTCGACCTCCCCGCGTGGTTCGAGCGACTCGGCGAGGTCACCCCCGTGGCGGCGGCCCGCCTCGACGACGTGTGGGGCGACGGCTTCAGCGTGCACCTCGACCTCACCCGCGACCTCGACGGCACGACCACGACCGAGGGCCTGGCCGTGCGGATCGAGCCGACGGCCGGTTGGCTCGCCGAGATCGTGGTGGGCGGCACCATCGAAGAGGTGGCCGCGTTCACCGACGGCGACCCCCACGCCCGCTTCGAGCCGATCCCCCTCGCGGATGCCCGCACGTTGCTCGCCGAGGCCCTCGTGCTGCGCGACCCGTCGTGGGCGGCGGAGACGACCGACCCGGACGAACCACCCGCCGACGGATGGTTGGCGATGCTGCGCCAACGGGTCGAGCTGCTGCCTCCGGGCGGGGAACCGGCCGGGCTCGTCGAACCGTGGTCGCCGGCCGAGGCCGAGGCGCTCGTCGAGGAGTTCCTCGCCGCCGATGGTGGCGATCAGGGCGCCGCCCGACCCATCGCGGAACTGGTCTGCCAGTTCGTCCGGGATCTCGCCGACGGTCGACCGCTCGTGTGGTCGCCGCCGCGGGTGCGCCTCTTCGCCGGACCGTTCGTGGAGGTCGTGCCCCGGGATCGTCCCGACGCGGCGGCCATCCTCGACGCCGTGCCCGAGGTGATGGAGCGTTGGCTCCGATTCGCTGGGCGCCGTCTCGAACTGCCCGACCACGCCGTCGAGGCCAACGTGGCGATGCTCCACCAGACCCGCGAGATCATGGGGACCTGGGGGGCGGACCCGGCGATCGACGACGGGCTCGAACTGCCCGGACCCACCGCCTCGTTCGGCCCGGCGGCGGAGTGGCCACTCTGAGGCCTACCCAGCCGAGGAGGTGACGAGGGTCCCGGCGCCCGGGGTGGGACCACTCTGCGGACCGGCACCGCCGCATGCCGATCACCATCGGCATGGGCGTCAACCTCGGCACCGCCATCCTCGTCTCCACCACGATCTCGGCCGCGATGACCGCCGGGCTCTTCGTGTTCGCCGCCGAGGCCGACGAACGGGCCGACCACGACGGCACTCCGGCCCCCGAGGTGCTCGCCTTCGCGGCGCTGGCCGACGCCGAGCCGGCGATGGGAGCCGAGGCGGACGACGGCGCACTCGTCCCGCTGCCGGATCCCGGCACTCCGACCACGTCGATCGTTCCGGCCGCCCCGGCACTGGTCGAGCTCGATGCCGACGGCGAGGCCGACGCCGCGGCCATCACCCCCACGACCGTGACCATCCCGGCCGCGGACGAGCCGGCGCCCGTGGCCACGGTGCCCGCCGCCGAGGATCCGGCGACGCCCACGACCGTGCGGACACCGACCACCGCGCCGCTCGTGACCATCGCACCGGCCACCACGCCGACGACCCGACCCGCTCCCACCACCACCCGCCCGCCCGCGACCGTGCCCGCCCCGACCACGACAGCCCCGGCGCGCCCTGCGGAACCCGCGGCGCCGACGACCACGACGACCGTGGTCGCCCCGGATGCGCCGGGCGACTTCCGCCTCGTGTGGTCGGACGAGTTCGACACCTTCGACGCCTCGTCGTGGACGAAGGAGCACTCGACCTACGGCGACGGCAACAACGAACTCCAGTGCTACCTGCCCGAGAACGTCACGGTCGTCGACGGTCACCTGCGGCTCACCGCCACCAACGGACCCGCCGAGTGCCCGTGGGAGACCCGCGACTTCGGGTCGGGCATGGTCCGCACCAGGGACAAGGTCGACTGGACACGGGGCCGGTTCGAGATCCGCGCCCGGATGCCGGAGGGCCAGGGCTTCTGGCCGGCGGCGTGGATGAGCCCGACGGACGGGGTCTACGGCCGGTGGCCGAACTCGGGAGAGATCGACATCGTCGAGGCCCTCGGGCACCGGACCAACCGCATCATCGGGTCGCTCCACTGGATGAGCCCGACCGGCCACCGGGTCGACAACCGCGAGCACTTCAGCCACGACGGGTTCACCTCGGACTGGCACGTCTACTCCCTCACCTGGGAAGAGGGCCTCTTCATCTGGGAGGTCGACGGGATCGAGTACCACCGGGTCGAGAGCTGGAACTCGACGGCCGGGGCCGGGGATGCACCGTTCGACCAGCCCTTCTACCTGAAGCTGAACCTGGCGGTCGGCGGCCGGGCCCCCGGCGCTCCGGACGCCACCACCCCGTTTCCCGCCCACTACGACATCGACTGGGTGCGCGTCTACCAGCGCTGAGCACGCCCGTACCGGCGGGTACCCTCCACCCATGGCCGGTTCGATCAGCGACGAGAAGTACGTCTCCCTCACGACCTACAAGCGCAACGGCGACCCCGTCGCCCTGCCCGTCTGGATCGCCGACCTCGGCGACGGCACGGTCGGCTTCACCACCGCCGAGTCGAGCTACAAGGTCAAGCGGCTGCGCCGCAACGCCTCGGTCACGCTCCAGCCGTGTGACGCGAAGGGCAACGTGCGAGCGGGCACCGACGTGGTCGGCGGCACCGGCGAAGTGCACACCGGCGCCGAGTTCGACCGGATCCGGTCGATCGTGAAGAGCAAGTACGGCATCCAGTACACGGGCATCGAGCTCATGGGCAAGGTCGCCAAGCTCATCGGCAAGGGTTCGGGCACCTCCGCCGCCGTCGTCATCACCCTCGACGACTGAGCGTCGGCGCCGACGCCCGGTCCCGCGGATCGAGCGGCCCCGCCCGGTTGGGCGGCATCACTGCGGAGAGGTCGACCGAGGCGGCATGATCTCGACGTGACCGAGCCGCCTCCCCCGCCGGGGCCCGATCCGAGCTGGTTCGCCCGCGTGGCGACCGTCCGTCGTGCCGTGGCGTCACATCCCCGGATGGTCGACGCCGTCAACGACGTCGAACGTGGTCTGCATCAGGCCGAGGCCGACCGCCGGACACTCGCCGACGGGCTGGATCGCCTGGATCCCGGCCGGATCGAGAACGAGTTGAAAGCCGCCCTGAGAGAGGCCGTCCGGTCGGGGCGCGACGAACAGACCGACCCCGTCGTGGGCAGCCTGCGCGCCCGCCATGAGCTCGCCCACGGCGTGCGCGACCAGATCGACGTGCTCGACCGCCGGATCGAGGCCACGGTCATCGACCTCGAGACCCTCGCCGCCCGCGCCGCCGGCATCGGCCGTCCCGAACCGACCG
Organism: Acidimicrobiales bacterium; assembly: GCA_020630195.1. Lineage (GTDB taxonomy): Bacteria > Actinomycetota > Acidimicrobiia > Acidimicrobiales > SZUA-35 > JAHDBV01. The sequence continues at coordinate 61,308 of JAHDBV010000006.1, forward strand.
CCGGCGTCCACGGCGAACGCGCGATGCAACGCCTCCGGGACGACCTGGACGCACTCGAGGCCGCACACGCCGAAGTCGAACGGCTGCCTCACGGCGGCCTCCGCTGAACCGCCGGGAGTCATCATGCGCTGCCCGCTCTGTGTCGACGAAGTCCTCGACGCCCACCACCGCCACGGCATCGAGATCGACATGTGTCCCCGTTGCCGCGGGATCTGGCTCGATCGCGGCGAGCTCGACAAGCTGCTCGACGATGCCGGCGAACGGGCCCCCGAACCGACGCCTCGACCCCGCGACGGGAACGACCGCGACGGGAACGACCGCGATGAACGGCGCCGGGACGACCGCGAGCGCGACGAACGCGAGCGACGAGAACGCGAGCGGCGTGACGACGACCGCAAGAAGAAGCGCAAGAAGAAGAAGTCGGGTGTGGCCAAGCTCGCCGACCTCCTCGACGACGTGCTCGACCTCTGAGGCGGGGCACCGAATCCCCGGGCCGACCGGCCGCCGGGGCACTACGGTCGTCGGTGTGAGCCGCTGACACACCGAGTCCCGTCCGCCCCCGACCCGAGGATCTCCCGTTGTCCGCGCACCTCACCGCCCACGACCTCCATCTGTCGTTCGCCGACCACACCGTGCTCGCCGGTGTGTCCATCACCGTCGCCCCGAGCGACCGGATCGGGGTGATCGGCCCGAACGGCGTCGGCAAGTCGACCCTGCTCTCCGTGCTCGCCGGCCATCGCCCACCTGACCGGGGCCGGGTCACCACCCATCCCGGTGACGCGCACGTCCTGCTCGTCCCCCAGGAACTCGCCGCCGGCTCCGACGACGACGTCCGCACCGTGCTGCGTCGCCGCACCGGGGCGACCGCACTCCAGGACGAGTTCGACACCGCCACCGCCGCTCTTGGTGCGCCCGACGCCGGGAACGACACCGCCGAGCGGTACGACCGGGCCCTCGCGAGATGGCTCGCGGGCGGGGCCGCCGACATCGACGACCGGATCGGCCGGGTGCTCGACGAGGTCGGGCTCGGCGCCGACCGCCTCGATCAGCCCGTGTCGGCGCTGTCAGGTGGACAACGTGCCCGTGTCGGCCTGGCCGGCCTCCTCGCGGCGACCGCCGACGTGCTCCTGCTCGACGAGCCGACGAACGACCTCGACCGGGCCGGTCTCGACCTGCTCGACCGGTGGGTCGCCGACACCTCGGGCGCCCTCGTCGTCGTGTCCCACGATCGGGCCTTCCTCGAACGCACCGTCGGCGCCGTGTTCGAGCTGGACGACCACACCCGTACCGGCCACCGGTTCAACGGTGGCTGGCGGGCCTATCTCGACGACCGGGCGACCCGGGCCCGACATGCCGAGGAAGCCTTCGGGCAGTACCAGGACGAGCGCCGGCGACTCACCGAGCGGGCACAACGCCAGACCGAGTGGGCGTCGAAGGGCATGGGTCGACTGAAGAAGTCGGCCGAGCCCGACCGGAACATCCGGGGCCTCGTCAAGGAGTCGACCGAGCAGCAGGCGGCGAAGGCGAAACAGACCCGCAACGCGCTCGCACGACTGGAGGTCGTCGACAAGCCGTGGGTTCCGTGGGAGCTCCGGCTCGAGCTCGCCGAAGCGGACCGCCCGGGGCGAGAGGTGCTGTCGGCCCGGGACCTCGTCGTGGAACGTCGGCGCGTCGGCGACGACCCGTTCGTGCTCGGGCCGATCGACCTCGACGTGCACACCGGGGAACGGGTGCATCTCGCCGGGCCGAACGGCGCCGGCAAGACGACCTTGCTGCATGCACTCCTCGGCGACGTCGCACCGGACGCGGGCGTGGTCCATCGCGGCCCCGCCGTCGTCGTCGGCCGCCTCGATCAGACCCGCGCCGCCCTCGACGACGATCGACCGCTCCTCGTCGTCGCCGAGGAACTCGCCGGGGTGGGCCTCCAGGAGATCCGGACCGCGTTCGCGAAGTTGGGGCTGGATCAGCGCGATGTCGACCGGCCGGCGCGCCGCCTCTCCCCCGGCGAGCGCACCCGGGCCATGTTGGGGATCTTCATGCTCCGCCCGGCCAACACCCTCGTGCTCGACGAACCGACCAACCACCTCGACCTGCCCGCGATCGAACAGCTCGAACAGGCCCTCGCCGAGTTCGGGGGCACGGTCGTCCTCGTCACCCACGACCGGGCGTTCCTCGATGCGATCGACCTCGACCGGCGCGTCACCGTCGACGGGGGGCGGGTCGTGGAGGACACCCCGCTCGAGGGTGGACGCACCTAGGCGACGGCGGTCCCCAACAACGAGCCGATCGCCCAGGTCAACGCACATGCGGCTGCGGCCCAGCCGACCTGCCGACCGATCGTCCGACCGACCGAGCGTTCGGTGAACCGGGCGAGGAGTGCACCCACCAGCGCGGCGGCGACGAGCCCGATCGCGACCGACGCGATGGTGGCGGTGTCGCCATCACCGAGGAACCACGGGATGAGCGGCAACAGCGCGCCCACGGCGAACGCGAGGAAGGAACTGATCGCGGCACCGATGGGGTCACCGATCGCATCGGGATCGACGCCGAGCTCCTCGCGGGCGTGCACCTCGAGCGCGACCTCGGGGTCGGCCATGACGGCGGCCGCCATCTCCTCGGCCATGCCCCGCTCGATCCCGCGCGACTCGTAGATCGTCGCCAACTCGTGGGTCTCGGCCCTCGGTCGCTCCGCCAACGAGCGCCGTTCGATCTCGAGCTCACGCTCGACCAGCTCGTTCTGGGCCTTCATCGAGACGTACTCGCCGGCGGCCATCGACGACGCACCCGCGAGCAGGCCCGACACACCGGCGATCAGCACGGCCGACCCTTCGCTCGCCGCGGCGGCCACGCCCAGGATCAACGCGACGTTGGAGACCAACCCGTCGGACACGCCGAAGATCGCGGCCCGGGCCGCACCACCCTGGACATCGCGGTGATGATGGACCCAGTGACGACCGTGATCGTCGTGATGGTGATGATCGTGGTCGGCATGGTCGTGTCGAGCGTTCGCCACGGCTCCAACCTACCGACCGGCACCGACAGCCCCGGGGTCGGAGGCCTCAGTTCCGAGCGAACGTGCGACCCGCCACGGGTGTCGGTCGGCGCCATTGACGGCCGACACCCGTGGGGGCGCACACATCCCTCCCGACAAGGGATGCGTCGTGGACGTCGATGCAGTTCTGCGCTGTGCCATTGGGGGAGGACCAACCAGGGGCGACGACCACGAGAGTGACCGTAGACCTCGACTGTCGCCACAGGATGTGGGCGCTGTTTCGGGTCGGTGAACAGACCGGCCCGCAAACTCCGACGACAGCCGTGCCGGACCCTCCTAGGGTCGGGCCCACGCCCCGAACCGAGGAGGTCGGCCATGACCCACGACTCCAGCATCGACCGACCGTCGCGTTCCGGCGTTCCGCTCGCCTGACCGGTCACGACACGGCCCGCACGGGCCACGGAGACCCCCGGCACCGGCGCACCCCACCGAGGTGCGCACGCGACGAACCACCCAGCCGAGCGCGCCCTGCCGCGCGCCATCACGGAGGATCCTTCGTTGCGTCCCACTCCCTCCTGGCTCGTCGCCGAGCCCTACATCGAACAGACCCTCGGCGTCCTCCGATCCGGCAAGGAAGCCCAGATCGAACTCGTCGAGCGCGTCGCCGACCCGCCGGACGGGCAATCGCCCACGACCACCCGCTGCCTGCTGGCCCGGAAGCGCTATCTCCCCCGCCAGGTCACGGCGAAGGGCACCCTCGAGGCCCTCGGCGCCCAGCGGGCGTCCGCGTTCCGCCACGACGTGGAGTACCGCGAGGGCCGGCAGTTCCGACGATCCCGCGAGCGACGGGCCGTCGAACGCATGTCGACCTACGGCAAACGCCTCCTCCAGGACCGTTGGACCGGGCACGAGCACGACGTGCTCCGCACCCTGTGGGAGCGGGAGGTGTCGGTGCCGTTCCCGATCGCGTACGGCGACGACACCTTCGACCTCGAGTTCCTCGGGGACGCCGAGCGTGCCGCACCCCAACTCCAGGCCGCTCGACTCGACCGGCCGGGCCTCGACGAGGCCTGGCACCAGGTCGTCGACGGGCTCGCCGACATCACCGCGGCGGGCTGGGCCCACGGTGACCTGTCGGCCTACAACCTGTTGTGGTGGGAGGAGCGGGTGTGGTTCATCGACTTCCCTCAGGCCGTCGACCTGGCGGCCAACCCACGCGGGCTCGACTACCTGCATCGCGACGTCGCGAACATCGCCACGTGGTTCGGCCGACGAGGCCTCGACGTCGACGCCGAGGCGACCTTCGCCGAGCTCCTCGTCCACCTCTGAGCGGCCGCCGGGCGGGTGGGTCTTCCCCCACCCGCCCGGCCACGCTCAGGACGTGCCCTTGTAGTTCACGATCGCCTCGAGCCGATGGTCGATCCGGACCAGGTCGGCCTGGTCGGCCATCACCGCGTCGATGTCCTTGTAGGCCATCGGCGACTCGTCGAGGAGCTCGGTGGCCTTCGACCGCTGCCAGGTCCGCCCGGCCATCGCCGACTCGAACTCGGCGACGTCGAAGCGCCGCTTCGCCTCCTTCCGCCCGAACCTCCGCCCGGCGCCGTGCGACGCCGAGGTGTAGGAGCCCGGGTGTCCGAGACCGGACACGATGTAGGAGGCGGTGCCCATCGAACCGGGGATCACACCCCGGTCGCCGGCGCGGGCCCGGATGGCGCCCTTCCGGGTGATCCAGAGCTCGCGGCCGTCATGGACCTCGCGTTCGGTGTAGTTGTGATGGCAGTTGATGCGCTGGCGTTCGCCGACCGTGCCGAGCACGTCCCGCAGGACGCGCAACACCGCGTTCATCATCTGCTCCCGGTTGGCGAGTGCGTAGTCCTGCGCCCACAGCATGTCCCGGATGTAGGCCCCGAAGCCGGGGTCGTCGGCCAGGAAGTAGGCCAGGTCACGATCCTCCAGGGCCCGTTCGGTGTCACGGCACAGGTTGCGGGCCGCGCCGATGTGGGCCTTGGCGAGCACGTTGCCGATCCCGCGCGAACCCGAGTGGAGCACGACCCACACGTGGCCCCGCTCGTCGAGACAGACCTCGACGAAGTGGTTGCCTCCGCCGAGCGATCCGAGCTGCTGCGGGATCGACCGGTGGTTCTTCGTGGTCAGCTCGACGTCGGTGTCGAGGGGATGGTGCTTCAGCCAGGTGGTCGCCGCAGCGGTCGGGTGCTGATGGCGATCGAACCCGGCGGGGATCGCCCGGCCGATGCCACGCAGCACGGGGCCGAGCGAGTCGGGCAGGTCCTCGGCGGTCCGGTCGGTCTCCACCGCGATCATGCCGCAGCCGATGTCGACGCCGACGGCGGCCGGGATGATCGCCGACTCGGTCGGGATCACCGAACCGACCGTGGCGCCCATACCCCAGTGGGCATCGGGCATCAGGGCGATCGGCCCCGAGACGGCCGGGGACCGGGCCGACCGCTTGGCCTGTTCCAACGTGTTCGGCTCGAGCTGGGACGCCCAGGAACGGACCGATCCGCCGTCGCCGGCGGGATGCGTCGTGGGGCCCGCGGGAACGGGCGTGTCGTCGATGTGCATGGTGGTCACCTCCTCGGTGCCCCACGGATCGGCCGACCCGGGGGCCGGTCATCGTGAACGAGATCGACCGATCCGGCCAACGACTTTCGACGCGCGTGGCCCGGGTGGCGGCCGCAGGTGGGCTCAGCCCTTGTTGCGACGGAACAACCCACGCTTGGGCGGTGCCCGGAGATCGTCCAGCGGATCCATCGCGTCGAGGGCGTCCGCGATCTCGGCGCCGGTCTGTGGCCGATCGGCCGGATCCTTCGCCAGACAGCGCAGGACGAGGTCTTCGAGCGGGCCGGCGATCGGGCCGTGCGTCGAGGGCTTCGGTGGCACCGACTCGATGTGGGCGGTCAACAGATCGGCGCGCTCGCCGTAGAACGGGGCGGACGGCACGGCCATCCGGTAGAGGGTGACGCCCAGGGCGTAGAGATCGGCCCGGTGGTCGACGTCGGGTGATGCCATGGCCTGCTCGGGCGAGGCGGTCAGCGGGGTCGCGAACACCCGGCCGGGTTCGGGCGGGTCGTCGGCGCGCAGGTCGAGGGCGAGTCCGTAGTCGAACATGACCGGGTCGGTCCCACCGGCGAGGAGCACGTTCGACGGCTTCACGTCGCGATGCACGACGTCTCGTTCGTGGCCGTGGTGGAGTGCCCTGGCCACCCCCGCGCCGATCCGCAGCACGTCGGTGCCGGCCAGACAGGTCCCGGGCCGCAGCAGGTCACCGAGGGTCGGCCCCTCCACCCGGTCCATCTCGATGTAGAGGGCCCCGGCGATCTCACCGGTGCGTCGGAACCGGATCACCCCGGGGTGATCGAGCCGGGTCACCGCCTCCCACTCCCGTTCGACGGCCGCCCGGAACCGGGCATCGGCCATGGCGAACGGTGAGAGCACCTTCAAGGCGATGAGTTCGTCGTCGGAGTTCTTGGCCAGATAGACGGTGGCCGACGCACCCTTGCCGAGCACGTCGGCGAGCCGGTACGGCCCGAATCTCGTCCCGACGGTGGCGCTCACCCGGCCGAATGTAGTGCGCGGCGTGGCGCCGCCCGGGGCTCGGTCGGTTCAGTCCTGGCGAAGGGTGAGGGTGGCGAAGCACATCTCGTCGTTCGTGCCGTCGGCCCACACGATCCAGCGGGGCTCGAGCCCGGGATCGCGCAGGTCCCGGTCCCAGGCGCACTCGAGGGTCAAGGCGTCGCCGGGTTCGAGCTCGACCGGCTCGACGAGCTGGTAGTTGAGCTGCCAGTCGAAGTCCCACACCGGGATGTCGAGCAGCACGAGCTCGTCGTCTCGGCCCTTGTTGAGGGTCATCCGGAACGACGATCCGATCTCGTGCTGGTGACCGAGGACGGCGATGAGTTCACCGAACTCGTACACCGGCAACGAACACGACGAGGTGGCGATGCCATCGGTCATGTGGGCGAAGTCCTCGGGCTCGACCCCACAGATCCGGTTGACGAACTCGGCCTGCACACCATCCCGGCCGAAGCGCTCGATCGCGTCGGCGAGCGACGCGTCACGGTCGCACAACGGTCCGTCCTCGAATGCCGTGCAGGGGATCTCGGCCGGGGCCAGGTACTCGGTGGTCTCGACCCGGTCGAGGTCGGCATCGGGGTCGTCGGCCAGATCGATCCGCAGCAGCGAGCGGTCCGGATCGACGGCCACCTCGTTGTGGTAGTGGATCTGCATCACGACGACGTCGCCGGGGTCGAGCCGCACACCCGAACCCTCCGGCAGGACGGTCGGGTCCTGGCCGGGGGCCCACCCGAGGAACAGCGGGTCGGGCGCGTCGAGCCCGGACGAGCCGTAGCACTGCCACCCTCCGATCTCGTCCTCGGCCGAGCGGGCGAGGCCGAGCCCGACGGCCTCGGCCGACATGTGGTAGCCGATCGCGTGGTGCACGATCTCGGTCTGGTCGGGCACGAACTCGTAGCCGATGAGCCACTGGGCTTCGCTCAGCTGCGGGTCGTAGATGAAGCACCGATAGTCATCGACGTCGAGCGAACCCTCGTAGGGCTCATGCGGCGGGAGTTCGAGATCGACCTCGACCAGCGACGGTGCGGCCGCCGCGGGCTCCAGCGGCGTCGAGGCATCGACGTCGAGCTCGGCGCCGGCGTCGATCCACGCGAGCACGGCCTCGATCTCCGCGTCGGAGAGCCGGCGATCGTCGTGGAAGGCCGGACTCGCACCGGCCGCCGGCCACGGCGGCATGAACCTCGTCTCGACCGCGGCGGCGATGAACGGTGCGCTCCCGACCACGTCGGCCGCGGTCAGCAGCTCCATGTGGAACGCACCCGGGCCGCCCGTCGTGTGGCACCCGGCGCAACTCGACTCGATGATCGGTTGCACCGTCGAGGCGAACCCACCGTCACCGGCGACCGCCGAGGACTGGCCCCCTGAGGACACACCCTCCGACGAGACCGCCTCGGTCGTGGTCGGCTCGATCCCCTCGTCGGCATCGGTGCCCGTCTCGGGTGATCGCGAGTCCGTGGCCGCCTCACCGGAGCCCGCGCCGCACGCGGCGACGAGCACGGCCAACGCAACGACGGCGGCGACCACCAGGCTCCGGCGGAATCGATCGTCGGCGGGGAACGGGAACGGAGCGGCCACGGATCCCATGTTGACAGCTCGGGCGCCACTCCGGCATCCACCCGACGAACCATCTCGTGTCGTCCGGACGATGGACACGTCTCCGCCCGCAATCATCCCGTCGCTCGGTGGCGCCGTCGCTAGCCTCGGCGCCATGCGCTGGTCGAACCTCTTCGTGCCCACCCTCCGCGACGCCCCCAACGACGCCGTCGCGCCGAGCCACGCGCTGTTGATCCGGGCCGGGTTCATCCGCCAGCTCCACGCCGGCCACTACTCGATGCTCCCCCTCGGCTGGCGTACGCATCAGAAGGTCGCCCAGATCGTGCGCGACGAGATCGACGCGATCGGTGGCCAGGAGTTCCTCCTGCCCACGATGCATCCCGCCGAGATCTGGCAGCAGTCGGGACGCTGGGACACGATGGGCGAGATCATGTTCCGCCTCGACGATCGTCGGGGGAACCCCACGGCCCTCGGCATCACGCACGAGGAGATCTTCGCCACCGTGGCGACCGAGCTCAGCTCCTACAAGCAGCTGCCCCAGCTCTGGTATCAGATCCAGACGAAGTTCCGCGACGAGGCCCGGCCGAAGTCGGGGCTGCTCCGCGTGCGCGAGTTCCACATGAAGGACTCGTACTCCTTCGACGTCGACCAGGCCGGGCTCGACGCCCAGTTCGACGCCCACGACGCCGCCTACCGCACGATCTTCGCCCGCCTCGGGGTGCCCGCGTTCGGTGTCGAGGCGTCGTCGGGGGCGATGGGCGGCAACGACTCGGTCGAGTTCATGACCCCCTCCGATGCGGGCGAGGACGACGTCGTGCGGTGCTCGTCGTGTGACTACGCCGCCAACGTCGAGCGTGCCACCTCGACCCTGCCCGTCATCGACGATCCGGCGCCCGCGGCCGAGCCCGAGAAGTTCGCCACCCCCGGTGTGCTCACCATCGCCGCGCTCGAGGCGTTCGAGGGCGGTGCACCGGCCGATCGCCAGCTCAAGACCCTCGTCATGATGATGGACGGACAGATCACGCTCGTCGTGGTCCGCGGCGACCACCAGCTCAACACCCAGAAGTTGATCGACGCGACCGGCGCCATCGACGTGCGCCCGGCCGAACGGGAGGAGACCTTCGCCGCGCTCGGCGCCAACCCCGGCTCGCTCGGCGCCGTCGGTGTCACCGACCTGCCCGTGATCGCCGATCTCGCGCTCGAGGGCCGCACCTCGATGACCACCGGCGCCAACGACGACGGCTTCCACTTCCGCCACGTCGACGTCGCCCGGGACCTGCACGTCGGCCGATGGGCCGACCTGCGCGAGGTGAGCGCCGGTGAGGCGTGCCCCAACTGCGGCACCCCGCTCGACATCGTGCGGTGCATCGAGATCGGCCACATCTTCAAGCTCGGTACCAAGTACGCAGAGACCTTCGGCGCCACGGTGTCGACCCCCGATGGCGAGGTCCCGATCGTGATGGGTTCCTACGGCATCGGCATCGGCCGCAACATGGCCGCCGCGGTCGAGGCCAACCACGACGACAAGGGCATCGTGTGGCCCGTCGAGATCGCCCCCTACGAGGTGGTGATCACGGCGATGCGCCTCGACGAGACGACCCTCGGCGCGGCGGAGGCGATGTACGCCGACCTGAAGGCCGCCGGTGTCGACGTCCTGCTCGACGATCGTGACGCCCGAGCAGGCGTGAAGTTCGCGGATGCCGAACTCGTCGGCTTCCCGGTCCGGCTCACCGTCGGACCCCGGGGGCTCGACAACGGTGTGGTCGAACTCGTCGAGCGGGCCTCGGGCGAGCAGGCCGAGGTCGCCATCGGCGACGTCGTGGCCGACGTGACTCGTCGTCTGAGCGCATTGCGAGGCACCATCTCGGGGTGAGTCGGTGGCGCCCGTCCACGGACGGGCCCCGACCCGAGATCGAATTCCTGCACGGCACCGACGAGCCGGCGAGGGAACGACACGACGCGGTCGTGCACGGATCGGACCGTCGCCGCACCGGGGCGCTGCTCGGCGGCGGCCTCGTCGCGGCCGCGCTCACCGTCGTGGCGGTCTCCGGCGGGGGTGAACCGGTTGCGTCCCCGACGACGACCACGGCGCCACCCCCGACGACGTCGAGCACCCTCGTCGACCCCGCGCCGGTCCCGCCGACGCTGTCGTTGCCGTCGTTCGACGAGGGCGGGGTCCCGCTGCTGATCGGCCCGGCCGACCGGAACACGTTCTTCACCCAGCCCTACGCCATCGTCCGGGTCCGCGACGACGATCGCACCCACCGGGTCACCCTCGGGCTGAACGGCATCGTCACCACACCGCTCGAGGTCTCCTCGTCGACCGGTCTCGACCGGTCCGGACGTTTCGAGGCGTTGCTGACCGTGCAGGGCGCGCTCCTCGCCGGACCGGTCGGCGGCGACCTCGTCACCCTGGCCACGGACGTGGCGTCGTTCTCGTGGCATGACCAGGAGCCCGGCCGACTGGCGTTCATCACGGTCACCTCGACCGACGACGCCCCGGACACCGAGCCCGTGCGCCACGAGTTCCGGGTCGGGATGACCGCCGAGGCGGTCCTGCCGTCACGACCTGGCGCGGCCAGCCAACTCGTCGCCTTCGGTGACTGGGGCGATGCGTTCCGACTCGAGGACGACCTGACCCGGCTCCGCCTCGGCGGACCCGACGGCGTCGGCACGCTCGACATCGAGGGCCGGGTCCTCGGCGGCCTGGGCGACTCGGTCCTGATCGCCCGACCCCGTCCCGGCGGCACCACCAGGGTTCCCGACGATGCGGTCCAGGAGGTGCGCTTCGTCGACGGATCCGCCGTGGCGTCGTCGACCACGACCGACGCCGTGGTCGTGGAGCACCTCCGACGGTCGAACGAGGTCGACCTCACGGCCTCGCTGTTGGCGGAGGCCTCCGGCACGTGGCGGATCGAGGTCCGGGACCCCGATGCGGCGCTCGTGCTGACGATTCCCGATGTCGCCGGCGCGGAGTTCGACTTCTCCGTCGACGGGATCAGCCTCGCCTTCTTGTCGACCACCCCCGATCTGCCACTCGGACTCGCCAACCTCGCCACCGGCGAGATCCGCCGCTATGCCGCCCCCGTCAGTGCGGGGACCGACGAGGCGGCGCTGGTCGTCGGGGTGCGGGTGGAGTGAACGATCCTCACCGACCCGGGAACGCGGCGGGACGCCGACCGGTTCCGCCCGATGTGCCCGACCCCGAGATCGAGCTGCTGACGTCGGCGCCCGCGTCCACGACGACCACCACCGAGGTCCGACGGCCACGCCGCCGAGCCCCCGCGCTCGCCGTCGCTGCCGCGGCGTTGGCAGCGGTCGGCTTCGTGGTGTCGCGTGGCTCGGACTCCGGGAGCGGCGAACCCGCGGCGTTGGTCGACGATGCCGAACCCTCCATCGAGGCCCCTGGCGCCGAGACCACCGACGACGCCACGACCGACCGGGCACGTCAGGTGGTGCTGTCCGCCGGAACCGAGCTGCTCGACACCGAGGTCCGACTCCGTGTCAGCCCGCTCAACGGGCGGCTGCCCCAGCTCGTCCTGCTCTCCCCCGACGGGACCGCCACCACCTCGGACCTGCCTCCGGCGTCACGGTTCGAACTCGACGCCCGTGGACGCTGGGCCGAGCTGAGCGGCACCGGAGTGCTCACCGCCGGTCCCGACGCGACACCGATCGACGTCGAGGTGTCGTCGTTCGCCTGGCACGAGCACGACCCCGATCGACTCGTCTACCTCACCGGGAATCGCAGCGACGGGGTCGACCTGGTCGAAGCCCGCCTCGGACCCGACACCGTCGAGCGCCGGGTGCTCGCCGCCGATCTCGATCCGTCACTCGGCGGCACGACCGTGCACGCCGTCGGGGAGCTCGGCATCGTGCTCGGCTACAACACCTTCCGGACACTGCGGGTCTTCGGCCCCGACGGCACCCTCGTCACCGAGCTCGACGCCGACCACGTGGGCACGGTCGGCACCCGCTGGTTGTTCGCCGAACGAACCGGTGAGCGATTCCTCTTCGACCCCGCCGATGCCACCACCGACGACCGGGCCGGCGTCTGGAACGAACCCGGCACGCTGGTCCGTCGTGCGGTGACCGCACCCGACGGCTCCCGGACGGCGTTGCATCTCGTCCGGGGCCGGTCGATCGACGATCCGGGCGCCGTCCAGGAGCTGCACGTCATCGACGAACGTGGGCAGGCCGTCGTGGAGCCGATCACCGACGTCCGAGCCGACACCTCACTGCGCTGGCGGGCCGACGGTGCCGTCGTCGCGTTCACCCCGACCCTCGACGACGAGCGACATCGCATCGGTCTGCTCGAGGTCGCCACCGGCACCCTCACGACCTTCACCGCACCCCGGCTCGATCTCGGCCCACCCGAGGGAAGCGCCCCGGTCCGGACCGACCTCGGCGTGATCGTCGTCGATCGCCGGGAGGAGACCGGCGTGCGCGTCACCGACGTGCTGCCGTGACCACCACACCGGAGCCGTGATCCCGTCGAGTGCCGCGAACACCCGACGGGATCGACGACGACTCAGACGACGACGTCGTCGGGATCTCCCACCACCGCACGGTGGATGAGGGCGCCGATGACGGCGCCGATGATCGGGGCCACCCAGAACAGCCAGACCTGACCGATGTAGTCACCACCGGCGAAGATCGCCTGCGAGGTCGACCGGGCCGGGTTCACGCTGGTGTTGGTGACCGGGATCGAGATGAGGTGGATGAGCACGAGGGCGAGGCCGATGGCGAGGCCACCCATGGCCGGAGCGGCCTTCTTGGCCGTCGCACCGAGGATCACGAGCAGGAAGAACGCGGTCATCACGACCTCGGTCAGGAACGCCGCGCCGAGGGCGTAGCCACCCGGGGAGAGATCGCCGTAGCCGTTCGAGGCGAAGCCGGCGGAGGCGTCGAACCCGTCCTGACCCGAGGCGATGCCGAGGAGCACCGCCGCAGCGGCGATACCGCCGAGGACCTGCGCCACGATGTAGCCGGGGGCCTTGGCGGCCTCGAATCGGCCACCGGCGACGAGGCCGAGGGTGACGGCCGGGTTGAAGTGGCCGCCCGACACGTGACCGAAGGCGTAGGCCCCGGTCACCACGGTGAGGCCGAAGGCGAGGCTGACGCCGACGAAGCCGAGACCGAGGCTGGTGCCGTTGCCTCCGACACCGAAGTCGGCGGCCAACACCGCCGCTCCACACCCACCGAGCACCAACCAGAACGTGCCGAGAAACTCCGCACCGAGCGCTTTGGTCTCCATGACGAGACCTCCCTTTCCGTCCGGACGGGTGCCGGACCTCCGCCCGGGTGACGGGGGTCACCACGGGAAGGTCGCGGCACCCACCGTGCACTGGGGGGTGGCCGCTCGGAACCGGATCGCATTCGGAACGGCATCGACGATGTGAATCGAGCGCGCGCCGGAACGCGGAGCGATAGCGTCCCCGCACCCAGTCGCATCGACCTCCTCCGGAGGTGCTCGTGTCCGAGCTCCAGGCCCCCGTGGCCGAACCCGATGTCCCCGTCCCGGAGCCGGCGCCGCGCGCCGCCGCGGTCGCCCTCCTCCTGGGCTTCGGCATCCTGATGGCCGGCAACGGCCTCGGGGGCATCGTGGTCGGCGTCCGGGCCGAGCTCGAGGGCTTCGACGGCACCGTCACCGGCCTCGTGATGGCCGCCTATTTCGCCGGCTTCCTGCTCGGCAGCCGCCTGTCCGCCCGACTGATGGGCCAGGTCGGCCACATCCGTGTCTTCGCTGCGTTGGCCTCGATGGCCTCGACGGCCGCGCTCCTCCACGCCGTGGCGATCGACCCCGTCGTGTGGGTCGGGGCCCGATTCCTGACGGGCGCCTGTATGGCCGGGCTCTACGTCGTGGCGGAGTCGTGGCTCAACGACATCGCCACCAACGCCACCCGCGGCCGGCTCCTCGCGGCCTACATGATCGTCACGATGATGGCGATGGCCGCCGGTCAGTTGCTGCTCGACGCCGCCGACCCGAACGGGCTCACACTCTTCGTCGTCGCCTCGGTCCTCGTGTCGCTGTCCCTCGTCCCGATCTCACTGTCGACCACCTCCGCTCCCCCGGTGATCGTGCCGGAGGCGATGTCGATGCGGGAGCTCGTGGGTGTCGTGCCCACCGGTGTGGTCAGCATCATCGGCTCGGGGATGACCGCCGGTGCGCTCATGGGTCTCGGCGCCGTCTATGCCACCCGTGAAGGGCTCGACGCCTCGGCCATCGCCCGCTTCGTGTCGGCACCCATGTTCGGGGCGATCGTGTTCCAGTGGCCCATCGGTTGGTTGTCCGACCGCGTCGCCCGCCGGGGTCTCATGCTCGTGATCTCGCTCAGCACCGTGCTCGTCGCCGTGCTGTTGTCGACGCTCGACCCGAGCTCGTTCGCCGCCGTGGGTGCCATGTTCGTGCTCGGCGGCCTGATGTTCCCGTTCTACGGCCTGACGATCGCCTTCACGAACGACTGGCTGCCCCAGTCGAAGATGTTGGCGGCGGGGTCGGCCATGGTGTTCCTGAACGGCCTCGGGGCGATCATCGGTCCGCTGCTCGGCACCGTGGCGCTCGCGAGTGGGGCCGACGGCGCGTTCTTCTACGCGGTGGGGGCACCGAGTGTCCTCGTGTCGATCTACATCGGCTGGCGGATCGTCGTCCGGGACGCCGTGCCGATCGACGAACAGCGCGACTGGGTGCCGGTGCCCGCCCGCGGCACCCAGGTCATCAACACCCTGGCCCGCCCGCTCCGTCGACGCTGACGTTCGCCTCGCTGACGCTGCCGTTCGCCTCGCTGACGCTCGGCTCACTCACACAGTTCGGCGCTGCGCGCCGAACTGCGCCGACTGGCCGGAGCTGGACCAAACTGCCCATCGTCGCCAGTCAGACGAGGGACAGGCTGTAGGTCACCGAGACCACCGCGACCGGGCGATCGGGATCGGGTTCGGCGCCGGCCTCGGCGACCGCATGGAGATCGACGGTCATCACACCGAGCGATCGCCCGAGCTTCACGAGCCGCGCATCGGCGACCAGCTCCACGCCCGATGGGCGTCGCACGAAGTCGATCGAGAGATGCGTGGTCACGGCGAGTGCGGCATCACCCAGGTGGCCGAGCATCAACACGTAGGCGACGTTGTCGGCGAGGCCCATGAGGGTCGGGCCCGACACGGTGGCGCCAGGGCGCAGCATCGCCGCCTCGACCGGGACCCGCATCCGGGCCCGGCCGGGGTCGAGACGTTCGATCGTGTCGCCGTTCATCCGCACGGTCGACTCGGGCCACACCTCGTCGAGGTAGGCGGCCACCCCGGCCGCGTCGAACCGCAGGTGCCGGTCGCTCGGCGGCGGAGCCGGGTCGCTCACGGGCGGTCGCCGAACTCCGGGCGTTCGGTCCGTGTGCGCTTGAGCTCCCAGAACCCCGGCGTCGTCGTCAGCGTCACCATCGCATCCCAGACGGCGAGCGAACGCTCGGTGTCGGGGACCCGGGTGATCACCGGGCCGAAGATGCCGCTTCGACCACCCTCGGCGGCCGGATCCGGGAACGCGATGATCGGCGTGCCGACATCCTGGCCCACGAGGGCGAGGCCGGCATCCATCCGCGTCCGGATCTCGGCGTCGAACGACTCATCCGATGCCGCGGTGGCATGGGCGGGATCGAGACCCGCGGCGGTCAACGCGTCGGCGATGTCGAACGAACGATCACGGTCGTGGTGGATCCGGCGGCCGAACTCCCAGTAGAGGTCGAACACCGGGGCGTCGCCCTCCGCGGCACGGAGTGCCTCCATCACCCGGAGCATGTCGTGGGTGCCCTGGTAGGCGTCACGACGGTCGCCCGGCTCGGGCTCGTTCTTGAACAGCAGCGAGATCGGCTGCCACACGATGTCGAGTTCACGGTGCGGCTGCACCTCGTCGACGACCCAACGGGCCGTCACCCAACACCACGGTCAAATGGGGTCGACCCAGAAGTCGATCTGCATGCGCACGTCCTCGCTGCTCGGAGAAGGCCGAACCTAACCGCCGCCGCGGGCCCGAGCGAACGAGGTGGTCAGATCTGGCGGAGGCGGTGATGGCGCGAGGGCGCCGTCACCCGGATCTCGTCGCCGGAGCGAACGATGCCGCCGCGGACGACCACCGACATGACACCGGCGAGCCGCTTGATCGAACCGTCGTCCTCCCAGCGGTCGAGCATCACCGACTGGAAGTCGGGATGGATGCCCTTCAGCTGCGGGCACGGGTTCCGCAGGCCGGTGACGCTCACGATCGCGTCGTCCCCGATCTCGAGCAGCGCCCCCGCCGACAGATCGATGAGATCGATGCCACGGGTGGTGATGTTCTCGCCCATGTCACCCGGCCCGACCTCGAACCCGAGCTCGCGGGCCCGATCGTGGACCTCGGCGTGGATGAGATGGACCTGACGCAGATTTGGCTGGGTCGGGTCCTTCGCGACGCGGGAGCGGTGCTTCACGCGGGCGCCGGCGTGGGCGTCTCCGGCCACCCCGATCCCGGCGAGCAGCTCGATCTCGTCCTCGGCCCACTTGCAGAACGTGTGGTCGGCCGAGCGGTGCACGGCCTCGACCACGGCGCCGGTGGGAGCGTTCACGATCCTCAGCCCTGCTGCATCCGGGCGGCGTTCAGCGTGTTCTGCATCAGACAGGCGATCGTCATCGGCCCGGTGCCGCCGGGCATCGGGGTGATGGCGCCGGCGACGGCCTGGACCGAGTCGAAGTCGACGTCGCCGACGATCCCGTCGGCGGTGCGGGAGATGCCCACGTCGAGCACGGCGGCCCCGGGCTTCACGTGCTCGGCGGTGATGAGTCCGGCGATGCCGGCCGCGGCGACGATGATGTCGGCGTCACGGCAGGCCTCGACGAGATCCGCCGTGCGGGAGTGGGCGAGCGTCACCGTGGAGTCGGCGCCCTTGCGGCCGAGCAGCAGCACCTGGGGCAGGCCGACGAGCGTCGAGCGTCCGATGACCACGGCCTTCTTGCCGCTCGTCTCGATGCCGTACCGCTCGAGCAGCTCCATCACGCCCTGCGGGGTGCACGGCACGTGACCGTCGCGACCGCGCACGAGGCGCCCCATCGAGCGCTCGGTGAGCCCGTCGACGTCCTTCTCCGGCGGCACGAGGTCGAGCACCGGTTCGGCATCGAGGCCGTCGGGCAGCGGGAGCTGCACGAGGATGCCGTGCACGGCGTCGTCCTCGGCGAGTTCACGCACGGCGGCCTCGACCTCGGCCTGGGTGGCGGTGGCCGGCAGTTCGACGTGGCGGGAGGTGAGCCCGGCCTCACCGGCCTTGCGCTGCTTCGAGCCGACGTAGACCTTGCTGGGCTTGTCGTCGCCGACGAGCACGGTGGCGAGGCAGACGGCCGGCAACGACGAATCGGCGGCCACCTCCTCGGCGAGCTCGGCGATGATCTGGTCGCGCAGGGCGTTGCCGTCGAGCAGGATCGCCCCGCCGTCGGTGTGTCGGATCTCGAGTGCCATGGTGCCGACGCTACGCGCCCCGTCGAGGCCCGACGGACCACTTCCCGACATCCGGCGCGATCGCGTCCGCGTGCGAGACGGGCGGCGCCACTAAAACGGGGGCCCCGTGCTGTTCCCGACCGTGGCGTTCGCGCTGTTCTTCGTCGTGGCGTTCTGCGCCAACTGGCTTCTGCGACCCCACCACGGGGTCTGGCGTGTGGCGATGGTCGCCCTCAGCTTCTTCTTCTACGGCTGGTGGAACTGGCGGTTCTGCTTCCTCCTGGCACTCTCGATCGTCGGGAACTGGCTGTTCGGCCACGCCGTCGGCGCGGCCCGGATCGAGACCACCGACGACGCCGGCGGGACCACGACGACGTTGCTCGCGTCAGGTCGCCGCACCGTGAAGATCGCGGTGGCCGCCAACCTCGCGCTGCTCGGCGTGTTCAAGTACTACGGCTTCTTCGCCACCTCGTTCTTCAACACGTTCGGCATCGAGGACGCTCCCCCGTTCGTGGAGCAGATCGTGCTGCCCGTCGGGATCTCGTTCTTCACGTTCCAGGCGATGTCCTACGTGATCGACATGGGTCGGGGCGAGTTCGGTCGGCCGTTGCCGCTGCTCGACGTGGCGTTCTACCTGTCGTTCTTCCCGCAGCTCGTCGCCGGTCCGATCGTGCGGGCCACCGACATGGCCGAGCAGATCCGGGTCGCCCCCGACCCCCGCACGATCCCGTTCACCGAGGCGTTCTGGCTGATCGGCCGCGGCCTGTTCAAGAAGGTCGTCATCTCGTCGTACCTGGCGACGACCCTCGTCGACCCGGTGTTCGACGTGCCCGCGCAGCAGACCGGACTCGACACCCTCATCGCCGTCTACGCCTACGCGATCCAGATCTACGCCGACTTCTCCGGCTACACCGACATCGCCATCGGCTGTGCCCTGCTCCTCGGGTTCCGCTTCCCCACCAACTTCGACGCCCCGTATCGGGCGCTCACGATCCAGGACTTCTGGCGACGCTGGCACATCAGCCTGTCGAGCTGGCTGCGGGACTACCTCTACATCCCCCTCGGCGGCAATCGCGGTGGGCGCCTGTTCACCTACCGCAACCTCGCCCTGACGATGGTGCTCGGTGGTCTGTGGCACGGCGCCAACTGGACGTTCATCATCTGGGGGGTCATCCACGGGGGTGCACTCGCACTCGAGCGGTTCGCGTCCGAGCAGATCCGATCCGGTGCGTGGCAGGTGCCGTCGATCGACCCGGGCCTGGCCCGGTTCCTCAAGTGGTTCGCCACCTTCCACGTGGTCTGCTTCGCCTGGGTGTTCTTCCGGGCCGACTCGTTCGGTCTCGCCGTCGAGGTGCTCGGCCGCATCGTCGGCGGCGGGTTCGGCATCGATCTGATCACCGCCCTCGTCATCATCGTGATCGTCGTGATGATGGTGAGCCAGTTCGTCAACGACCTCGCCGTGCAGCGGGCCATCGCCGCCTTCGGCGGCTGGCACCCCGCCGCACAGATCGCCGTCGCCGCCCTCGGCCTGACCGTCATCGACGGTCTCGGCCCCGAGGGTGTCGCCCCGTTCATCTACTTCCAGTTCTGATGTCGTCCCCGCCCGACCCCCGCCGCCGGCCACGACCGGCCGCCGATCGCCCCACCGGTGAGCCGGTGTTGCGCGACCTGCGGGCCGTCGACGTCGAGACGCCACGACGTCGGGACGTGCACTCGGCCGGGCGCACCCTGCTGGTCGTGCTCGGTGCCCTCGTGCTGGCGGCGCTGTTCAACGCCGGGACCCAGCTCGAGCGAGCCGAACGTTCACCGCTCGGCGCCGACCGGGATCGCAAGATCGCGATCTGGGAGCCCCTCGCCGACCTCACGGGCGCCATCGGGCTCCAGTTGCCCCGCGACGCCATCCAGGCCGTCCGCGACATCGGCGAACCGGAACCGGTCGTCGTCGTCGCCGACACGACCACCACCACGGCACCACCGGCCACCTCGACCACCGACGCCCCCGGGGCGACCACCACCACGACCGCCCCGACCACCACCACGACCGAGGCTCCACGGGTGCCGACCGCGGTCGAGCCGCTGCGGGTCCTGCTCGTCGGCGACTCGACGATGGACGGGCCGGGCAAGGCGCTGCAGCGGCGGCTGGCCGAGACGGGGCTCGCCGAGTCGGTGCTCGACGACCGCCCGGCCTCGGGCTTCTCCCGCCCCGACTTCTTCGACTGGCCGAGCCACATCGCCGGGCTCACCGCCGAACACGACCCCGAGGTGGTGGTGCTGATGTTCGGCGGCAACGACGCCCAGGGCTTCGAGGTCGACGGTGTCGTGCACGACTTCGGGTCACCGTCGTGGATCGAGATCTACCGCTCCCGGATCGATGGGGTGACCCGCCGTCTCGTGGACGAGGGCCGGCGCGTGATCTGGATCGGCCAGCCCACGATGCGGTCCGACTCGTTCGACGCCCGGATCCAGGTGCTCAACGGCATCTTCGTCGATGTCGTGCGGTCCTACGGCGCCGACGTGCGCCTGCTCGACACGATCCCGCTGCTCACCCCCGACGGCTACACGACGTTCGGGCCCGGGGCCGACGGCTCGGAGACCCGCCTGCGGGGCGACGACGGCATCCACCTGACGGTGGGTGGTGGCGACGTGGTGGGCCAGGCGGTCATGGGCCTGCTGCGCACCGACGGCATCCTCCCCTGAACCGGGCCGTCGGCGCTGCGGCCGGACGGCTCAGGACCGCAGCGCCCCCAGCGCGGCGAGGGTGCGGTCCCAGGCCAGGGCCGAATGCTCGGCCGAGTAGACCTCGGGCCGCGTGTCGTTGAAGAAGGCGTGTTCTGCGTTCTCGTAGACGTGGAACGTCGCGTCCTTGCCGAGCTCCCCGAGGGTCGCGTCGAGCGCCGCGGCGGCCTCGGGGCCGAACATGCCGTCGTTCTCGCCGATGTGGGCGACGATCGAGCCGTCGACGGCCGACCAGTCGGGCTGGGCGTCCTCCCACGGGATCACGCCGTAGAACGGCACGGCGACCTTCACCGCATCCGGCCGCTGGCACGCGAGGGTGAGCGTGAGCCCACCGCCCATGCAGAACCCGATCACGCCGACGGTGTCCCGTCCGGATCGCTCCCGGAGGAGGTCGATCGCTCCCGACAGGTCCCGGGCGGCCCGGCCGAGGTCGAGCGCCATCATGTACTTGCCCGCCTCGTCCGGCTCGGCGGTGACCTCCCCGTGGTAGAGGTCGGGTGCGAGCGCGGTGAAGCCGGCGGCGGCCACCCGGTCGGCGACCTCCTTGATGTGGTCGTTGAGGCCCCACCACTCCTGGATCACGACCACACCGGGCCCACCGTCACCACTCAGGTAGCCGGGGGCGGTACCGCCGTTGGACGGGAACTCGATCATCGATCCGGTGAGGTCAGCCATGGGCCGAACCTAGACGGACCCCGCGTCGCCGTTCGACCCGGTCAGGCGTCGCGAGTGGGGCGGGGCGCGGCGTTCCGGGGGTTCGGCGGGTACACCCGGCCCGGCCCGGCGGCCCAGGTGTCACTCCAGCCGCCGTGACGGCGGCGCCGCGGTTCGCCACGTCGGGTCCGACGCAACGCACGGACGAATCCTCGGAACTGGACGATCATGACCGGTCAACGACGCCAGGGCGCCGGGAGTTCCCGACGCCCTGGAACGTCGTCAGTTGCTGTACGACGCCAGCGAGCCGCCCTCGGCGGCGAGACGCTCGAGCAGCGGTGACAGCTCCCACTGGCGCCCGCCGACCGTCTCGGCGTAGTGGCGGACCTTCTCGACCACCTCGGCGAGGCCGACCGAGTCGGCCCAGTGCATCGGACCGCCGCGGTAGACCGGCCAGCCGTAGCCGTTGACCCAGACGACGTCGACGTCGCTGCCCCGGATGGCGATGCCCTCCTCGAGGATCTTGGCGCCCTCGTTGACCATGGCGTAGAGGCACCGCTCGAGCACCTCGTCGTCGGTGACGTCGCGCTGCTCGTGGCCCTTGCCGGCGGCGAACTCGGCGATCATCGCCTCGACCTCGGGATCGGGGGTCGCCGCACGGGTCTCGGGGTCGTAGGTGTAGTAGCCGCGGCCGTTCTTCTGGCCCTTGCGGCCGCTCTCGTTCATGAGATCGCGAACGGTGTCGCCGGTCGAGGTCTCGGCCTTCCAGCCGATGTCGAGGCCGGCGAGGTCGCTCATCGCGAACGGCCCCATGGGGAACCCGAAGTCGTAGAGCACCCGGTCGACCTGGGCCGGGGTCGCCCCTTCGAGGATGATCGAGTTCGCCTCGAGGCTGCGCTGGAACAGCATCCGGTTGCCCACGAAGCCGTGGCAGACGCCGACGAGGGCCCCGATCTTGCCGATCGTCTTGGCCAGGGCCATCGAGGTGGCGATCACCTCGTCGGAGGTGGCGTCACCCCGGACGACCTCGAGCAGCTTCATCACGTTGGCCGGCGAGAAGAAGTGCAGGCCGATGACCGACTCGGGCCGGGAGGTGACCGAGGCGATCTCGTTGATGTCGAGTGCCGAGGTGTTCGAGGCCAGCACGGCGCCCGGCTTACAGATGGCGTCGAGCTCGGTGAAGATCGACTTCTTGAGGTCCATGTCCTCGAAGACGGCCTCGATCACGATGTCGCAGTCGGCGAAGTCGGCCTTGTCGGTCGAGCCGGTGATGAGCGCCATCCGGGCGGCGACCGACTCGGGTGTGCTCGTGCGGGACCGCTCGTAGTTCTTCTTGACGACGGCGAGGCCTCGGTCGAGGGCGTCCTGATCGCGCTCCACGATCGTGACCGGGATGCCGGCGTTGGCGAAGTTCATCGCGATGCCGCCACCCATGGTTCCGGCGCCGAGTACGCCGGCCCGCTCGATCGGGATCTTCGGTGTGTCCTTGCCGATGCCCGGCACCTTGTTGGCTGCCCGTTCGGCGAAGAAGTAGTAGCGCTGTGCCGCCGACTGCGGCCCGGTCATGAGCTCGCCGAAGAGCCGGCGCTCGACGGCGAGGCCCTCCTCGAACGGCAGGTTCGCGGCGGCCTCGACGCACTGGATGTTGTACTCCGGGGCCAGGAAGCCCCGGGTCTTGCGGGCGATGGAGGCCCGGAAGTCGGCGAAGACCTGCTCGTCACCCCGGTGCTCGGCGACCTTGTCGTCGCGGTCCCGCACCTTCGCGAGCGGCAGGTTCTCCGCCACGGCCCGCCCGGCGAAGGCGACGGCCGCAGCACGGAGCGCGTCGACATCGCCGGCGACGGCCTCGTCGATCAGACCGCAGGCGGATGCCTCCTCGGCACCGATGTGGCGACCCGACGTCATCATCTCGAGGGCCTTCGGCACACCGGTCAGACGGGGCAGGCGCTGCGTACCACCAGCACCAGGGAGCAGGCCGAGGTTGACCTCGGGCAGGCCGAACTTCGCCGAGTCGAGGGCCACCCGGTAGTGGGCGCACAGTGCGACCTCGAGGCCACCACCCAGGGCGGTGCCGTGGATCGCGGCGATCACCGGGACGGGCGCGTCCTCCATGGCCGCCTGCACCTCGTGCAGGCCTGCGGCCTCGGGCGCACCGCCGCCGAACTCGCTGATGTCGGCACCGGCGATGAAGGTCCGCCCATCGCAGATCACGACGATCGCCGAGGCACCCGACTCGACCGCCGCGGCCATGCCGTCGAAGAGGCCCTGGCGGACATGCCAACTGAGGGCGTTGACCGGCGGGTTGTTCACGACGACGAGGGCGACGTCGCCGTCGTGTTCGAGGCGGACGGATTGCGAGAGCTCAGCCATGGGGCCAGTCAAGCACCCCGGCCCTCCCCGACGCCCGTCGGGCTACGTCGAGGGGATCACTTGGTGTCCTTCCACGGGCCAGCGTCGGCCCGCGGCTCCTTCGGGAGGCCGAGCACGCGCTCGCCGACGATGTTGCGCTGCACCTCGCTCGTCCCGGCATAGATCGTGCCGGGCCGGGCGATCATGAACGACGCCATCCAGTTGCCCGCCGTGTTCGGCGTGCCGATCGGCGGGGCACCGAGACCGCCTCGGGTGTCGGTGCCGAAGCCGACCGTGCCGTCGGCGCCGAGCACGTTCATCGCCGACTCGGTGATCGCCTGGTGGTGCTGCGACCAGAACAACTTGCCGATCGAGGACTCCGGCCCCGGGTTCTGGCCCTTCAGGAAGCGGGTCAGCGCCTGCATGCCGCGATACCGCATGATCTGGACGTTGGTGTGGAAGCGGGCGACGTCCTGACGGACCACCGGGTCGTCGGCGAGCCCCCGCTCGACCACCATCTCCTTGTACTGCTCGAACTCGGCGCCGTAGGCGAGTGAGGTGACGGTGGCGTTCACGCCCCGCTCGAACCCGAGCAGCGTGTTGCCGACCGCCCATCCGTTGTTGACCTCACCGAGCACGTCGCCCTTCGGGCAGCGGGCCTCGTCGAAGAAGACCTCACAGAAGTGGTCGTGGCCGGCCATGTTGGTGATCGGCCGCACCTCGACGCCGGGCTGGTCCATCGGCACGAGCAGGAACGTGATGCCCTTGTGCTTGGGGTTCTCCGGGGCCGTCCGGGCAAGCGTGAAGATCATGTTCGCCGTGCTGCCGGCCGAGGTCCAGATCTTCTGACCACTGATGACCCACTCGTCACCGTCGAGCTCGGCCTTGCAGCCGACGTTGGCGAGATCGGAGCCCGCATCGGGTTCGGAGTAGCCCTGGCAGAACACGTCGACGCCGTCGAGGATGCGCGGGATGTAGTGCGCCTTCTGTTCCTCGGTGCCCCACACGAGGATCGTGTTGCCGACCATGCCGATCGAGAACGGATCGTTGGCACCGGCGGTCGGCACGCCGCGCTTCGCGAACTCCTCGTTGAGGATGACCTGCTCGACATGGGTCAGGCCACCGCCGCCGTACTCGGCCGGCCAGGCGGCGGCGAGGAGGTTGTGCTCGCGCAGCGTCGCCCGCCACTGCTTCTGGAACACCGACCGCTCCTCGCCGGCGAGGGCGCCGATGCCGGCCCAACCCTCGGGCAGGTTGGCGTCGAGGAAGGCGGTGATCTTCGAGCGGAACTCGTCGGTCTCGGGCGAATACGTCGGCTGCATGGCCGGACGGTACCGAACGACGCCGATCAGATCGAGACGAACGGTCCCACCGTCGCCAGACCGACGACAAGGGCGTTGGCCCGAGACGCCAGTGGCTGGCGCCCGAACTCACTTCCAGAGACATGGAAGTCGAGCTTCTTCGCTGAGAGGATGGCGAACATGCCCGACTCCCCCTTGGCGCCGTTTGTCGAGCTGGTCCGCGACATCGAGCCCTTCAACTGCAAGGGACCTCAGACCGAGGTTGATGTTGCGCTGGCGGAGACGAGGCTCGGCGTCCGATTTCCTGTGTCGTACCGAGAGTTCCTGCTGACCTTCGGCCGTGGAGTGTGGGTGGCCCAGGAGTTCTTCGGAGTGAGCGGGGCCGAGGTGACGGCCGCAGCGCCCGACGTGGTCTGGATGACGCGGGATGCGAGGCAGTCGTGGGGCCTGCCGAATTCGTATGTGGTCGTCGGGTTCACCGGTGGCGTCGAGTACTACGTGATCGACACCGAGGCGGGTGGGGCGGGCTCACCGGAGCCACCAGTCCAGGTTTGGGTTCCGGGCGGGAATCGTGGCGGCGACAAGCTCGAAGTCGTCGCGCCGAACTTCGGAGCTCACGCATTCGACCTCGTGTCCAGCATGATCCGCTTGAACGGTCGACCAACCTAATCCCGCCGGTTGAGACTGCCGAGATCGACGCTGCCAGGGATTCGCTTGACGTTCGAGGGCGCCGGGCAGGCGGGTGACGCCCGCGTACGCCGCGAACTCCTGCTCCTCGTTGAAGCGGAGGGTTGGAGCTGGTTCGGCCTGGGCAATCGGCCCGTGATCGCTGCGCTTCGGGCGCGTGCTCGTTGGTCAGAACAATCCGGACCCGCCGTTGCCGCTGTGATGGCCACGAGCGCGTGCGGCGGCGATCTCGGCCTCCGGCGACCGGTGGGAGGTCCGCGGGCTGCTCATGCCCCGCCACAGTGCACGGAGAAGGGAGACGATCTTCGACATGCCTGATCAACGGCGGGTCGAGCGGCCGGGTTCCCGATATGCGCTCGACGCTCACCGGCGCACGCCTCACACTCGCCCCATGAGCAGGGCCGGCACACGACTCGCCTGGGACCGCGTCCCGGTGCCGATCCGTCTCGCCGTCGAGGCCGAGCTCGGCTGCCGTGTCGTGCGGCACGAGAACGTGCACGGTGGGTTCACGCCCGGACCGGCCGGGCCGCTCGAGCTCGCCGACGGCCGTCGAGTGTTCGCGAAGGCCTGCGGCGAGGCGCTGAGCGCACCTGCGACGGCGATGCATCGCCGCGAGGCCGCGGTCCTCCCCCGGCTCGACATCGACGTGCCCGCTCCCGACTTCGTGACCGCCGTCGACCTCGACGGCTGGATCGTGCTCGTGACCGAACTCGTCGATGGCCACAGCCCGACCGCGCCGACCACCCCCGGCGACGTCGACGCCGTGTTCGACCTCATCACCGCCCTCGTGGAGCTCGGCGAACGGCCCGGGTGGCGAACGGTGCTCGACCCCGTCGGCACCGACCCCGCCGAGCGCGACGCCCGCTGGGCCTGGGCGAAGGTGGTCGACGATGGCACCGCCGATCGGCTGCCGGACTGGCCCCGTCGCCATCTCGACCGGCTCGTCCAGCTCGAACGCGGCTGGCTCGAGGCCACCGTCGGCGGCCACCTGCTCCATCGCGATCTCCGCCTCGACAACGTGGTGACCGCTCCCGACGGGCGGGCGATCGCCGTCGACTGGGCCCATGCCTCGCTCGGCGCCGCCTGGGTCGACCTCGTCGGATTGCTGCCCTCGCTCGAACTCGACGGCGGACCCCGGCCCGAGGATGTCTTCACCGAGCACCCGGTCGGGCGGGCCGCCGACCCGGATCGGGTCGACGTCTACCTGGCCGCCATCGCCGGCTACTTCATGCGGTCGTCGTTGCTGCCCCCGCCGCCCGGCGTCGCCGGGCTGCGGGAGTTCCAGCGGGCCCAGGGCGACATCACGTGCCGGTGGTTGGCCTCACGAGTCGGCTGGTGACCCCTCACCGGGGCCGTTCCCGCTGCACGAACGACTCGATCAACAGCGCCGCGCTTGCCCGAGTTCCCGCGCCCAGGTGATGCCCAGCATCACCTGGCGCGGGGATTTGGGCGCTCAGAGGCCGAGCTGGCGGGAGGCGAGGTCGCGCATGATCTCCTCCGAGCCACCGCCGATGGCCTGGACCCGGACCTCCCGGTAGAGCCGCTCCACGGTGCCGCCCCGCAGGTAGCTGGCACCACCGAGGATCTGGGCCGCCTCACGGGCACAGAACTCGAAGGTCATGGTCGCGTCGACCTTGGCCTCGGCGATCTCGGCGACCGGGTCGTCACCGGCGTTGAGACGCCATGCGAGCAGCTCGATCCAGGCCTGGCAGGCGTTGATCCGGCGGTCCATCTCCACGAGCTTGTGCCGGATCACCTGATGGTCGGCGAGCCGCTTGCCGAAGGTCTCGCGCTCACGGGCCCACGCCAGGGCCTCGTCGTAGCAGACCCGGGCGAACTCGACCGACTGGGCGGCGAGGTCGATGCGCTCGGCGTTGAAGTTGTTCACGATCATCGAGAACCCGGCGTTCTCCTCGCCGAGGAGGTTCTCGACCGGCACCCGGCAGTCGTCGAAGTAGAGCGTGGCGGTGTCGGAGGCGAGCCAGCCCATCTTGTCGAGCTTCGTCCGCTCCAACCCCTCGACGTCACCGGGGATCACGAGCATCGAGATGCCTGCCGGCCCCTCACCGCCGGTCCGCACCGCGGCGGTGAACCAGTCGGCCCGCATCCCGGAGGTGATGAAGGTCTTCGAGCCGTTGACGACGTAGTGATCGCCGTCGCGCTTCGCGGTGGTCTTGATCCGGGCGACGTCCGACCCGCCCGACGGCTCGGTGATGGCGAGCGCGGCGATCTCGTCACCGCTCATGCAACCCGGCAGCACCTTCGCCTTGATCGCGTCGGAACCGAACTTCTGCACCGGGGGAAGCCCGATGTAGTTCGACAGCAGGGCGGCCACCACGCCACCGGATCCGGAGCGGCTCAGCTCCTGGAACATCATCAGGCGGTTGATCGCATCACGCTGCCCGTGGCCGCCGTACTCGGCGTCGAAGCCGTCGCCGAAGAAGCCGATCGCACCGGCCTTGTTGTAGAGCTCGCGGGGCACCTCACCGTCGAGATCCCACTGATGCACGTGGGGGGTGATCTCGGCCTCCACGAAGGCCCGGATGGCCTCCCGGTAGCTCTCGTGATCGTCGGTGTAGAACGGGCTGGAGACGGTCATGGGGACCATCTTGCCCGAAACGGCGAGCCCGAACCTAACAACTGTTTGGTAGGCGTCCCGGGGTGACTCAGGCGAGCGTGCGGAGCAGCTCGGGAGCGAACGGCGCATCGGGCGCCGGCCAGGCGTCGGCAGCCACGTGCGGGCCGTCGGGCCGGACGATCCGGTCGACCGCGGCGGCCCCGAGCACGTCATAGGAGCGCAGGAACGGGAGCTCGGTGTCGAGCGAGCGTTCCACCATCGCCTGGACGTACCCCTCGGGCAGCACCCGACCGACCCCGGCGACGACCCACAGCGGCGTGAGGGTGAGGCGGGCCGTGGCGGCGGCGACCAGGCCGCCGGCCTCGGTGACCACGCTGCGCTCCCCCACGGCGGAGGCTTCGAGCAGCACGACGTCGGCCATCTCGACACCGGCACCCATCTGGATCGGGTCGATGACTTCGGCGTACACGTCGGAACGTTCGAGTCGTCGTGCAAGGCCCTGACCACGACCGTCGCCGTCGACGATGAGCACCTCGAGGTCTCCACGGCGGGGCAACGCCTCACCGATCACGTCGGGCCAGCCGACGATCAGCACCGTGCCCTCGTCCGGCAGTGCCGCGGCGAGTTCCCGAGCGGTCCGGTCCTCGCGGAGCTCACCGATCACCGCCCGGGCCTCGGCCCGGACGTCGGTGGCATGGGCGAGGCGCCCGCTCAGCCACCACAACAACCCGACGTCGGGTTGGCGGGTCAGCAGCCGACGACTGGCGGTGAGCACCGCTCCCGGGTCGTCCGCGAAGGCCGCGATCGCCGACGCCGCCTCCCCGGCCAACATGGAGGCATCCGCCCCCGTTGCCCGGGCGACGAACCGGAGTTGTTCGATCGGATGCACACCCGGACCCTACGACCGACACCCCCGGTCACGGAATCCGTGGCGCAAGAGTTCGGTTGCGCCCATCGCCTGCGCTAGCCTCGCCGCCCGTGGTCGACGCACCCTCCGATCTGGTTCTGGACTCGATCCAAGGCCAGGGATACGAGCTCCGAGACTGGCTCACCTCGTACCCCTTCCTGCTGATCGCCATCGATCCGTACACGCATGAATCCGCGTGGATCCTGGAGACGGCCGGCCGGATCCTGCACCACTACTCGCCGTCCGACATCCGCTGCGGGTTCCTCGTGGCCGCGGGCGATGACGAGTGCCGGCAGTTCCTCGGCCCCTGGGCCGAGGACTTCCTCACCTTCGCCGATCCGGAGCGCAAGGCGATCGAGGCCTTCGGCCTCGAGCATCTGCCCGCCCTCGTGGTGGTCCGCCCCGATCTCACCCTGCAGACCTCGGACGGCTGGGACCCCGAGGCCTGGCGTGCGATCGCCGGCGACCTCGCCCAGATGCTGTCGTGGTCGCGGCCCCAGATCCCCGCCCCCGGCGATCCCGTGCCGTACCAGGGCACGCCGGCGCTCGGCTGACCATGCGGGCCCGACACGTGAAGGGCCGCTCGACATGACCCGGGTCGATCGCATGCTGCGACGCGTCCGTCGTTGGCGTGACGGCGACGAGTCGACGGTGGTGCTCGACCACCACCTCGGCGAGTCCGACGAACGCCACCTGCGGCGCCTCATCGAGGACTGCCTCGCCGTCAAGGGTGGCGAGGTGGCCGCCCGGCGACGGGCCAGCACGATCGGCGAGATCTTCACCCGTCTCGACGACGACGGCCGACGGCGGTTCTTCGAGATGCTCGCCACCGACTACGGCGTCGACCACGACGCGGTCGACCGGGCCGTGGACGATCTCGTCCGCCTGCCCACGGGCGACGACGACCCCGGCGAGGCCGCACTCGCCCGGGATCGGGCCGAGCAGGCCCTGCGGGTCGCACTCACCCCGCGCCGCGAAGACCTGCTCCGCCGCCTGGCCGGGCTCGACGGTGGTCTCGGATTCCTGATCGACCTGCGTGAGGATCTGCTCGACATCCGCAACAGCGATCCCCGGCTCCGAGCCCTCGATGCCGACCTGCGCCGCCTGCTCGAGCGCTGGTTCGACGTGACCTTGCTCCATCTCACCGAGATCACCTGGGACTCCCCGGCGGCGTTGCTCGAGAAGCTGATCGAGTACGAGGCCGTGCACGAGATCGAGAGTTGGGACGACCTGCGTGGCCGTCTCGGACCGGCGCGCCGCTGCTTCGCGTTCATGCACCCGGTCATGCCGGATGAACCGTTGATCTTCGTCGAGGTCGCCCTCACGGACGGGATCAGCACGTCGCTGGCACCCCTGCTCGACCACGGCGCCGACCGCATCGCCGCCACCGAGGCCGACACGGCGATCTTCTACTCGATCTCGAACTGCCATCGAGGGCTCGCCGGGGTCGCGCTCGGCGACTTCCTGATCAAGCGGGTCGTCACCCGACTCCGCGCCGACCTGCCGCAGCTCGAGCGCTTCTCGACCCTCTCGCCCATCCCCGACTTCCGTTCGTGGCTCGAGCGCCACCTCGACGACGACGGTCTCGTGACCCCGGCCGAGGCCCGACTCCTCGTCGGCGTCGACGGGGAGACCGACCCCGACCCCGCCGAGGCCGCGGCGGTGCTCCGGGGCCTCGTGGAGCGGCCCGACTGGCTGCTCGACCACGGGCTCGGTGAGCGGGTCCGACCCGTCGTGCTGCGCCTCGTGACCCGCTATCTCCTCGCCGAGCGCCGCGGTGAACGAGCGCTCGACCCCGTCGCGCATTTCCACCTGTCCAACGGCGCGCGGGTCGAGCAGCTGAACTGGCGGGCCAACACCGCCCGCCGGGGCTGGGAACGTGGCCTCGGGATGATGGTGAACTACCGCTACGTGCTCGACGACATCGAGAAGAACCACGACGTCTACACCCGTGGCGAGTCGATTCCGGCGGTCGACCGGGTCCGCAAACGCCTCGAACCGTTGTCGGACTGACCCCCGAACCGGGGCACCCATCGCGGCTGCGCTGGGCCCACGACCCCATCTGGGGGATGGACCTCGGTCCCGCTGTGGGAGGATTCACTCAAGGGACGGATCCGTCGCACCGAGTGGTCTACCGTTGCCCACGACCGACAACGGTGTCGGTCAACCAGTCAAGGCGGACCACATGCAGCTCCCCATCGACGTCTCCCGTTTCGTCGGTCGTCAGACCCGGATCGAAACTCGTCATGGATGGATCGACGGCACGATCCTCGCCGTCGGCGCCCGTGGCGTCGACATCTCCTCCGGCTCGACCACGGCCCGGATCCCGGCCCGCGACGTCCGCCGCATCCAGCCGGTCTGATCCGGCCTGCTGCTCCCGCCGGCACCCGCCGGCGGTGAGTGGATCAGCCGGCCTCGGCCATCGCGGTCGCGCCGGCGACGAGCGCTCGACGTCCGTCGTCGTCGAGCACCTCGAACCACGGCGACAGGATGCGGTTGGTCCGCTCCTCGGCGGCCTCGAGTGCCGCTCGGTCGGCATCGGTGACCGCAGGCGCAGGGTCCCAGCCGAACACGCCGGTGTCGTCCGGCCGCTTGATGGCGTGAGCGATCTCACTGCGGAGACCTTCGGCGACGACGGCGACCAGGTGGACCGACCCGCGTAGCTCGCGGAGCAGGATCGCCGCGTGCATCGCGGCGGCCGGGGTGTCATCGGGCCACGGCTCGGCTCGAAGCCCGGCGAACAACGCCAGACCGGCGTCGTCCGCGGCCTCGACCACCCGACGGGCGGCCTCGACGAACCCGTCGAGACCGTCGACGTCGTCGAATCGTGCCCGACCCAGGTCGTGGGCGCAGCCGAGATAGCGCCGAGCGGCATCGCGGGGCGCCATCGTCTCGGCGGCGGAGGTCCAGATGCGGTCGACGATCGCCGGATGGAAGTAGCCGAACGCGGCGTGCACGACCGCCGCCTCGACATCGCCGAGCACACCGCCCCGACCGAGCACGTACCAGCGGAACCCGTCGAGTCCGAGCTCCTTTCCGACCGCGAGGGTCGCGGGGTCGAAATAGAACGACGCCCCGACGGATTGGAGCGGCTGGTTGACGGCGTGGATCACGTCGATGGTCTGCATGGTGGTCCTCCTCGGCGAGCCCGGAACGTAGAGCACCCCCGGGGCGGGCAGCCAGACGGCGGGAGACTCAGGTCGGGGCCGGAATGACCGATGGTCACATGTGCCGACGATCGCCGCCGTTCCCGCGCGGCAGAGCCGATTGATCTCCTCCGCCGTGAGCGGACGTCTGGCAGCGTCGCGCGCCCTGCTCGGTGCGGCGCTCCTGCTGCCGCTCCTCGTCACGCTCGACCAGCCCCGCCAGACCATCGCCGCCCTCGCGATCGGTGCCGTCAGCGCCCCGCTCGCCGCCCTCACCTGGTACCGCAGTCGGGACGATCGGCGAGCTCCCGACTGGGCGCTCGCGGTGGAGAGCGCCGGCGCCGTCATCGGCCTCGGACTCGCCGACCCCATCGCGCTGATGGCCATCGGGACCGCGTCGTTGTCGATGGTGGCCCTCTCGGCACTCGAGCGGGACATGGCCCACGCCCGGATCGTCGCCGGGTCGATCGTCATCAGCACGTTCGTGACGGCGACCGGGCATGCCCTCGAGCCCGCCATCCTCGTCGCACTCCTGACCGGCCAGGCAGCCCTCGGCTGGATGCTCGCCATGGCCGTGACCCGGGCCATCGCGCCGCTCCAGCAGTCGCTCCGGGATCTGGCCGACCTGAACGACTCGGTGGCCGCGGTGTTGTGGGAGTCGAACCCCCACACCGGTGAGGTCACGAACCTGTCGGGAGCCGTCCAGGAGATGATGGGGTACTCCCTCGACGACGCCCGCCAGACCAATGAGCTGTTCCGCTCCTGGATCCACCCCGACGATCTCGACGAGGTGTGGATCGCCCCCTCGGAGGTGTATCTCGGCATGGAGCCGGTGGAGCGGACCTATCGGATCGTCCGCCCCGACGGCGAGGTGCGCCACATCCGCGACACCGTCCGGGCGGCGCTGAACAGCGACAACCGCCTCCGCCTCCGCGGCCTCCTGGTCGACATCACCGAACTCGTCAGCCGCGAGGTCCGGGTCGAGCAGCTCGTGAGCCTCGTGGAACGCTCGACCGACGCGGTCCTCATCGCCGACCGCACCACCGGCGTCCCGGAGATGTGGAACGAGGCGGCGCGCCGCTTCTTCGCCGGCGAGCAGATCTCGACCGAGGTCCGCGCGTTCCTCCGACGCCACCCTTCGCTGCTCGCGGCCGAGGACGGCCACGTCGAGGAACAACTCGCCGACGACGGCCTCACCGTCGAGACCGTCCGGATCGAGTGCCAGGACCTCGCCGACCACCGCGTCGGCATCCGCGTGACCGACTCCTCGGCATCGACGCGACGGATCAACCAGCTCGTCGACCGGGCCGGCACGGACGAACTGACCGGACTGGCCAATCGTCGCCGCTTCACCGCGGAACTGGCCGACCGCCTCGAACGCGACCAGCCGACGGCGGTGTTCATCATCGACCTCGACCGCTTCAAGCAGATCAACGACTCGCTCGGCCACACCGCCGGCGACGAGGTCCTGATGATCACGACGCAGCGTCTCCTCGACGCCTGCCGAGCGGACGACCTCGTGGCCCGGCTGGGTGGTGACGAGTTCGCCGTGCTGGCCGACGCAGGCCACCGGGACGACCCCGATCGACCGGACGTCGACGCGATGCATGCGCTCGGACAGCGCTTCGCCTCGATCCCCGACGAGCGGTACTCCCTGCGGGGCATCAAGATCCATTGCGGCCTGTCGGTCGGCCTGGCGGTCTCGCCGACCCACGGGTCCACCGATCAGCTGCTCATCAGCCGGGCCGATGCCGCGATGTACTCGGCCAAGAGCCGCGGTGGCGGGTTCGAGCCGTTCGACGATCGCCACCATCGTGATCCGGCCACCCAGGCCCGCCTGATGGCCGAGCTGCCCGAGGCGGCCGAACGTGGCGATCTGGTGGCGTTCTGGCAGCCCCAGCACGACCTGCGCGACGGCCGCCTGATCGGCGCCGAGGCACTCGTCCGCTGGCGTCACCCCGAACTGGGCCTACTCACGCCGGATCGATTCATCGAGGCGGCCGAGCTGGCCGACTCCGTCGCCATCGTGAGCCGCGTGATGATCCGACGGGCCGGGCTCCACCTGGCCGACGAGGTCATCCCGTCGGCGTCGGTCAACATCTCGGCCCGGGACCTGCACCGGGCGAGCCTGCTCGACGAGGTGTCGGAGACGATCGACCAGTTCGACCTCGCTCCCGGCTCGCTCACCCTCGAGCTGACCGAGACGAGCGAGGTGGGCGACAACCGGGCGGCTCGTGAACGTCTCCAGCAGCTCCGACGGATGGGGGCCCGCATCGCCCTCGACGACGTGGGCACGGGGCACTCGTCGTTCCAGCGCCTCACCCAGCTGCCCGTCGACGAGCTGAAGATCGACCGCTCGTTCGTGTCGAGCCTCGACTCGCCCGCCTCGTCCGCCGTGGTGCGAGCGGTGCTCCAGGCCGCGAACGAACTCGGCCTGCACGTGGTGGCCGAAGGGGTGGAGGACGCCCGGACGGCGCGGATGCTGGCCGACATGGGCTGCATCGCGGCGCAGGGTTACCACTTCTCGAAGCCGCTGGGCGTGTCGGAGTTCCGCCAGTACATCGGCGACCGGAACGGCACCCGCCCGATCGTCTGAACGACGGGGAATGTGTGACCGGGGGCACCGGTTCCGCTCCCATGGCCGGCGCCTCGAAGAAGCAAGCGAAGAAGCAGACCTCCACCGTGTTCGGCATGGACACCGCCACGCTGCAGTGGGCGGCGATCTTCGCCGTGATCGCGGTCGTCACGGTCGTGGTGATCGTGATGAGTGATGGCAGCACCCCCTCGCCGCACGGCGGCTGAGCGGCGCAGCCGCCCCGACCAGACCGCGGCTGAGCGACACAGCCGCCCCCGCGAGTCCACGGCTGAGCGGCACAGCCGCCCCGATGGATCGCGGTCCGGCTCGCCCGGGCGCGTAGGGTCGCGGCATGAGTGAGTTCGCCTTCACCGACCTGTTGCCGCTCGGACCCGACGAGACCGAGTACCGCCTGCTCACGACCGACGGGGTCGAGTCGATCGAGCTCGGCGGTCGGGAGTTCCTGACCGTGACCGACGACGCGTTGACGCAGTTGTCGGCGGCGGCGATCCGGGAGATCTCCCACCTGCTGCGAACGAGTCACCTGCAGCAGCTCCGCAACATCATCGACGATCCGGAGGCGACGGCGAACGATCGATTCGTCGCCACCGAGCTGCTCGAGAACGCCGCCATCGCGGCCGGCTTCGTGCTGCCCGGTTGTCAGGACACCGGCACGGCAATCATCAAGGGCAAGAAGGGCCAGCAGGTCCTCACCGACGGCGACGACAAGCAGCCGTTGGCCCGGGGCGTGTTCGACACCTTCACCGGCACGAACCTGCGCTACTCCCAGATGGCGCCGCTCACGATGTGGTCCGAGGCCAACACCAAGACGAACCTGCCGGCCGAGATCAAGATCGAGGCCAAGCCGGGCAGCCAGTA
Organism: Acidimicrobiales bacterium; assembly: GCA_020630195.1. Lineage (GTDB taxonomy): Bacteria > Actinomycetota > Acidimicrobiia > Acidimicrobiales > SZUA-35 > JAHDBV01. Next base: position 96,708 of record JAHDBV010000006.1, read on the forward strand.
CGACTTCCTGTTCATGACGAAGGGCGGTGGGTCGGCCAACAAGAGCTTCCTCTTCCAGGAGACCAAGGCCCTGCTCAATCCGACGAGCCTGCGGGCCTTCCTCGACGAGAAGCTCCGCCTGCTCGGCACCTCCGCCTGCCCGCCCTATCACCTGGGCCTCGTCATCGGCGGTACGTCCGCGGAGTTCGCGGTCGAGACCGCCAAGTTGGCCTCCACCCGCTACCTCGACTCGCTCCCGACCGAGGGCTCGGCATCCGGCCACGGCTTCCGGGATCTCGAGATGGAGGCCGAAGTGCTCCAACTCACCCGTGAGTTCGGCATCGGCGCCCAGTTCGGCGGCAAGTACTTCTGCCACGACGTCCGGGTGATCCGCCTGCCCCGCCATGGCGCATCGCTGCCGGTGGGCGTCTCGGTGAGCTGCTCGGCCGATCGTCAGGCCAAGGCCAAGATCACCGCCGACGGCGTGTTCCTCGAGCAGCTCGAGACCGACCCGGCCCGCTTCCTGCCCGAGGTCACCGAAGACGATCTCTCGGGTGAGGTCGTGTCGATCGATCTCGACCAGCCCATGGACGAGATCCGCAATCAGCTCGCCAAGTTCCCCGTGACCACCCAGGTGAAGCTCACGGGCACGGTCGTGGTCGGGCGCGACATCGCGCATGCCAAGATCAAGGAACGCCTCGACGCCGGTGAGGAGATGCCGCAGTACCTGCGGGATCATCCGATCTACTACGCCGGCCCGGCCAAGACCCCGGAGGGGTATGCCTCGGGGTCGTTCGGGCCGACGACGGCCGGCCGGATGGACTCCTACGTCGATCAGTTCCAGGCGGCCGGCGGCTCGATGGTCATGCTGGCCAAGGGCAACCGATCGGGTGCGGTGCGCGACGCCTGCCAGCGCCACGGAGGCTTCTACCTCGGCTCGATCGGCGGCCCGGCGGCCCGGCTCGCCAAAGACTCCATCCGCTCGGTCGAGGTGCTCGAGTACCCCGAGCTCGGTATGGAGGCCGTCTGGAAGATCGAGGTCGAGGACTTCCCCGCCTTCATCGTCATCGACGACAAGGGGAACGACTTCTACGAGAAGACCTCACGGCCCGTAGACCTTTCGCTCTGAGGGCACGAGGCAGTTGTGAGCGCCGGCGAACAACTGCGGGAGTGAGACGAGCGTCAGCGAGCCGAACGGCATCGACGACAAGAGCCGACCACTCGCTACGAGAAGACCTCACGGCCCGTGGACCTGAAACTCTGAGGACCGACGGGTGGTTGCGCACCTCTCCTAAGTCGCGCCGCAGGCCTCGGCGGCGTCGAGGTACTTCTGCGTGAAGTCGTCGTTCGAGGTGCCGGACAACAGCACCTCGATGTCGGCGTCGGTGAGATCGCTCAGCACCGCGTCGGCCACACAGCCGGCCGCTTCGGCCGAGACACCCGACGCTTCGATCTCGGCGACGAAGCCGGTCCGGTAGTCGCCCACCAGCCCGCAGCGCAGACGGGCCCGGGTGTCGGCCTCCGCGTAGGAGATCGAGGTCTCCTGCCCCGCCAGCTCCTCAGCGAGGCCGTCGATGCCGAACGTGTCGATCAGATCGTCGACCACACAGTCGGCATCGGTGGCGGCCAGGTCGGGGGCGTTGGCGCGGAACGAGTCGAGCACGTCGGCACGGGTGAAGTCCTCGCCGCACGCGGCGAGGAGCATCGCCCCGCCACACATCAGGGCGAGTGGGTGGCGGCGCACGATCAGTTGACCATCTTCTCGCGTCCGTCCCAGAAGGGGGCGCGCAGCTTGAACTTCTGGAGCTTGCCGGTGGCGGTGCGGGCCAGCTCGTCACGGAAGTCGATCGAGGTCGGGCACTTGTAGTGCGTGAGGCGATCCCGGCAGTAGGCGATCAGGTCGGCCTCGGTCACCGTCGAACCGGGAGTGGTCACGACGAGTGCCTTCACGGTCTCGCCCCACTTCTCGTCGGGCACACCGATCACGGCGACCTCGGTCACCTCGGGATGGGTGAACAACACGTCCTCCACCTCGATCGACGAGACGTTCTCGCCGCCGGAGATGATGACGTCCTTCTTGCGGTCGGTGATCGTGTAGTACCCCTCGTCGTCCTTGTAGCCGCCGTCGCCGGTGTGGAACCAGCCACCCTCGAGCGCCTCGGCCGAGGCCTCGGGGTTCTCCCAGTACGACTTCAGGATGTGGTTGCCCCGCCCGAGCAGCTCCCCGCTCGGCGACACGTCCATCGTGATGCCGATCGTCGGCGCACCGGCACGGCTCAGCCGCTTGGCCCGCTCGTTCGGCGTGAGATCGTCCCACTCGGCCCGCTTGCGGCTCATGGTCAGCAGCGGTGCGGTCTCGGTGAGCCCGTAGATCTGGATGAACTCCCACCCGAGCTCGGTCTCGACCTGCTCGATGAGCGTCGTGGGGGGTGGTGCGCCGGCCACGACGATGCGGACCCGGTCCTTGCCGGGGATCTCGCCGTCCCAGTCCTTGGCGGCGTCGAGCACGGCCTGCACCACGGCGGGGGCACCACACATCAGCGTGACCCCGTGCTCCTCGACCCGACGCAGGATCTCGGCGCCGTCGACCTTGCGCAGCACGATGTGGGGCACACCCATGCCGGTGACGGCGTAGAGCATGCCCCAGCCGTCGCAGTGGAACATCGGGAGGGTGTGCAGGTAGACGTCACGATCCGAGACACCGGTGTGCCAGCCGAACGTGACGGCGTTCGTCCAACGGGCCCGGTGGGTCTGTTCCACACCCTTGGGGCGGGCCGTGGTGCCCGAGGTGTAGTTGATCGACGCGGTGGCGTCTTCGTCGGGCTCCCACGGCTGGGGCGTGCCCTGCCGGCCGAGGAAGATCGAGTCGAACTCGTCGCCGTTGATGATCACCCGATCGCAGGCGATGTCGCCGAGATCATCGGCCAGTTCGGGATCGATGCAGAGCACCTCGGCGCCGCAGTGCTCGACGATGTAGGCGACCTCGTCACGGGCGAGACGGAAGTTGATCGGCACGAACACCCGACCGTTGCCGGACACACCCCAGAACGAGGACAGGAGCCGGCCCGCGTTGTGGGAGACCATCGCCACCCGGGCGCCCATGGCGAGTCCCATCTCGTCCATCGCGACACCCATCGATCGGCGGATGTCGCCGAGCTCGGCGTAGGTGAGCGTCGACAACGGCGCGGCCGGCTGGTCGGGCTCGTCCACGATCGCCACCCGATCGGGGAACACCCGGACCGATCGGTCCAGGAAGTCGTTGATCGTCATCGGAACCTTCATGTGCGCCCCCGAGCTCGCGTCCGTCCACCGTGTCCGGCGGATCGGGTGCGAACGTAGCCCAGCGCGTGTTCGGCCGTCATCCGACGGCCGCCCGATCAACCCAGGTCGGGGTGACGCGGCGGGCCGACCGGCCCGGGCGGAGGTTCCGTGGCGGTCGTCATCGGCCCAGCGACGGCCACCGCACCGACGACACCGGTCGGGCGCCAGGCCTCGTCGATCACGACGAAGGGCACCCCGACACCACGGGCCAACACATCGGCCAGGTTCTCCGAGGCGAAGGCGACGTCGTCCTGGTCGAGCGGTCGGGCGATGTCGACCAGCGAGGTTCTGGGGTCCCGGTCGAGTTCGGCGCGGACCCGCCCGGCGGAGACGAACCCGCGGGCCACCCCCTCCTCGTCGACGAGGACGAGGCCCGGGGCGTCGGGCGGGGCGTTCCAGAGGCGCTGGAACCCGGCCTGGACGTCGGCCTCGAGATCGATGAGGGCCGGAGAGCGGCTCATGATCGAGGCGACCTCGACGTCACGGAGCCCGCTCAGTTGCTTCTCCGCAGCGACCGATCCCTTGGCCGAGCTGATCATCACCCAGCCGATGAGCGCGGTCCACAGACCGAACCCGCCACCGGAGGCGAACTGGAGCACCCCGAGGCCGATGAGCACGTAGCCGAGGATCCGACCGAGGAGCGTCGCTGCGGCCACACCTCGCATCCGGTCGCCCGTTCGCCACCAACGGAAGCCCGTGACGATCTGGCCGCCGTCGAGCGGCAGGCCGGGCAGGAGGTTGAACAGACCGAGCAGCAGGTTGATCGCGGCCATCCACCGGGCGACTCGGCCGGCGGGGCCGTCGAGGAGGGCGGCCGCGACGAACGAGGCACCCGACAGCGCGAGGGTCGCAGCCGGGCCGGCCGCGGCCACGAGCATCTGGGCCGGCCCGGTCCGGGGCGGTCGTTCGAGCCGGGCCTGTCCACCGATCAGGTCGAGCGAGATCTCCCGGACACCGATACCGACCATGCGGGCACCGACCAGATGGCCGAGCTCGTGGATCACGATCGAGATCATGAAGCCGAGACCGAGGGCGACGGCCCAGCCGATGCCGAGACCGCTGCCGGCGGTGGCCTGGGAGGCGATCAGGATCGCGAACAGCACCGAGCCGGCACCGATCCGGACCTCGGCACCACCGATCCGGCCGATGCGCACACCCCGACCGAACATCAACGGAAGTCCGATCGAACCGTGGTGGCGGGGCGGAGGCGGGTCGTGTCCACGATCTGATCTTGACGCCCCGGACAGAAAGTTCAGCGAACGCCACGGCGATCGGGTCGGGCCCGTCACCCAGGTGTCATCGAACGGTAACGGCCCGCCCGACCGCGGTGTCAGCGAGCCGTCCAGCCCCCGTCGACGGCGAGACACTGGCCCGTCAGGTAACGCCCGGCGTCGGAGGAGACGAGCAGCATCGCTCCGTCGAGTTCGGCCAGCTCACCGGGCCGCCGCATGGGCGTGTTCCGCCGGATCCAGGCCTCTCCCCCGTCGTCGTCGAGCATCACCTCGGTGAGCTCGGTACGGAAGTACCCGGGCGCCACCGCGTTGACCCGGATGTCGTGGCGCGCCCACTGCAGGGCCAGCTCCCGGGTGAGGCCGACGAGGCCCGTCTTGGACGCGACGTAGGCCGCCTGGTTGTTCGGCGACGAGCCGACGATGCCGTGGACCGAGGCGATGTTGACGATGGCCCCACCGTCGCCCTGCTCGATCATCCGTGCCGCGGCGAGCGATGACAGCACGAAGCACGCGTTGAGGTTGAGCTCCATGACCCGCCGGAACGAGGCGGGATCCTGCTCCTCTGCGCGGCTCGGCGCGTCGGAGGCGCCCGCGTTGTTCACCACGACGTCGAGGCGTCCGGTCTCCGCGACGGCGAGATCCACGAGGGCCCCGAGCTGGTCGTCGTCGGTCACGTCGGTGGGCACCGGCACGAGTCCGGGGATCTCGGCGGCCAGATCGGCGAGCCGTTCGGCACGGCGGGCGGCGGCCACCACCGTCGCTCCCACCGCGGCGTAGGTGTGGCAGAGATGGCGGCCGATGCCCGAGGACGCACCGGTGACCACGACGGTGCGGCCGTCGAGGGTGAAGTGGTCGAGTGGGTTCGGCATCAGTTCTCCAGGGGCTTCACGACGGCGGCGACCTCGGCGAGCTCGGTGGCCCAGTCGTCGGGCTCGTCGACCGGGATGATCACGAACTTCGAGAACCCCTCGTCGACGAACCGCCCCACCGTCGCCGGGAGTTCGTCGATCGACGGGAAGATCTCGGACGGGTCGGCATCGGGCGCCCGGAGTGCCGCGATGGCGGCGTAGCGCTCGGAGATCTCCTGGCCGTTGCGGCGGTACGGGATCAACGCCCCGTAGTGCTCGTCCTCGATCTCGCGTTCGAACTCGGCGGTGTGGGCCTCGATGACCGTGCGGGCCTCGGCCACCATCTTCGGGGTGCAGAACGACGGCAGCCAGCCGTCGGCGTGGCGGCCGACCCGCTTGAGCTCGAGCGGCGCCATGCCACCGAGCCACACCTCGAGGGGCGTCTGCACCGGCTTCGGCCGGATCGAGACCTCGTCGAAGGTGAAGCGCTTGCCCTCGTGGGAGACCGAGTCCTCACTCCAGAGTCGCTTCATCAGCGGCAGGGCCTCGTTGAACCAGCCGCCCCGGTCCTTGCGTCCGACGCCGAAGGCCTGGTGCTCGGCGGAGTCGGCGACACCGAGCCCGAACGCCGGGAGCAGCCGTCCGTTCGAGAGGCGGTCGAGCGAGGCGAGCGACTTGGCGAGCACGACGGGGTTCCGCCCGGGCAGCACCATCACCGACATGCCGACCTTCAGCTTGGTGGTCCGGGCGACGGCGTAGGCCATGCCGACGAGCGGATCCGGGCATTCGCCGGTGATCCGTTCGGAGAGCCACAACGAGTCGAACCCGTGGGTCTCCAGTCCGTCGACGAGTGCGTCGAACCGGTCACCGTCGTTCGTCTGCGAGCGGGTTCCGAGGCCGTAGCCGATGCGGATCTTCATGGCCGGATTCTGACCGACGCCGCCCACGGCGACCAAGACCGTCCGGACCTCCGGTCGGCGACTTGGGTCCCCGCCCCCGAAGTGGGAGGGTGGACGACCATGACCGGTGACGAGATCCTGCTGACCATCTTCGGCACGGGCGAGGGTCGGGAGAACCCCTACCCGTACTACGAGCAGCTCCGGGCTCTCGGGCGACACCACGTCGACGGCCTGACCGGGTCGATCGTGTTCACCCGTCACGCCGATTGTCGTGAAGCGCTGCGCAACAACCGGCTAGGCAGCGGACGCGACGGCGAGCAGGGTGTGAACCAGATGGGTGACACCGACGCGCTCGCGGCCCGCGCCGAGCTGCAACGACGTGCCGTCGAGCGTGGTCGGGCGACCTCGATGCTGTTCCTCGATCCGCCGGACCACACCCGCCAACGCACCCTCGTGTCCCGGGCGTTCACGCCTCGCCGCATGGAGGCGCTCCGTCCGCTCGTGGCCGAGCTGAGCGAGCGCTGCCTGGACGAGCTCGAGGCGAGCGACGACCGCGACCTCATGGCCCATCTCGCCACGCCGCTCCCCGTGTCGGTGATCTCCCACATGCTCGGGGTGCCCCAGGCCGACTGGCCGACGATCCGCCACCTGGTGACCCAGATGGTGGTGAGCCTCGAACCGTCGGCCACGGCCGACCAGATCCGGACCGCCGGGGCAGCGGGCGAGGAAGCGACCGCCTACTTCACCGACCTGATGGCGAAGCGTCGAGCCGAGCCGACCGACGATCTGATCTCGGGCCTGATCGCCGCCCGCGACGCCGACGACCAGCTGAGCGATGCCGAGATCCTCGCCGTGACCCAGCTCCTGTTCGCCGCCGGCTCCGAGACGACCACCAACCTCATCGGCAACGGCGTCGTCCAGTTCTCCCGCCACCCCGAGCAGTGGCAGCGCCTGCTCGCCGAGCCCGAACTGACGGCCTCGGCGGTCGAGGAGGTCCTCCGCTTCGACTCCCCCGTGCAGATCGACGGCCGCCAGTGTCTGGAGGCCACCACGGTGGCCGGCGTCGATCTCGAACCGGGACAACGCGTCACGACCCTGCTGGGCGCGGCGAACCGGGACCCGGAGGTCTACGACGATCCGCAGGCGTTCGACATCGCCCGGTTCGCCCGTGACGACACCGAGGCCGTGATGAGCTTCGCCTCGGGCATCCACTACTGCCTCGGCGCCAACCTCGCCCGCGTCGAGGGCCAGGAGATGCTCGCCGCGCTCGCCCGCCGCTTCCCGAAGCTGCGGGTGGAGGGCGACGCGACGATCATGCCGCGGCTCGTGCTGCGCGGCTACGAGCGCATCCCGGTCGCCTGGGACTGACCAGCGGCCGATCGGCTCCCGCCGACTCGCCGGCCCGCCCACCCACTGCCAAGATGCGGCCATGGACTTCGGCCTCATGTTCGCCAACACCGGACCCTTCACCTCGCTGGAGGGCCTGACGGAACTGGCTCAGGCCGCGGAGGGTGCGGGCTTCGAGTCGATCTGGACCGTCGAGCACGTCATCTGGCCGGCCGACTACGAGTCCGCCTACCCCTACCACCCCTCCGGCAAGATGCCCGGCCGAGCCGGCACCCCGCTCCCCGACCCGCTCATCTGGCTGTCGTTCGTGGCGGCACGCACCTCCACGATCCGCCTCGCCACCGGCATCCTGATCCTCCCCGAACGCAACCCGGTCGTGCTCGCGAAGGAGCTCGGCACGCTCGACGACCTGTCGGGTGGACGCTTCGAGCTCGGCATCGGGGTCGGCTGGCTGAAGGAGGAGTTCGAGGCCCTCGGGATCCCGTGGGAACGCCGTGGCGCCCGGACCGACGAGTACGTGGCCGCACTCCGAGCGTTGTGGTCCGGCGACGAGGTGTCGTTCGACGGCGAGTTCGTCTCGTTCGACAACGTGTCGAGCAACCCGAAGCCCGTGGGCGGCGGCGTGCCGATCACCGTCGGCGGCCACTCGAAGGCCGCCGCACGCCGTGCCGGCCGACTCGGCGACTGCTTCTTCCCCGGCACGGGCACCCCGGCCGAACTCGCCGAACTGTTCGACATCACCCGCCAGACCGCCGCCGACGCCGGGCGCGACCCCGAGTCGGTCACCCTCATGGCGGGCCACCCCGGGCTGTTCGGCGACGACCCGGTCGGCGCGGCCCAGGAGCTCGCCGATGCCGGCGCCACCCGGAGCATCATCCCGGCGTTCCTGTGCACCCAGCCGACGGTCGCCGCGGGCGTCGAGGCGATGGCGGAGCGCATCGTCGGACCGTGCGCCGACGTGTGAGCACCGCCCGACCACCCCACCCTCGGGGAAGGACGACACCCGGCCCGCGGGCGCGGTAGCGTTCTGGCGATGTCGACCGGCACGACCGCCCGGGCTTCCCGATGACCAGCGAGAGCCTGGGTGATCTGGGCGAGGCCATCCGGCAGCTGGCTCGCACGCCCACGCTGCTCGTCGGCTGTGACTACGACGGGGTGATCGCCCCGCTCGTCGACGATCCCATGGCCGCCACCCCGATCCGGGAGTCGGTCACGGCGATGCGACAGTTGAGCGAGTTGCCCCGCACCGAGGTCGCCGTCGTCTCGGGCCGGTCGCTGCGCGACCTCGCCCTGCTCAGCCGCTTTCCGGAGGAGATCCGACTCGTCGGCAGCCACGGCTCCGAGTTCGACCTCGGCTACGCCTCCCAACTCCCGGCCGAGACGGTGGCGCTCCGGGACACCCTGATCGACGGTGTCGCCGACATCGGGCGGGCCTATGCCGCCCTCGTGGAGGCCAAACCCAACGGGGTCACGTTCCACTTCCGGGGGATGGATCCCGAGGTCGCCGAGCAGGCCCGCGATCGTCTCGTCCGGGGGCCGGCGACCCTGCCCGGCGTCCACACCCGCAACGGCAACCAGATCATCGAGTTCTCCGTCGTCGAGACGAACAAGGGCACGGCCCTCGAGACCCTCCGGGCCCAGGTGGGTGCCGGTGCGGTGTTCTTCATGGGCGACGACGTGACGGACGAGGACGGCTTCGTGACCCTGCGCGGCCCCGACGTCGGGGTGAAGGTCGGCGACGGCGCCACCGCGGCGGGGTTCCGGATCACCGACCCGATCGCGGCGTCGAAGGTGCTGGCCCTGTTGGCCGAGCTCCGTTCCGACTGGCTCCGTGGCGCCGGTCTCATCCCGATCGAGGACCACTCGATCCTCTCCGATCTGCGCACCGCCGCCATCGTCGCCCCGGACGGTGCCATCCGTTGGATGTGTGCACCGCGCATCGACTCGGCGGCCGTGTTCGCCTCACTCGTCGGTGGTCCGGCCGCCGGTCACTTCTCCGTGGCGGGCGGCGACGGTGAGACACCCGTCGGCCAGGACTACGACGAGGGCTCACTCGTCCTGCGCACCCGGTTCCCCGACTTCACGGTCACCGACTACCTCGACACGTCCGGCGGACGGACGAACCGACTCGCCGGCCGGACCGACCTGATCCGGCGGATCGAGGGCTCGGGCACGGTTCGACTCGAGTTCTGCCCCCGACTCGACTTCGGCCGGGTGCCCACCCGCATGGAGGTCCGACCCGACGGCCTCGTCCTGCTCGGCAGCGCCGACCTGATGGTGTTGCGGGCCCCCGGGGTCACGTGGGAGCTGCTCGAACGCGGCGTGCACCACACGGCGATCGGGACGGCGACGCTCGGTGACGAACCACTGGTGCTCGAACTCCGCGCCGGCACCGGCACGCTGCGGGCCGACGCCCGGGACGAGCCGACCCGCCACGACGCGACACAACGCTTCTGGCGTCGCTGGTCCGACGAGCTCGACCCACCCGCGCTGCGGCGGGATCTCGTGGTCCGCTCCGCACTCACGCTCAAGAGCCTCACGCACGGCCCGACCGGAGCGATCGTCTCGGCCGCGACCACCTCGCTGCCCGAACACTTCGGCGGCGTCCGCAATTGGGACTACCGCTACTGCTGGCTGCGCGACGCCGCCCTGTCCGCCGCCTCGCTCACCCGACTCGGCTCACACGAGGAGGGCCTCGCGTTCCTCGACTGGGTGCTGGAACTGCTGACCACCCGCTCCGACCCCGATCGCCTCGCCCCGCTCTACAACGTGACCGGCCGGCACCTGCCGCCCGAAGCCGAGATCGCCGAGCTGTCCGGCTACGGCGGCTCACGCCCGGTCCGGGTCGGCAACGCCGCCGACGGCCAGGTCCAGCTCGACGTCTTCGGACCCGTGGTGGATCTCGTGCATCTCCTCCACGAGCGTGGCGAACACGTCTCGTCCGAGCACTGGCGTCTCGTCGAGGCGATGGTGCTGGCGGTGTCGCGCCGTTGGACCGAACCGGACCACGGCATCTGGGAGATCCGCAAGCCACCCCGGCACCACGTCTACTCCAAGGTGATGTGCTGGGTCACCGTCGACCGGGCCATCAAGATCGCCGAACAGTTCCTCGATCGCGAACCCTCCGCGTGGGTCGACCTCCGCGAGGAGATCCGCACCGAGGTGCTCCGGGAGGGCTGGAGCGAGGCCCAGGGCTCGTTCAAGGCCGCCTACGACGGCGACGACCTCGACGCGTCGGTGCTCGCCGTCGGCATGTGGGGGCTGTTGCCGCCGGACGACGAGCGCTTCGTGTCGACCGTCGCCGCGGTCGAGCGTGGCCTGCGCAACGGGTCGACCGTGTTCCGCTACCTCACCGACGACGGCCTCCCGGGCCGGGGTGGTGGGTTCACCATGATGACGGCCTGGTTGATCGAGTCACTCGAACTCGTCGGCCGCCGGGGCGACGCACTCGGCCTCTTCGACGACCTGTGCGACCTCGCCGGAGCCACGGGGCTGTTGAGCGAACAGTTCGACCCGGCCAGCGGACGCAGCCTCGGCAACGTGCCGATGTCGTACTCCCACCTCGGCCTGATAAACGCCGCACTGGCCCTGGACACCTGACCAATAGCGCTGCAGTTCGGCGCCCTGCGCCGAACTGTGGAAGTGAGGCGAGCGTCAGCGAGCCGAACGTCAACCGCCGGCGCGATCCAGGCGGCGCATCGCGGTCTCCCACTCCTCCATCTTGCGGAAGGAGTCGTCCTTGGCGGCGTCGTGTGCCGCGACCACCTCGGCGAGCCGATCGGCGTCGTCGTAGATCGCCGGATCGGCGAGCTGGCGCTGGAGCTCGGCGACCTTCTCCTCGGCCTTGCCGACCTGCTTCTCGAGCCGGGCGACGGCTTTGCGCAGCTCCCGGGTCGCGGCGCCGTCACCACCGCCCTGCGGTGACGGCTTCGTCGATGGCGCACCGGCCGCCGACTGCCGCTTGTGCGCCTTGCCGCCCTTCTTGGCGCCCCGCGTGGCCGACGGGCTGGCCGTCCGGATCGGTTCGACCGGCTCGGGCCGCTGGAGCGTCGGGTTGAGGACGTACTCGTCGACGCCGTCGTGACGCACCACCTTGCCGTCGCGCACCGTGATCAACCCGTCGACGGTGTTGCGGATGATGTGGCGGTCGTGGCTCACGAGCAGGACCGTGCCGGGGTAGACGCTGAGGGCGTCTTCGAGCACGTCGCAACTCGGCAGATCGAGGTGGTTGGTCGGCTCGTCGAGCACGAGCAGGTTGACCGGATTGCACATCGTCTCCGCGAGCGCGAGGCGGGTGCGTTCGCCGCCGGAGAGGTCGCCGACGCGGCGGTCGACGGCGTCACCCGAGAACCCGAACGATCCGAGCACGGTGCGGAGTTGCCGGTTCTTCGGCTGATCGCCGACGGCGAAGCGGAACTCCTGCTCGACGGTCCGGCTGAGGTCGAGTGCGTCGACCTGGTGCTGGGCGAAGAAGGCGATGTCGACGTTGGCGCCGATCTTCACCGAACCGTCGGAGACGGCGAGCTGACCGAGGATCGCCTTGATGAGCGTCGACTTGCCCGCGCCGTTGGGCCCGACCACGGCGAACTTCTCGCCCCGTTCGATGACGAGGTCGACATCGGAGATCACCGGCGGGCCACCCGGGTAGCCGACCTTCGCCCCCTCGATCTCGACGACGACGCGGCTGGAGCGGGCGGGCTCGGGGAAGGCGAAGGCGAGCTTGAGTTCCTCGGCCTGCGGGACCTCGATGGCGTCGAGCTTCTCGAGGGTCTTGATCCGGCTCTGGACCTGACGGGCCTTCGTCGCCTTGTAGCGGAAGCGCTCGACGAAGGCCTCGATGTGGGCCACCTTGCGGGCCTGCTGGGCCGCGGCCGCCTCGGCCTGCTTGATGCGCTCCTCACGGGCGACGATGAACTCGGCGAACCCGCCGACGTAGAGCGTCGCCGTGCGGTGGGCGATCTCGAGCACCCGATCGGCGACGGCGTCGATGAAGTCCCGGTCGTGCGAGACGAAGATCAGGGCGCCGGGGAACGAGCGGAGCTGTTCCTCCAACCAACCCACGGAGTCGACGTCGAGGTGGTTGGTGGGCTCGTCGAGCACGAGCACGTCGGGCTTCTGCAGGAGCAGACGGGCGAGTGCCGCCCGCATCTGCCAACCGCCGGACTGTTCGCCGAGCGGGCCGTCCATGGCGGTGGTGGTGAAGCCGAGACCGCCGAGGATGCGGCGGGCCTCGGACTCGAGCTGGTAGCCACCGAGCGACTCGAAGCGGGTCTGGGCCTCGCCGTAGGCGTTGAGGACCTTCTCCCCCTGTGCGTCGTCGGTGATCTCGCCGAGGGCGGCTTCGAGGCGGCGGAGTTCGGCCTCGAGTTCGAGGATCTCGGTCGAACCCCGCATCACCTCTTCGAGCACACTGCCCGACCACGACTCCATGAGCTCCTGGGGGAGGTAGCCGACCCGGGTGTCCTTCGACATCGAGATCTCGCCGGTGTCGACCTCGCCGAGGCCGACGAGCGCTTCGATCAGGGTCGTCTTGCCGGCGCCGTTGCCGCCGACGAGTGCCATGCGCTGCCCACCGAGGACGCGGAAGCCCACGTCGGACCAGAGGGTCCGACCACCGAACGCCTTCGACAGACCCGAGACCGACAGCACGGAGGCGAGGCTACCGAGGGGCGGTGAGGGCGCTGCCGGTCGATCAGCGAGATCCGACGTCGATCGAACGTGTGTTCGATCGACGTGCTATCATTGCCTCCATGGCGGTGGAAGCGGGTGCGATCCGGGGACTGGTCGACGTACTCGATTCGTGCGCCCTCGACGATCTCGGTGCCGCCGGACGTCGCCGGTTGATGGAGCGCCTGCGTGCGGCTCGGCAGCAGATCGACGGTATTTCCTCCGCACTGCTCCGCCTCGAGCGTGCCGACCTGGGCGGGAAGCCCTCCGGGACCGACCTCGCCCTCGGAACCGGCGGGGTGTCCGGCCGTGAAGCCCGCAAAGAACACCAACGCGCCGCGGTCGCCGACGTCCTGCCTGCCGTCGGCCGGCGTCATGAGGCGGGTGAGGTCGCGCCCGAGAAGGTCGACGCGTTGGCCCGTGCCATCAACCGTCTCGGTGACGACGCCTCGAAGCTCGCCGAGCACGACGAATGGCTCGCAAGCCACGCCGGCGACCGGTCGGTGGATCAGTTCGCCACAGACCTGCGAGCCCTGACAACGGCGCTCCAAGACGACCACGGCGACGATGAACTCGCTCGTCAGATCGAGCAGTGTTCGTTGAAGCAGTGGATCTCCGACTCGGACGGCATGGGCCACACCCACCTGGTGCTCGACCCCGTCCGCCATACGGAGCTGGAGACCCAGGTGCAGGCGGCACTGAACCGCCTCTGCAAGCAGCCGGGGCGGAAGCGGTCGAACCAGACCGCCGCCGACGCGATCATGCAGCTGGTCGCCGACGGCGCGAACCAGCCTGGCCGGGCGGTGCGACCACAGGTCACCGTGCTGGTCGACGCCGAGACGGTCGAACGAGGCCACCATCCGGACTCGATCTGCGAGACCGAGTCCGGCGTCGAGGTCCCGCCCACATCGTTGGATCGATTTCTCTGCGACGCCGACATCGTGTTGGCGCTGACGGGCCCCGATGGACACGTCGACCGGACGGCTGCGAAACAGCGGACGGCGACGCCCGCCCAGCGCAGGGCGCTGCGGGCGATGTACCCGACCTGCGCCCACCCTGGATGCGACACCACCTTCGACCGCTGCCAGATCCACCACCTCGACCATTGGGCCGACGGTGGCCCGACGGTCTTGGCGAACCTCCTCCCGCTCTGCGGACCACACCACCACCTCACCCACGACACCGGCTGGACCTACCAGCTCCTCCCCGGCCGGGTCCTCGCTCTGGTCGACCCCGTCGGACGAGAACAGACACGCACCGGGCTCCCCGAGCCGCCCCGACTCCCACCCGACCTCCGACAGACGCGTCGACGAGCAACGGCGCGGCGACGGACCCAACCGGCAACGGTCGCCGCACGAACCGAACCGGCTCCGACGGATCCACCGAGCCGACCGCGCACCGAGCCGAGAACTCGCTCCGGCGACGAACGCCCCGCCTCGGCTCACGGGGTCGACCAGCCCCGACTCCTCGAATGAGCCGGACACCCCGGCGCCCGGCTCGACGGCTCGATCGTGCGGCACCTCCAGACAGCGACACCCGAGGTGTCAGATCAGCTGGTCACGCGCAGGTCGTCGAGACGCAGGGTCACGACACCTTCGACGAGAGCGGCGGGCACGGGCCCGAAAGTGCGGGAGTCGGTGCCGTGGTCGGGGTTGTCACTCCGGAGGTCCAGGCCCTCGACATCGGTCGCATGCACCCGCTTCACGATCTCGAGCGTCGGCTGGCGGGGGTCACAGGCGACGACGACATCACCGACCTCCGCCGAGCGACGCGGGTCGACGAGCACGAACTGCCCGTCGCACAGGGTCGGCTCCATCGACCGACCGCTGACGCGACACCGCCGCCGTCTCCTCCCGGCCCAGGCCAGGAGTTCGACAGCGGCGGCGATCACGACGATGACCGGCCAGGCTCGGCCGGCCGGGTCTCAGCTGACGGTCACGAAGGGCACGTCCTTGCCCTTCGAGGCCCAGAAGATGTT
>JAHDBV010000062.1 GCA_020630195.1 Acidimicrobiales bacterium
CCAGTGGGGACTGGCGTCTGCAGCCGCCAGCCCCCTGGGTGGGTGGACCATGGACACTAGCCTGACGGTGTCAGGTTCGCTCCCGTTCGTAGAAGCTGTTCCAACTCCTGACCAAGGGTCAGGATGCCGCGATCGCGTCGAGCACCGGCATCTTCGCGGCCCGTCGGGCCGGGAAGAACGCCGCCAGGACGCCGGCCAGTGCGGCCACGAGGATCGTGAAGGCGATGGTCTCGAACGGGATGGCGATCGTCGACACGACCGAATCCGGGATCGCCGTGACGGCGGCCCAGGCGAAGAGCGTGCCGAGCACGATGCCGAGCAGGGCGCCGAACAGGCAGACGATCACCGCTTCCCATCGGATCGACGACTTGAGCTGGTCCCGGGTCATGCCGACCGCACGCAGCAGGCCGATCTCCCGGGTCCGCTCGATCACCGACAACACGATCGTGTTGATGACACCGAGGAAGGCGACGAAGAGGGCGAAGCCGAGCATCGCGTTGATCAGGGTGATCAGCTGGTTCACCTGATCCTCCTGACCCTGACGGAACTCGGCGTTGTCCTGGGCGCTCACCGAACCGAACGTGTCGGCCAGGCCGACCACCTCGGCCTTGACGGCCTCGGTGTCGGCGCCCTCGGCGTAGGCCGCTCCGACGAAGATGTCGTCGGTCGAGTCGATCTGGGCGGCGTAGGTGGCGAGGTCGACGACGAACGGCGAGCCGAGCACGGAGTTGTCGTCGAAGATCGCCGTGACCGTGAGGTCGACCGGGCCGTCGTCGTTCGGGAACTCGACCGGCAGGACGTCGCCGACGAAGATCGCACGATCCTCGGCGGTGTCACGCCAGACCATGATCGAGTCGCCGACGAGCGCCTCGACCGAACCCTCGGTCACGTCGAAGTCGATGATGGCGGAGCCGGTGGCGGCCTCGAAGGCCCCGACGTTGTCGATGTCGGTCCCGATCCGGATCTCGTTGAAGCGGAACCGGCTGACGGCGCCGACACCGTCGACCTGCTCGACCTCGTCGGCCAGCTCACCACTGAACGGGGAGTTGGTCTCCTCGTCGAAGATGAACAGGTCGGCCGAGACGGCCCGATCGAGCGTCGACACGAAGCTCTCCTTGAGCGACTCGCCGACGACACCGACCGTCGCGATGAGGGCGATGCCGATCGTGAGCGCCGTGGCCGTGGCCGCGGTGCGCTGCGGCGACCGTGATGCATTGCGCATCGCGATCTCACCGTCGAGTCCGGCGGCCGAACCGAACGGCAACGGCGTGCCCCGGTTGAGCGAGGCGAGGATCGACAGACCGGTGATGGTCGCGGCGGCCGAGACGAGGATCTTCAGGCCGAACAGGAAGCCGGAGAAGATCCCACCGGGGAGTCCGTCGCCGGTGGTGAACATCAACACCGGCAGGGCGAGGCCGAGCAGGAGCAGTGCGACACCGAGCACGGGTGGGCGACCGATCATCGCGACGACCCCGCCGGCGAACAGGGCGCTCAGGAGCGACACCCCGACGAAGGTGAGGATGGCGCCGACGGCGAGGGCCGACAGCAGGGCGGCGACCGAGTCGAGCGAACCGAACAGGCCGAGGGCGAGCAGCACCAGGCCGAGGCCGAGGGCGATCCCGCCGATGATCGTGCGACGGTTGCCCCGGTCGGGACGTTCGCTGCGCATGGCCTCGATCGGGGTGATCTTGGCGGCCTGGCGCATCGGGCCGAGGGCCGAGACCAGTGTGGCGAGCACACCCACGAGCAGGGAGACGATGACGGTCCGGGTGGCGAACACGGTGCCCGTCTCGGGGAATCCGCCGGTGGCCTGGAACGCCGCCTTGATGAGGTTGGCGACGATGAGGCCGAAGCCCATGCCCAGGATCGACCCGAACAGGCCGATCAGGATCGCCTCGAGGGCCACCGAACGCCGGATCTGCGACGCGGTCGCACCGATCGCCCGCAACATGCCGATCTCGCGGAGTCGCTGGCTCACCAGGATGGCGAACGTGTTGTAGATGATGAAGAGGCTCACGAACAGCGCCACACCGGCGAAGGCCAGCAGGGCGTTCCGGAAGATGCCGATGAAGGCGTTGAACTCCGACTGGTCCTCGGCGATCGCGGCCTGCTGGTCGATGACCTCGACGTCGTCCGGCACCACCGCGAGGGCGGCGGTGATGAGGTCCTCGGTGGAGGTGGTGGCCGTGGAGGCGAGGTCGATCGAGTCGACGAGGCCTTCCTTGTCGTAGAGCTGCTGGGCCGAGTCGAAGTCGAAGATGACGAAGTAGGCGCCGGCGGTGACGCCGAAGTCGGCGGCGCCGACGAGCGTGAACGTCTGCTCCCCGTCCGGCGTCTGGAAGTCGACCTCGTCACCGATCGACACGCCGAGGGCCTCGACGTACTCGGTGTTGAGCATGACCTCACCGAACTCGGCGGGGGCACGGCCCTCGCCGGTGCCGAGGGCGTCGGACTCCACACCGTCCCAGGAGAAGGTGATGATCGGCGGGCCCTGGGGCTCCACCGGCTCGCCCTCCGCGTTCTTCGCGATGAACGGCCGGAACGACTCACCCGGGTCGATGCCGACCGTGGCGGTGACCCGCTCCACCTCGGGCAGGGCCTCGAGGTCGGCGATGATCGTGTCGGGCATGGTGACGGTGACGTCACCGAAGTCGGGTTCGGCGGGCAGGACCCGGGCGTCGACCTCTTCACCGGCCGACTCGAAGATCTGGTTGAACGTGGCAGCCAGGGAGTCGGAGAGGATGAAGGAGCCGGAGACGAAGCCGACACCGGCGACGATGGCGATCCCGGTGAGGATCAGTCGTCCGATGTTGGCCCGGATGCTCCGCAGGGAGAGTTTGAGCATGGTCATGGCTCAGTCCCCCAGGTGACGCATCTTGTCGAAGACGCTGTCGGGGGTCGGGTCGTGGATCTCGTCGACGATCTTGCCGTCGGCGAGGAAGAGCACGCGGTCGGAGTACGACGCGGACACCGGGTCGTGGGTGACCATGACGATGGTCTGGCCCAGCTCACGCACGGCGCGGCGCATGAAGTCGAGGATCTCGGCGCCGGTCCGGGAGTCGAGATTGCCGGTGGGTTCGTCGCCGAAGATGATGTCGGGCTGGGAGGCCAGGGCGCGGGCCACGGCCACACGCTGCTGCTGGCCGCCGGAGAGCTCGCTCGGGCGATGGGTGGTCCGGTCCGCGAGTCCGACCGTCTCGATGACCTGGTCGATCCAGGCCTGGTCGCCGGTGCGGCCGGCGAGGTCGATCGGCAGGGTGATGTTCTCCTTGGCCGACAGGGTCGGGATCAGGTTGAACGCCTGGAAGATGAAGCCGAGCTTCTCGCGCCGGATGAGCGTGAGCTCCTTGTCCGACAACGTCGACAGGGCCGTGTCGCCGATGAAGGCCTCACCGGAGGTGAGCCGGTCGAGGCCGGCCATGCACTGCATGAGGGTCGACTTGCCGGAACCGGACGGTCCCATGATCGAGGTGAACCGACCGGCCTCGAAGCCGACGTCGACGAAGCGGAGGGCATGCACCTCGGTGTCGCCGGAGCCGTAGGTCTTCACGGCGTTCACGGCGCGGGCGGCCATCGTCGCGGTGGCGACGGCGCCGGGCTCGGGGGTGGGTGCGGCGGGGGGCAGATCGCTCATCGGTGCCTCTTTCCGGGTACGGGATCGACACGGGGGTGCCGATGGGTCCGAACCTAGGCGGCGACGAGCGCGGCGGGATCCGACTTCGAGACGATTCGGGGTCCACCCCTGGGACGATGTGTGCCGCCCCCGGGGTGGATCAGCCGAGCCAGACGGTGGTGTCGGTGGGCAGTCCGCCGTCGGCGGTGAGCGGGCCGGACGCGAGGAGCACCTCGCCGTCGAGGGCGATCGGCTCGGTCCCGAAGTTCACGACACAGCGCACGCCGGAGCCCCGCTCGAAGGCGAGCACGTCGTCGCCGAGGTCGAGCCAGGTGAGGGCCTCGTCGGTGACGAGGTGCTCACGCCGGACCCGCAGGGCCTCGGTGTAGAGCGTCAGCGTCGAGTCGCTGTCGCCACGCTGGGCGTCGACCGAGAGCGGGCCGAACGAGTCGGGCATCGGCAGCCACGGTTCGGCGTCGCCGAACCCGAACGACGGGCCGTCGGTGGTCCAGGGCAGCGGCACACGGCAGCCGTCGCGACCCTTGGCCTGGTGATCGGAACGCTCCCACACCGGATCGTCGAGCACGTCGGTCGGCAGGTCGTGGACCTCGGGCAGGCCGAGTTCCTCACCCTGGTAGAGGTAGGTGCCGCCGGGCAGGGCGAGGGTCAGCATGGTCGCCGCACGGGCTCGGGCCAGCCCGGCCTCGGCGTCGAGGATCGAGCGGTCGCCGTCGAGCAGCCACGCACGCCAGTCGGTGCCGTTGGGCAGGCCGAGCCGGGTGGGGTGGCGGACGACGTCGTGGTTCGACATGACCCAGGTGGGTGCCGCGCCGACGCCGCCCTGCACCTCGAGGGTCTCCGCGATGATGCGGCGGTAGTCGCCGGCTTCCCAGGCGGCCTCGAGCAGATTGAAGTTGAACGACTGGTGGTACTCGTCGGGCCGGAGGTAGAGCGCCAGGCGCTCGGGGCGGGGCACCCAGGCCTCGGCGACGAGCATGCGGCCACCGGGGTACTCGTCGAGCACGGCCCGCCACTCCCGCACGATCGGGTGGATGCCGTCGCGGTCCCAGAACGGGTGGTTCTCCCGACCCTCGGAGCCGGCGAGGAGGCGCTGGGCCTCGTTGGCGTCGGGGAAGGTCGGATCCTTCACGAGGCCGTGGGCCACGTCGACGCGGAACCCGTCGAGATCGCGCTCCATCCAGAAGCGGAGCACGTCACAGAACTCCGAGCGCACCTCGGGGTGGTCCCAGTTGAGATCGGGCTGCTCGGGGGCGAAGAGGTGGAGGTACCACTCGCCGTCGTCGAGTCGGGTCCACGCCGGACCACCGAACACGCTGCGCCAGTCGGTCGGCGGCTCGGCGCCGTCGGGGCCCGTGCCGGGCCGGATGTGGTAGCGCTCCCGCGACGGGTCGCCGATGGGGGCGGCGACGGCCTCGGCGAACCAGACGTGCTGATCGGAGGTGTGGTTCGGCACGAGGTCGCCGATGACCTTGATGCCGTGCTCGTGGGCCTCGGTGATGAGGGCCTCGGCCTGGTCGAGCGTGCCGTACTGGGGGTCGATGTCGCGGTAGTCGGCCACGTCGTAGCCACCGTCGGCCAGCGGCGAGCGATACCAGGGGTTGATCCAGATGGCATCGACACCGAGGTCGCGCAGGAACGGCAGCCGGCTGCGGAGCCCGGCGATGTCGCCGGTGCCGTCGCCGTTCCCGTCCGCGAACGAACGGATGTACACCTGGTACACGACGGCGGTGCGCCACCAGCGGTCGACGGTCGAGGAGTCGGTCGCAGAACTCGTCATCCACACAGTCTGCGCACCCGGGCCGACCTCTCCACGCGCCGATCGGTAATCTCGCCGGATTCCCGAAGGCGACACCATCTGGCGGACCGCGGGGCGTCTGGCCCCGGCCCTGGCGGGCCGCACGGTCACCCGCTTCGAGGCGGCCCGTCTGCCCCGTCCCCATCCGGCTGTCGGCACGACGATCACCGGTGTGGAAGCCCGGGGCAAGTACCTCCTGGTCCACTTCGACGACGGGACGACGCTCGAGAGTCACATGCTGATGTCGGGCTCCTGGCACCTCTACCGGGTGGGGGAGCGGTGGCCCCGATCGCCCCGGTCGGCCCGGGTGGTGATCACCACCGATGAGGGGTGGCAGGCGGTGTGTTTCGCGGCGCAGAAGATCCGGCTCGTGCGCAGTGACCGGGTCGTGGCCCACCTCGGGCCCGACCTGACCGGCCCGGATCCCGATCTCGACGCCGCGGTGGCACGCTTCGCCCGTCACGCCACGGCCGAGACGCCGCTCGCGGTGGCGCTGCTCGACCAACGCATCTGCTGTGGCGTCGGCAACGTCTACAAGTCGGAGACGTTGTGGGCCTGCCGGCTCGATCCGTCGACCCCGGTGGCCGAGACCGACGACGTCCGTCGTCGCGAGTTGGTCGACACCGCCCATCGGCTCCTCCGGGCGAACCTCGGGGGCGGGGAACGTCGGACGGTCGCCGGTGGGCTGGCGGTGTACGGCCGGGCGGGGGAGCCGTGCCGACGATGCGACGGGGTGATCGAACGCACCCACCACGGTGAGCACGCCCGCTCGACCTACTGGTGCCCGGCCTGCCAGTCGTCGCCGGGGCGGACGAGCCCGGACTCGTAGCCGGCGACGACGGCCTGTACCCGATCCCGGAGGCCGAGTTTCTGCAGGACCCGGCCGACGTGGGTCTTGACGGTGGTCTCCCCGACGTAGAGCTCGGTCGCGATCTCCGCGTTGGATCGGCCCCGGGCGAGGAGCTGGAAGACCTCCACCTCCCGATCGGTCAGGTCGGTGTAGCCGTCGAGTGGTGTCTCGACACCGGCGAAGCCGCCGTCGCGGTAGCGCTCGATGAGGCGGCGGGTGACGGTCGGCGCGAGCAGGGCCTGACCGTCGGCGACGACGCGGACGGCCGCCGCGAGATCGGCCGCCGCCGCCTCCTTCAGCATGAACCCGCTCGCCCCGTTCTGGAGGGCCGCCCACACGTAGTCGTCGAGGTCGAAGGTGGTGAGGATCACGATCCGTGCCGTGTTGCCCCGCTCGGCCAGGCGACGGGTCGCTTCGACGCCGTCCATGATCGGCATGCGGACGTCCATGAGCACGACGTCGGGTTGGGTCTCGGTGATCACCGCGAGGGCCTCGGCCCCGTCGGCGGCCTCACCGACCACGGTGAGGTCGTCCTCGGCCTCGAGGATCATCCGGAAGCCGGTGCGGACCAGCTCCTGGTCGTCGACGAGGACGAGGCGGATCACGTCGTGACCGTCTGCGGGAGGGGGAAGCAGGCCTCGACCCGGAAGCCGCCGCCGAGGCGGGGTCCGGCGTCGAACCGGCCGCCGAACACCTCGGTGCGTTCGGCCATGCCCTGCAGGCCGTGGCCGCCGGTGTCACGGGCCGTCGCCCCACGGCCGTCGTCGTGCACGGTGACGAGCAGTTCGGGTGTCGGTGCCACCTCGGCGACACGGAGCGAGATCCCGACGTGCACCGCCGGTCCGGCGTGCTTGAGGACGTTCGTCGTCGCCTCCTGCACGACCCGGTAGGCCGAGGTGCCGATCGTCGTGGGCAGCCCGGCGAGGTCGCCGTCGCGTTCGACGGTCACCACGTGGCCGACGGCGCGCAGGTCGTCGACGAGATCGTCGACCCGGTCGAGGCCCGGACTCGGTCGCCACAGCTCGTCGGCGCCCGTCCGGTCCGGGTCGGCGTCCTCGTGGTCGCGCAGCACCCCGAGCACCCGGCGCATCTCGGTCAGGCTCTCGGTGCCGCTGCGCTCGATCATCTCGAGGGCCCGACGGGCGGCCTCGGGGTCGGCGTCGAGCACCCGCTGGGCCGCCGTGGCCTGCACGACCATCACCGAGAGGCCGTGGGCGACCACGTCGTGGAGCTCGCGGGCGATGTGGGTGCGTTCGGTCTGGATCGCCGATCGCCGGTCGGCGTCGCGCCGTTCCTCCATCGCGACCGCCGCGGTCTGGAGCCGGTCGAGCTCACGTTGGCGTTCGGCGGCCTGGAGCCCGAGAGCGATCGGCAGGGTCGTGACGAGCGGGACGAGGGCCACCGTGTAGCCGGGGGTCTCGTCGGAGAGGTAACCGGCGAAGGTGAACAACGATGCGAGCACCGCGAGGCCGACCCCGACCCGGACGCCCCGGGGACGTCGACCGTGTGCCACCACGGTGTAGAGGGCGATCATGCTGGCGAGGGTGAGATCGGGGTAGCCGAGCCCCCAGATGGCGAGCTGGGCGACGACCGAGACGAGGGCCACACCGATCGGGGCGATGCGGCGGAGCGCGAGCACCGCCGGAGGGAGCAGTACGAGCGACCACTCGAGGACGTTGTCGACGCGGGCCGGCTCGTCGAACTCGCCGAAATCGATCTCGCTGTTCTGGAAGCCGATCACGATCACGACGGTCAGCGCGACGAAGGCGGCGGCCAGGATGCCGTCGGCCAGGGCGGGGCGTTCTCGGAGCAGCGTCAGTGGTGACACGGGTGCGACGGTAGTCATCCCCGCGTGGCCGGGCGTCCGCCGCTGGTCGGACATCGGGGTCGTCCGCCGGGAGGAAACCCCGTCCCGGGGTGGAAGCCGGGGTCGGGCCCCTGGGTCGCCGAGGCGGTGGACACTAGAGTCCGACCCATGGCCGTCGTCGACGCACCGACGTGTGGCTCGTGCGGTGCGGGTGTGCCGGGTGGAGCCCGATTCTGCCCGTCCTGCGGGGCGTCGCAGAGCGTCGCGGCCGGGGAGCGACGGATCGCCACGGTGCTCTACGCCGACGTCGTCGGGTTCACCGCCCTGGCCGAACACCGCGACCCCGAACAGGTGAAGCGTCTGATCGACGGATGGTTCGAGCAGCTCGCCGGCGACATCACCGCGTTCGGCGGCGTCATCGACAAGGTGCTGGGGGATGGCATCGTGGCGCTGTTCGGCGCTCCGATCGCCCATGAGGACGACGCGGAACGCGCGGTCCGCGCCGGACTCCACATCCAGAACCGGCTCGCCGCCGCGGTCGACGACGGGCTCGTCCCGATCCAGATGCGTGTCGGCATCAACACCGGCGAGGTGCTCGTCGGCGCCTCGGCCGGCGGTGACTACACCGCCATGGGCGACGTGATGAACCTCGGCGCCCGACTCGAGCAGCTCGCCGATCCCGGTCAGGTCCTCGTCTCGGCGGCCACCCGAGATGCCACGCAGGAGGCGATCGCCTACCGGCCGGCCGGTGTGTTGACCGCGGTGGGTCGGGAGCAGCGGGTCGAGGCGTGGATCGCCGAGGAGCCGCTCCGCCGCCCCGGGGAACGACGCCAACGGTCCACACGGTTCGTGGGTCGGGGACTCGAACTCAACAGCCTCCTCGCCCAGGCCGAGCTCGCGATCGGTCGGGAACGCTCGCACCTCGCCGCCGTCGTCGGCGACGCCGGGGTCGGCAAGACGCGGCTCGTGACCGAGGTCGCCGCACGACTCGGCACGCTGCACGGTGCCACCGTGCTCACGGGCCGGTGTGTGCCCTACGGCGAGGCCAACGTGTGGTGGCCGGCGGCCGAACTCCTCCGGGATCTGTTCGGTGTCGGGTCCGACGCGACGATCGACGAGGCCCGGGCCGCGCTGTCGCCCTTCATCGAGCTCGCCCGGGGTGACCACGACCAGGAACGGCTCGAGACGGCATTGCTGCACGCGCTCGGGCACGCCACGGCGCTGCGGGGCGGTGACCGTCAACGGAATCGTTCCGAGGTGACCCTCGCCCTGACCCTCGTGGTCTCCCAGCTGCTCGAGCGGGGTCCGCTCGTGGTGGTCTTGAGCGACATCCACTGGGCGGCCGAGGCGATCTGGGCACTGCTCGACCACCTGCTCACGCAGCTCTCCCGCGCCCAGCTCGTGGTGCTCGTGACCGCGCGCCACGTCGACGACGAGTTGCCCTTCGCCCGGTGGCACGGCTCGTCGGTCACCCAGCTCGGCCCGCTCACCGACGCCGGTGCCCGGGCGATGCTCGAACAACTCGACCTCGGCTCGTTGGAGGTCACCGACGAGCTGGTCCGCCGCAGCGGCGGCAATCCGTTCTTCCTCGAGGAGCTGTCGTCGCTCGCCGCCGACCGCGGTCTCGAAGCCGTGGGCGGCGTCGGCGTCGGCCCGATCGTGCCGGACAGCCTCCGGGGTCTGATCGCCGCGCGTCTCGACGGGGTCGATCCGGCCGTGCGGCTCGTGCTCGACGACGCCGCCGTGCTCGGGCGCACGGGGCCGATGGACGGCCTCCGGGTGATCGCCTCGGAGACCCGGGGCGATGCGTCGATCGACGCGGAGCTCGCGGCCCTCGAGTCGTCCGATCTGCTCGAGTTCTCGGGCTCGCGGTACTCGTTCCGGTCCGACCTCGTCCGTGAGGTCGCCTACGGGATGTTGACCAAGGCCGACCGGGTCGCCCGCCACCTCGGCATCGCCCGGCATCTCGAGTCGTCCGCTCCGGCGGCTGAGATCCGCAACTCCATCGCCGCCGCCATCGCCGAGCACTTCCGGGCGGCGCTCAGCCTCGTGCGCGAGCTCGGTGGCCTGCCCGACGTCGACCTCGTGGACGTCACCGAACGGGCCGAACACTGGGTGCACGACGCGGGCCGGCGAGCGCTCGACGCGGGCGAGCCGACCCAGGGTGAGCAGTGGATGAGCTCCGGCCTCGACCTGTTCACCGGACGACCGTCGATGGCCGCGTTCCGCCTGGGCCGGGCCGAGGCCCGCTGCGAGGTGCGGAACCTGGAGGGTGCCCGCTCCGACCTCGACCATCTGATCGACCTGCCCGATGTCGACGACGTCCAACGGGCGCGAGCCCTGGTCGTGCTCGGCGACGTCGAGCGCAAGGCCCACGCCCTCGAGTCGGCGGTCTCCCTCCTCGCCCAGGCCGGTGAGCGGCTCGAGACGCTCGGCGAGCATCGCCACGCCGCCCTCGCATTCCGCCTCCTCGGTCTCGCCCAGATGGATCTCGACCACCCGGCCGCACGCGAGTCGATGGAGCGCTCCCGGGAGATCGGTGAGGCCATCGACGACGACCGCACCGTCGCCTGGGCGACACAGAACCTCGCCTGGCTCGCGTTCCGCGAGGGACGGGTGGCCCACGCCACCGAACACCTCCGTGAGGCGCGCCGGATCTTCGGTGATCTCGGAGATCGTGGTGGCCTCGTGTGGGTCGAGGGCATCGAGGCCTGGGTCGCGTTCCACACCGGCGACTGGGAGCGATCGGCCGTCCTCGTCGAGCGGGTGACCGCCGACGCGATCCGGCGTGGCGATCCGTGGGCCCAGGCCATCATGGGCTCGCTCAAGGCGAATCTCGAGTTGTGGAGCGGCCGGGCCGAAGCGGCCCGCACCACCGCCCGCGCCGCGGTCGAGCTGGCCGACCGTGCCTCCGACATCGGGGTGGCGACCCAGGGCCGCTGCCTCGAGGCGCGGGCCCTCATCAGCCGTGGGTTCATCGAGGAGGGCCTCCGGGTGCTCGCGGATGCCCACGATCGGGCGGAGCTCGCGGCGGACCCCGGCGCCACCGAGCTGGCCGTCGTGATCAACGCGGCCTCCCGTGCCCGCATCGGCGACTCCGAGGACGCCCTCCGCTGGGCCGCCCGCTCCCAGGAGGGCTACGACGATCCCGCCGTGCTCGCCGGCGTCGACCTGTTCGGTTCGGTCATCCTCGCCCTGCTCCAGCAGGGGGCGGTCGAGGCCGCCGCCGCCCAGATCGGCGAACTGACGGCGATCGAGGGCCCGATCCCCGGCTTCCTGTCCACGGTCGCCGCCCTCGTCGCCGCGAGCGAAGGTCGGATCGAGGACGCCCGGGCCCGGGCCGAGTCGCTCCTCGAGGGCCGCGGCACCTACCTCGATCGGGTGATGGCACACGGCGTCGCCGCCGCCGTGGCCTGCCGGGTCGGCGACACCGCCACGGTGCGCGCCCATCTCGATGCGGCGTCGTCGATCCTGGATGGCACCGACGATCGGGTGTCGGTGCTCGTGCTCGGGATCGTGCGCGCCCTGCTCGAAGGGACCTCACCCGCGGCGATCGAGGACGAACTCGCCGCACTCGGCGGCCGCCCCGAGGGCTGGACTCGCCTGTGGGCCACCGCCGCCGGGCTGCCGGAACCCTCCGTCAGCAGCTGAGGTCGGTCGAGCTCAGCCGGCGGCCGTGGTGGACGACGCCGCCGTGGTGGTCGTGGCATCGGCCGGCGGGATCACGATCTCCTGGCCGACATAGATCGTGTTCGGATCCGAGATGGCGTTGAAGTCGGCCAGGACCGACAGCGAGATCCCGAACCGCTCGGCGATGATGCCGAGCGAGTCGCCCGACTGGATCACGTAGGTCACCGACACCGGTGCGGCCGTCGTGGTCGTCGTCGGTGCGGCGGTGCTCGGCGGCAGGGTGCTGACCGTGGTCGACAGGGTGCTGGAGGTGACCTCGGGGCTGCCGGCCTCGGCTCGGCCACAACCGGCGAGCGCCAGGATCGCGACCATCGACGCGAGGAGCCGGAGCGGGCGCGGAGCGGTGGGAGCGGAGGCGGTCACGTCGGCCAGTATGACGCAACGGGACCACACGCGTCAGCGGCACTCCCGTCGGTGCGGGGAACGTCCACGGTCATCGCCGGCGGCGCTTCTTGCCGCCCTTGCGGGGACGGCGGGCCTGACGCTCGTTGTTCGCCCGCCGGTCGGCGTCGGCCCGGTCCCGGGATTCGGCCCGTCGTGCGAACTCCTCGAGTTGGGAGTCCTGGAGCTCGTCCTCGGCGACGAGGTCGCGCCAGTGCTCCAGTCGTCGGGCGGTGATGCGGCCGTCGGCCATCGCGGCCCGGACGCCGCATCCCGGTTCGTCCTCGTGCCCGCAATCGCTGAAGCGGCACGCCGCCTCGGCGTCGCTGATCTCGCTGAAGGTGCGGCGGATGCCCTCGTGCGCCTGCCACAGACCGATCTCGCGGATCCCCGGGGTGTCGATCACGACACTGCCGTTCGGCAGTGGGATGAGATCCCGGGTGACGGTCGTGTGGCGACCCTTCTGATCGGTGGCCCGCACCTCAGCGGTGCGTTGCACACGGCCGCCGCTCAGTTCGTTCACGAGGGTCGACTTGCCGATCCCCGACAGACCGAGCAGCACGACGGTGCGACCGGCCACCGTGTGGGCTTCGACGGCGGCCAGGTTCTCGCCGGTCTTGGTACTGAAGGGGATGACCTCGACCCCTGGGGCGATACGGGCGACCGACGCCGCGGCCTCCTCGGCGTGGCGGACCTCGTCCGACTTCGTCAGCAACACGACGGGGGTGGCTCCGCTCGCGAAGGCGATGGTGAGCTGGCGTTCGAGACGTCGGTAGTTGATCGGGCGGTCGAGGCCGTGCATCACGAACACGTCGTCGATGTTCGACGCGAGGACCTGCGGCTCGGGTTGGCGGCCGGGCGCCCGCCGGGTGAGCACCGTCGTGCGCTCGGCGATGCTGCCGAGGGTCGGGACCCCGTCGACGTCGACGACCGTGACGAAGTCGCCGGTGGCGGGGGCGACACCGGTGTCGGCCCGGACCGAGCCCGAGGCGGCCATGACCGCACCGTCGTCGGTGAACACGAGCGACCAGCCCCGGTTGGCCCGGGCCACCCGACCCGGTCGCCCGTCGTGCTCGGCGGCCCAGGTCGCCAGCTCGTCGGTCCAGCCGATGTCGGCGAGGTTGACGGTGCGTTCGGTCATCGACCGTCCGGACGCAGATGGGTGGTGAGGAAGTCGCGTTGGAGGTGCAGGAGGTTCTCGGCGACGACGTCCTGCGGGGTCATGTGGGTCACACCCGACAACGGCAGCACCTGGTGGGGGCGCCCCGCCGCCAGCAGCTCGGACGAGAGGCGCAGCGTGTGGGCGGCCACCACGTTGTCGTCGGCGAGTCCGTGCACGAGCAGCAGCGGCCGGGTGAGCCGATCGGCCTCGAGCAGGAGGTCGCTGCGGTCGTAGTTGGCGGCATCGGTGTCGGGGTGGCCGAGATAACGCTCGGTGTAGTGGGTGTCGTAGAGGCGCCACGTGGTCACGGGCGCCCCGGCGACCGCGGCATGGAAACGGTCGGGGCGACGGAGCACCGCCAGCGCGGCGAGGTAGCCGCCGAACGACCAGCCCCGGATCCCGACCCGGTCGAGGTCGAGGCGGCCGGGATGGAGCGCGGCGACGTGGTCGAGGGCGGCGACCTGGTCGTCGAGGACCGGTTGGGCGAGGTCGCCGAACACGGTGCGTTCGTGGGCCGGGCCCCGGCCGGGGGTGCCCCGACCGTCGGACACGATCACGACGAAGCCCTGGTCGGCGAACCACTGCGAGACGAGGTGCGCGTCATGCGCCTCGAGGACCCGCTGGGCGTGGGGCCCGCCGTAGGGGTCGAGCAACACGGGCAGGGTCGAGGTGCCGTCGTCGTCGCTCGGGAAGAACACGGCCACGGGCTGGCCGTCGACGTCGGTGAGTTCGGTGCCGGCCCGCAGCGGGGCGGTCACGGCGCGTGTGTCGAGGGTGTGGACCACGTCCGGGTCGCTGAGGTCGGTCACCGTCACGACGGCACCCGGTTCGTCGAGCCGTCGTTGGTTCACGACGAGCCGGTCGCCGACGAGGGAGGCCGCGGCCACGCCGCCGGAGGTCCACCACTCGACCGCACCGTCGGTGGGGTCGACGGCGGCGAGTTCGATCGCGGTCGGTCGGCGGGAGGCGGTCACGACGACGCGGCCGTCGTGGGCCCCGACGACGCGTCGGACGACGACGTCGGTGTCGGTCACCGCGGTGCCGTCGAGGCAGAGGGCCCGCCGGTCTCCGAGATCCTCGACGGTCGCCTCGACCGGACCGTCCCCGAGGTCGATCGATTCGGGCCCGAGCCCGTCGAGTTCGATCCAGTGCTCGTCTCGCAGGGTGCGGTCGGTGTGGAAGCGGTCGTCGTCGCCCAGGGTCGCGAACTCGGTGAGGCGCTGGCTGCGGTCCTGTCGCACGACCCGGACCCGGTCGCCGTCCACGACGACCCGGGCGAGGTACTCGTCGGCTTCGGTGTCGTGACGCCAGTCGAGTGGTGTGCGTCGACCGTCGAGCCCGATCGTGTGGAGTTCGACCGTGGCGTTCGTCGTGCCGGCGGCGGGATACCGGTGGGTGACGGCCGGCTGCTGGGGTTTCGCCGGATCGGCGATGTGCCACTCGTCGACGTCGGTGACGTCGACGCGGGCCACGACGAGGCGGTCGTCGCCCCACCACCAGTGGCCCCGACCGCGCCCCATCTCCTCCGCCGCGACGAACTCGGCCCGACCCCACGACTCGGTCTCGGCACCCGAGGCGGCCACGACCGAGGTCCGACCTCCGTCGAGCTCGGTGACGACGAGGTCGTTGCCCCGCACCGACGCGACCCGATCGCCGCCGGGGGCCGGGCGGGGGTCGAAGACGGGGCCGTCGGTGTCGTGCACCCGGACCGAACCATCTGCACGGTCGATCGTGACGAGCACACCGTCGAGCGTCGTGGCGATGTGACGGGCCGCCCGGTCGGTCGCGTACCCGACGACGCCGGTCGCCGACTCCCGGGCGCGCTCGCGTCGGGCCCGTTCGGCCGGCGGGAGGTCGCCCGCATCGAGCTCGACGGTGCGGGGATCGAGCAGGACCCGTTCGGTGCCCGTGGCGAGGTCGAGTGCGTACAGCGAGGTGACCGGGTCCTCGCCATCGGACCGGCAGAACAACACGGTCGTGCCGTCGGGGGTGACCGTGACGTTGCGCGGCACGCCGAGGGTGAACCGTCGGGTGCGGGCGTGGAGCCGGGGGAAGCTGGTCTCGTCGCTCATCGGAGCGTCACCTCCACACCCTCGAACCCGTCGGCGACACAGCGACGGAGGAGGGCGACATCGGGGATGGCGGCCGGATCGAGGTGGACACCGACCGAGACCCGCTCGCCGTAGGACAGCAGGGTCGCGTTGAAGGCGGTGCCGCTGACCGGGCCGATCGGACGGAAGCGGGTGACCGCCCGGCCGGCGAACCACACGGGCACCGGGGGGCCGGGCAGGTTCGACGTGGCGAAGTCGACACGGGAGGCCTGGTCGACGGTGAACGCCGCCGTGAGCGCACTCGGGACGAGCCCGGCGATCGAGGAGAACGACCCGAGCGGGTCTCCCCCGAGGGCGGCGAGCCGTTCCTTCGCCTCGTCGACCTGGGTGCGGACCGAGCGGCACCGGTCGCCGGGTTCGGCGCCGTCGCCGGGGAGCGTGATCGCCACCGGCACGAAGGCGTTGTGCTCGGCGGCGTCACCCTCGCTGCGGGTGCTCACCACCACGGTGGCCTGGATCTCGGGCAGCTCGGCCCCGACGTCGTGGTGATAGCCGACGGCGGCACCGGCGAGACCGGCCACGAAGACGTCGTTGAGCCGGCACCCGTGGGCGGTGGCCGAGCGTCGCAGCCCGTCGAGATCGCCGTCGAGGAAACAGAGGCGACGGTTGCGGGATCGCTCGGCCCACAGCGGCGAACCGTGCCGACCGGCGCCGGGGAACTGCTGGGACAGGCTGCGGAACGTCGCCATGGCGTCGTTGCCGATCCCGCCGATGCGTCCGGGGTCGGCGATCATGCCGGCGGCGTCGTTGAGCAGTCCGACGAGGCGGTCGGCCCCCGCCCGCAACGAGTCGGCACGTCCCCGATCGGGATCGATCGGTTCGTCGTCGTGGTCGGGGTCGTCGTCCGGCCGGAGCAGTGCGTCGAGGTCGATCGCCGGCTTCTCCGGGGCGTCGTCGGCGAAGTCGAAGAGGTTGGCGCCCATCTGGAGCGCGCCGGCGCCGTCGGCGATCGAGTGGTGCAGCTTGGAGATCACGGCGGCACGGCCGCCGCTGAGCCCGGTGATGATCGTCCACTGCCAGAGGGGGCGGGTCCGGTCGAACGGGTCGTTCACGATCATCGCCGCCAGATCGGCGAGTTCGTCGTCGCCGGCCTTCGGCGGGAGGCGGAGGAACCGGAGATGGTGGTCGAGGTCGAGCCGGGGATCGATCGCCCACTCGGGCGGGGCGACCTTGATGAGCGGTTCGACCACGCGCTCACGCAGACGCTCGACCGCGCCCACGGTGTGCGCCACCGTGCGGCGCACCCGATCGGGGTCGGGTGGGCCGTCGAGGAGCATCACCGAACCCATCGTCGAGGAGAGGCTCGGATGGTCCTCCATCGACCACAGGAGGGCCTCGGTGTCGGTCAACCGGGTGGGCATCCGCCCATCATGGCGCCTGTTCGTGCGAGGTGCGGTCCCGCCGGGCTCCAGACCCGGGCGTCGGTGCCGATATGATGTCTGGGACCGCAGGGTCCCGAAGCCGACCCTCCAGGTGTTCTCGAAGGAGCTCACGAATGACCAAGGTCTGGATCGACCAGGATCTCTGCACCGGCGATGGCCTCTGCGCCGAGATCGCCCCCGACGTGTTCTTCGGTATGGACGATGGTCTGTACTACGTCAAGGAAGACGCCGGGAACTTCGGCGCCGAGAAGCTCTTCGACGGCACCAACGGCCCCGCCGGTGCCGAGGGCATGGCCCGCATTCCCGAAGGTGGCCTCGATCGTGTGATCGAGTCGGCCGAGGAGTGCCCGGGCGAGTGCATCTTCATCGAGGTCGACTGATCGACCTCCGGCGGACGGTTCGCTGAGCCGCCGCCCATCCACCGGACCGGATCGAACGACCCGGGCCCGGAACGTCCGAAGGCCGCCCCGTGGGCGGCCTTCGTCGCGTCCGGTCGGTGCCGTGCGGGCGGCCGACGGGCCCGGAGCCCGCCGATCGACCCGGGGTCAGCCGTTGGTGGCCTCGATCGTCCAGGAGATCGTGTTGGTCTCGGTCTGGTCGGCGCCCACACCGGCGGTGATCACGACCGCACCCACCCGGCTCTCGCCGGCGGGG
Source organism: Acidimicrobiales bacterium (assembly GCA_020630195.1). Lineage (GTDB taxonomy): Bacteria > Actinomycetota > Acidimicrobiia > Acidimicrobiales > SZUA-35 > JAHDBV01. Next base: position 17,467 of record JAHDBV010000062.1, read on the forward strand.
ATCACGACCGACCCGGTGCGGGTGTTGGTGAGCAGGCCACCCGAGGTGACCGTGATGGGATCGCCGGCCCAGCCGGCGCCGCCGGGCCGGGTGCCCGGTGCGGCGACGGACGAGAGATGGATCTCGGCGCCGAGGCCGGTCCAGTCGCCCACCTCGGTGCCGCTGACCAGCGCCACCGACATGTCGACGCCGCAGTTGTTCTCATAGCGCACGAGGTCGGTGTACATCACCCGATCGCCGATCATGCCCCGCACCGAGACCTGGGTCTCGGCGAGGTCCTGGCCACCGATCTGCACGGTGTTGCCGGTGCCGTCGAGCGTGGCGTTCGGGTCGTCGGCATCGACGGCGGTGTAGTTCGCCACGTCGGGCCCGGGGGACTCGATGAGGCAGGATGCGCCGACACCGATGTCGGCCTCGATGAAGCTCTCGACGACCAGTGAGGCCATCGCCGGGCTGGCGAACACGAGCACGGCGCCGAACCCGAGGGCGGCGGGGCGTGAGATGCGCTTGGTCTTCATGTGGCTTCCTCGAGTGAGGTCGGTTCGGCTCGCCGGAGCGGACCGATGTGTGGGGGTGCGAATCCGATGTAGAGCAGGCCGACGGCGCCGACGACGGCGGCCGCCTGGCTGAGACGCCAGAGTTCGACATGAGGTGGATCGGCCAGATGTCGGCTCAACTGGAGTGCGACGAGCAGACCGGCCATGGGGATGCCGGCACCCCAGCCCTGGAGCAGGAGCGGCTGGTCGCGGCGCCGGGCGAGTGCGAGGAGCACCCCGGCGGCGACGGCGGCCACGGCGCCGATGGTGGCCCAGGTCGAGATGCTCGCCGCCGCGGCCCGCGTGGGGGTCGCCACGCCGAGGCTCGGCAGGATGCCGAAGCGGAGTCGGATGACGACGGCTCGTCCGTCGAACAGGGCCCCGACGATCGAGCCGAGCGCCTGCCCGGCGAGGAGGAAGCCGGCGGCGCGGATGGCGCCCGCCACGAACAACGAGTGGTCGGGTTCGGTATCGACGGCGACGGGGGTCAGCGGCTCCGGTTCGACGACGGTGACCTCGGTGCGGGACCGGGCGCGACGAGCCGCCCGGCGGCGTCGTTGGCTCTTCGTGCGCGTGGCCATGTTCCGCCCGTCGGCCCGAGCGGGCCGAGGTCGAACGATGGCGTCGTCATCGGGTCGGATGACCCGCGTGGAGGTGGGCCGATCGGCCCCGTCGGAGCCCGGTGGGCGTCAGTCGCGGCCCAGGACGAACAGCGCACCCACGGTGGCGAGCGCCTTGCCGAACGACAGGGGTTCGGGGGCGGCCTCGGGGACCTCCGCCAGCGGATCGACGGTGAGGCCCTTGGCCTCCTCGATCTCCGCGTTCACCTCGGCGCCGATGGTCATCGCGAGCGCGGTGAACTGGATGAACAGCATCAGCACGGCGACCGAGCCGAGCAGGCCGTAGGCGGGCGGAAGACCGAAGTTGGCGAGGAAGAAGCTCAGGGCGATCGAGATCAGGAGGAACAACACCGTGGCCACGATCGAGCCGGCGTTGCGCCAGCCGGTGCGGGGCCGCTTCGAGGGGCCGTAGCGGTAGAGCAGGGTCATCGCGAAGATCACGAACAGACCCATCAGCGGGAACCGGCCGATGTTGACCGCCTGGGTGGCGACGTCGCCGAGACCGACCTCGTCGGCGATGACCGGCAACGCCCCGACGACCGTGCCGACCACGGCGACCGACACCATGGCGCCGAGGGTGAAGCAGAAGGCGACGAACCGGGTCTTGAGGCCCTTGCGGTTGTTGGCGGTCTCGTAGGCCACGTTGATGGTCTGGATGAGCTTCTGCACCGCGCCCGAGGCGGTGAACAGGGCGATGGCGATACCGATGGCGACCGAGGTGATGCCGGCCGACCGGTTGGCTTCGAGGTCGGCGACGATCGAGTTCATCTGCTCGCCGAGGAAGTCGGCGGTGGGCTTGTCGAGATTCTCCGACAACGTCTCGATCTGGGTCGCCACGTCCTCGGGGTCGGCGAGCAGGCCGTAGAGCGAGACCATCGCGATCAGGGTCGGCACGAGGGCCAGCGTGCCGAAGAAGGCGATGCCGGCACAGGCCAGCTGGTCGTTGTGGCGCTTCATGCGCTTCGGGATCGCCTTGGCGATCGCGAGGGGGGAGACGGAGGTGGTGTCACTCATCGGGAGGGCTCCGATCGGTTCGACGGCGAGGACGGGTCGTGCAGGCCGCGGTGGGATTCGTCCACCACGTGGGCGCCGGTCCGGTCACGCTTCGCGCCCTGGGTGTTGAGGGCGATGCGTTTCGGGCGGAACCGGCGCTGGGGGAAGTTGAAGCGATCCACGACGATCGCGAGGACGCACAACACGAACCCGCCGCCGGCGAGCAGCAGCAGGGTGCGTCCGTCGAACAGATCGAGCTCACCGAGTGCGGTGGCGAGCATGCTCATGTGAGGGCGTCGTGGAGGTCGCTCCAGCCGTCCATCGGGATCGCCCGCGGATCGGCCGAGAGCACCTGCACACAGACGTGGTCGGCGCCGGCGTCGTGGTGGTCACGGACCCGGGCGGCGACGGTGTCGAGGTCGCCCCACACGACGATCGCGTCGACCACACGGTCGTCCGCATTCGAGATCTCCGACTCGGTGTACCCGAGACGCATCAGGTTGTTCGCGTAGTTCGGGAGGTCGAGGTAGATCTTCATGTGCTGGCGGGCGATCTCGCGGGCGACCGACGGATCGGTCTCGAGCACGACCATCTGCTCGGTGGCGACGAGCTTGTCGGGGCCGACCGCCGCACGGGCGATGGCGGTGTGCTCCACCGGCACGAAGTAGGGGTGGCAGCCGTCGGCGTGGGTGGCCGACAGCTCGAGCATCTTCGGGCCGAGCGCGGCGAGCACCCGGTTCGGGGCCTCGGCCGGCTGGGGGCCGCGGTACATCGATTCGTCCATCCGTTCGAGGTAGGTGCGCATCGTCGACAGCGGCTTCGAGTAGTCGTGCTTGCGGACCCACTCGGTGAGGGTGTGGTGGCTCACGCCGAGGCCGAGCAGGAAGCGGCCGTCGTGGGCCTCGTTGAGCGTGATGTTGGCGTTGGCCGTGGTCATCGGGTCGCGGGCCCAGATCGAGGCGATCCCGGTGGCGACCTTCATCGAGGAGGTCGCGTCGAGCATCACCGAGGCCGAGACGAACGGATCCCGTGAGACCGTCTCGGGGATCCAGAGGCACGGCCATCCCATCTCGTCGAGCTCGGCCACGACGTCGCGCACCGCCGCGGCGGGATGTCCGTCGAGCACGCCCTGCCAGATTCCGATGCGGCCGATGTCGATCATGGTCGAACCTCTCTGCCCGGACGCGGCCCACGCCGCGTCGTTCGACGGGCCCGAACCTAGCGGTCGGGAGACACCGGCGGGGTGCCCCGTTCGTGCATGATCACCGCGGAGCCGACGACCTCGTCGGCCCACCGTCGCTTGTAGTCGAGGTCCATGCCGAGGTCGTAGGTCCGGATGCCCTCGGCCGCGACGCGTCGGAGCTCGAGCCCCTGGAGCACGTGACCGAGTCGGAGCTCGGCGTGGGTGTGGTCGTAGGACAGCTGCAGGCCGCGGTAGACGCTGCCCCGGCAGCCACCGAGGATGTAGGCGATGTCGGCACCGTCGAGCCGGGCGATGCGTGCCCGCCGGGCCCCTCGCGCCCGGAGCTGCTCCCCGAGGGCCCGGTAGAGCGACGCCATGCCGGGGCTCGACAGGCCGGAATCGGCGGCGGCCTTCCAGCTCTTGGCCTCGACGGCCAGGATCCGGTCGAAGGCGTCGGGGTCGTCGTCGACGATCTCGAAGGTGACCCCCGCCGCCTCGGCCCGCTCGAGGTCTCGCCGTTCGTCGCGGCGGAATCGTCGGGACCGGCGGGCCGACCACGCCGCCACCCCGTCCTCGAGTCGGGCGACGAGCCGATCGATGCCCTCGTGGGCGGTGGTCGGCCCCCGTGCCGCGAGGTGCCCGAAGACGGCGGGTGTGAGCGGACCCGTGCGGGGAAGGCCGGGGAGGAGCAGCACCGACCACGAGGGATCGGCGTCGAGCCAGCCCAGGGTCTGCTCGGCGAGTTCGGTGAGGTCGGTCCCGAGGAAGGGGGTGGCGAACCCCCACATCGGTTCGAGCCCGACCACGGCGATCCGGCCGTCGGGTGCGGCCCGGCGGGCGAGGAGCGACACCCCGGCGGGGCCGGCGAGCACGAGCGGTTCGGACCCCTCGCCGAAGGCGTCGTGCACCGCGAGGACCCACTCGGGCGACGAACACCACGGGTCGACGTCGGGCAGGAGCGGGAGCAACGCCTCGAGGTCGTCCATCCGAGCCCGGAGCTCGTCCAGATCGATCCGGTGGAGTGAGCTCATGGGCGTGTCTCCGCCCGTGTCGGCGGTGCCGCGGTGCCGGACGGATCGTCGCCCGGCTCGGGCTCGTCGTCCGCCGGATCGTCGAGACGGACGGTGAGCGACGGCGCGGCGAGGAGCACGACACCGATCGCGACCAACGCCAGACCGGCGGTGGTCACGACGGGGCGGGGGCCGATGCGGTCGGAGAGATTGGTCTGCACGGCGTTGCCGATCGTGAAGGCCAGAGTCATCAGCATGATGCGGGCCGACACGACCCGGCCCCGGATCCGGTCGGCCACGATGGCCTGCATCGCCGTGTTGGAGGTGGCCACGATGGCGAGGAACCCCAACCCGGCGCCGGCCATGCCGAGCATCCCCACCCAGGGGGTGGTGGACAGGCCGAAGGTCGTGATGGCGAGGCCGTACACCGGGACGGCGACCCGGATCAGGGTCGCCCGCCGGAGCTCTCCGAACACACCGGTGACCACCGGGGCGGCGAGGACCGCGCCGACGCCGAAGCAGCCCGTGACGATGCCGACCCAGACGGCATCGACCATGTAGACCTCGGCGACGTAGACGACCGGGAAGCTGAACGCGGGGAACCCGAGCAGACCGACCGCCCAGGCCACGGCGATGGCCGACGCGATGCCCCGCTGGGCCCGGATGTAGCGGATGGCCTCGCCGAGACCCCGCAGCACCGATCCCGGATCCCGGCCCGACGGGGGTGGTGGTGTGTGGATCACGGCGAGTGCCGCGAGGACCGCACCGAACGACAGGGCGTTGAGCGCGAACGCCCAGCCGGGATCGATGGTCGACACGACGACGGCGCCCGCCGCCGGACCGAGGGAGCGGGCGATGTTGAACTGCAGCGAGTTGAGGGTGATGGCCGACGGCAGATCGTCGCTGTCGACGAGCGTCGGGATGAACGACTGCCAGGCGGGGATCGTGAGTCCGCCCGCGATGCCGCCGCCGAAGGTGATGGCGACGATGAGCCACGGTGACCGTGCACCCAGGAACCACGCCAGCGCCAGCCCGCCGGCGGCGGCCGCCCCGAGCGCCTGCCCGGCGATGAGGAGCTGACGGCGGTCGAACCGGTCGGCGAGGTTGCCGCCGACCGGGCTCATGATCGTGGCCGGCACGAACGTGGCGATCTGGGCCGCTCCGACCCACGCGGCCCGGCCCGTCAGATCGTGCAGGACGATGCCGACCATGAGTGATTGCAGCCAGGTGCCCGAGTTCGACAACAGGGCGCCGAGCCAGAAGCGGCGGAAGTTCCTGTGTCGGAGCGCCCGGAGCCCGTGGCCCAGCCGGGGGGAGGCCGGGTGCACGGATGCAGCGTAGGTGGCGGGGCCTCGTGCGGCCCCAACGGTCGCGGTCGGCGGGTGGCTCGATCAGTCGAGGTCCATCGGACGCACGCTGTCGGTCGGCACCCAGGCCGGGCCGGCCGGGGTGTGCACCTCGAGGTGTCCACGTCGTGGTCGACGGCCGGTGGTCTCGATGCTCTGGGCGTCCCAGCGGAACGCGAACACCGCGTCGCCCGACTCGGGGTCGGGGTCGCCGCCGTCCTTCGACGAGCGTCGGGCCACGAGCTCTTCGCCCGGTGTGGTGCCGACGACCTCGACGAGACGCGGGTTGCGGCGTCGCAGGATCAGCGCCCATACCACGAACAGGAGCCAGGCGACGGCGGCGGCGATCACCCGCGGCGGCACCTGCGGGTTCACGACCAGCTCCTGGATGGCGTCGCCGAGCAGCTCGCCGGCGAGGGGCTGGGCGCCGCCGACCTCGATCCGCGGCACGACCGCGGCGAGCTGCTCGGGCGGCTCGGCTTCCTCGTCCTGCGAGGGGCTGATGGTCAGGAGCGGCTCGAGCTCCTCGCTGTCCAGGCCGAGGAGTTCACCGGTGCCGAGCTCGAAGGCACGGCGTTGCCGGGACGGTGCCGCGGCCGCGCCGTTCGTGACGTCGAGCAGTTCGAACTCGACCACGACGACGCCCTCGGTCGTGTCGACGATGAGTGTCGAGAGCCACTGGTTCAGTGCCGGTCGGGAACCCTCCAGCACCACGCTGTCGGTGCCCCGGCCGACGACGGTGACACTCGACGGGAGGTCCCACTCGACGCGGTCGAGATCGTCGGAACGGATCGTGATCTGGTAGGTGCCGATCGCATCGTCGTCCTCGATCCGCAGCGTCGACAGGGCATCGTCCGCGCCGGAGCCGCCGCCGACCAGCACGGGGCGGTCGTTGACGGCCGTGATCTCGATCGTCACCTCGGCGCTGTCGGAGCGACCCTCGGCGTCGGTGATCGTGTAGCGGAAGCGGTCGGTGCCGGAGATGTTCGGGTCGGGGCGGTAGACGAAGGAGCCGTCCGGCGACAGCGAGAAGCTCGACGAACGGTCGGGGGCGTCGCTCACGGCCACGACGAGGCCCCGTCCGAGCGGATCGGTGTCGTTGCCGAGCACGCCGACCGCATCGATGTCGAGCACGCCGTCCTCGCTCATCTGGTAGGCGTCGTCGCGAGCCCGTGGGAGGGCGACCTCGTCGGGCTCGGTCACGACGGGAGGTGCCGTGACGGTGACGGTGAGCATCTCGACCGGACCGGTGACGAGATCGTCGACGTCGGCGGTGGTGATCCGGATCGTGTACGTGCCCGCCTGGGTGTAGCCGTGCTCGACGGTGGTGAGGTCGCCCGCGAACGTGGCGACGGTCCCGTCGCCGAAGTCGACGGTCCAGGTGCGGATCTCGTCGTCGCCCGGATCCACGGTGGTGCGGGTCCAACGCAACACCTGGCCCGGCACGCCGGCCGTGGGGCCGGCGAGTGTCGTCTCGGGTGGCCGGTCGGTCACGATGATCGTGGCGGTGGCGAGGGACTGGACGAAGCCGTCGTCGACGCGGGCCGCCACGGGGAAGGCACCGTCGTCGGTGATGCCGATCGAGCGGAGTTCGGCCCAGGTGAGGTCGACGGTGCGTCCGGAGGCGTCGTCGAACACCCCGTCGCCGTCGAGATCCCACACGACGGACAGTGCATCACCGTCGAGGTCGTCGATCGTCGCGACGAGGCTCCGGGCGTCGCCTTCGCGCCCGGCACTCACGGCCACCTCGATGGTCGGAGCCCGGTTCGCCCGTGCGACCGCCGCCGGTGGTGTGGTCTCGGAGGTGATGCCCCGGGTGACGTCGGACAGTGTCGCGGTCACGAGGTCGCCCGGCTCACCGGCGATGAGGACGTCGTAGACGTCGTCCGTCCCGAAGAGCTCGATGTCCTCGGCGTACACCAGGGTCTGGGCCCCGGTGGTGCCGTCCGTGCTCGTGAACACCTCGAGGCGGTACAGCCCGGCGGGGTTGTCGAAGTCGAAGAACACGTCGACGAAGCCGGGGAGGTCGAGGGCCTCGACGGCGTCGAAGATCTCGGGGTGGTTGAGGAGGTCGTTCGGTCCGGTGTCGGCGTCGGTGTCGTCGTTGGGTGTCGCACCGTCGGCACCGAGGTCGATCGCGGGCGCCGTGCCGGCGAGTGAGTTGGCGAGCACGAGCACCGGGCCGGAGCCGTCGATCACCACGCCACCGTCGACCCAGTCGGCGATCTGGTTCCCCGCGCCGTCGCCGATGCCGCCGATGTCGGCCGAACCGCTGGCGTCGTGATGGATGCCGGTCCCGAGTGGGGCATCGGCCAGCCCGACCGCCGTGCCGAGTCGGTTGGTGCGGATCACGACCTCATCGGCGCCGCCGGTGATCTCGATGGCGGTGTTGGCACCGACGACGTCGTTCTCGAGCACGTCGATCCGGGCGGTCGCCCCGTCGACGACGATGCCGTTGAGTGCCGGCGGTGTGCCGAGGGCGCCATCGGGGAGGAGCCCGATCCGGTTGTGCCGGACCGAGACGTCGGCGGCCTGACCGGACACGACGATGGCGTGGAAGCTCGAGCCGTTGACGACGTTGCCGTCCTCGGGTTGCTCGCCGCCGATCGTCGTCGAGGTGGCGGTGCCGGACACGAGGATGCCGTTGCCGTCGTTGCCGACCACGACGCCCGCCGGGGTCAGGCCGATCCAGTTGCCCTGGACCACGGCGTCGTCGGCGGAGGCGGTGACGCCCGAGCCGCCGGCGCCGGTGACCGACAGCCCTCGGAGTGTGGTCCGGTCCTCGAGGGTGAGGCCGGGGGTGCCGGGCACGTTCACGGCGCTCGCGTCGAGGTGGATCACGGGGCCGGTGGCGGAGGGGTCGAGCAGGTTCTGTGTCGTGCCGTCGACGGCGAGGTCGTTGCGCACGTTCGGCAGCGGGGTGGCCGGGCGGATGGTCCACCCGATGCCGTCGGCGTCGCGGGCGGCGAGCGGCACGGCGAAGGTGAGCGAGCCGATGGCGGGGGTCGCGGCGGCCTCCTCGAGCGCGGCCCGCAGTGTGCAGTTCGTCTCGCCGTCGACGAGCGGCCCACCGGTGTCACAGGCACCGTCGCCCGGGACGAGGTCGCCCCCGTCACCGAGATCGTTGATCTCGAGTGACGGTGGCAGCGTCGCGGTGATGGCGGCGGAGAACTCCGAGGTCGCGCCGAAGCCGGGTCCGTCGATCTCGGTGAAGGTGGCGGTAAACTGGTCGCCCGGTGCCCCGGACACACCGACGCGGACCGTGTCGGTGCCCGTGACGGTCACCGTGGTCGAGCGGACCAGCTGCTCGCCGCCACCGCTGCCCGATGGATGGACCCCGGTCGGATTCCGGAAGATCTCGAGCTGGTAGTCGCCGGGCACGACCTCGGGCCGCACCACGAGACGGGCCACGCCGGCGGCCGCCGGGGCATCGACGATCACGGGGTGGTTGAACAGGTCGTTGGCGCCGGTGTCGGTGTCGCCGAGGTCGTTCGGTGTGACCCCGTCGCCTCCGAGGTCGAGGTCGAGGACCCCGTTGCCGTGGACGGCGTTGCCGAGGATGGCGACATCGGCGGCCGGGGTGTCGACGAGCACACCGATGGTGGTCGAACCGGTGACGACGTTGCCCTCGGTGGGGTCGGTGCCGCCGAGCATGCCGTCGGCGAGGAATCGGACGCCGTTGGCGTTGCTCCCGACCGACCCGTCGGGGCGGCGGCCGATGTCGTTGCCCCGGATCACGACGCCGGTCGCGTTCGACGTCGTGTCGATGCCCCAGCTCGCCGCGCCGACGATGGCGTTGCCGGCGCCGCTCGCCGAGCCGCCGATCACCACATCCGCGGTGTCGATCACGATCGCCCGATCGGTGCCCGCGACGTCGGTGCCGTCGGCGGCGAGACCGAACACGTTGCCCTCGACGGGCCGTGGTGCGGAGGCGCCGGTGATCAGCAGGCCGTCGGTGTTCGCGGCGAAGAGGTTCTCCTCACCGTCGTTGCGGCCACCGATCTCGGCGTCGGTCGCACCGTCGAGCACGAGGCCGATGGTGTTCGCCCGGGGCGAGGTCCCGTCGGGGCCGAGACCGAACCAGGTGCCGCGCACGAATGCGTCGGCGCCGGTGATCACCACACCCCGTTCGAGTCCGGCGATCACGACCCGATCGGCGGGGACGGCTCCGCCGATGACGATCAGGTCACCGTTGGCCTCGATGCCGGTGCCGGAGGGTGCGGCCGGTCCCACGCCCTCGTTCGACACCCCGATCACGGTCTCCACGACCACGACGTCGTCGCCGTCGATGCGGAGGCCGGTGACACCGGTGCCGAGGTCGGTGATCGCCGGCCCGATCACGTCGTTGAACGTCGAGCCGATGGTGAGCACCGCCGAACCGGCCCCGAGGGAGGCGCCGGAGAGCTCGATCGCCGGGCGCAACACCGGGGTGGTGTTGTGGCCGGGTTGGGTGGTGGCGTCGAGGTTGAGGCTGGTGGTGATGGTGGGGAGGG
>JAHDBV010000007.1 GCA_020630195.1 Acidimicrobiales bacterium
GTACATCAACCCGGAGACGAACACGGCGCACAAGTGCAACATGTGCAACCACCGCATCGAGGTCGGACTCGAGCCGTCGTGCCAGATCGTCTGCCCGACCGAGGCCATCAAGATCGGCGACCTCGACGACCCGACCTCGGAGATCTCGAAGATCATCGCCCGCGACGACGTCGCCGTGCGGGCGCCCGAGCAGAACACCAAGCCGAAGGTCTTCTACCGCGGCGCCGACCAGGCCTCACTCGACCCCACCCGCACCGCCATCGCCAACGACGGCATGGTCTGGGCCGACACGCTGCGGGACCCGAACGGTGTCCGCCACCCGTCGGTGCCGGTGACGCTCGGCAAGAAGCCGGAATCCGAGGACGGTGTCGTCGCCCGGACCGCCTACACCACCTCGCACTCGGTGACCTGGGGCGAGAAGGTGTCGGGTTACTTCGTCACGAAGGCGATCGCCGGCGGCGTGATGCTCATGGCCGCCCTCCAGGTGCTGCTCGGCAACGCCGACGAGCAGGCGGCCGTCGGTGTGGTGCCGCCGATCGTGGCCGGGATCTTCCTCGCCGCCACCGGTGCCCTGCTCATCGCGGATCTCAAGCAGCCGGGCCGCTTCTACTACCTGCTCACGAAGGGCAACTGGTCGTCGTGGCTCGTGAAGGGGGCGTATGTGCTGATGGCCTTCGCCGCCGTGTGCGGGCTGTGGTGGATCGGTGGCCTCGCCGACAGCCCCGGCATGCTCCGGGTGCTCGCCGTGCCCGCCGCACTGCTCGGGCTCGGGACCGCCGGCTACTCGGCGTTCCTCTTCGCCCAGTGTGAGGGCCGTGACCTCTGGCAGACCCCGCTGCTGCTGCCGACCCTGCTCGCCCGGGCCGTCGTCGCCGGTGGGGCGGCCTACGTCGTCATGGACCTCGTCATGGACGTGCCCGATGCGGCCGCCATGCGGTGGGCCCTCCTCGGTGGTGTCGCCGCGGTGGCGGTGCTCACCTGGATGGAGACGGCGTCGCACGGCAGCCGCCACGTCGAACTCGCGGTCCACAACATGGTGAAGGGCGACAACGCGTCGTTCTTCTGGACCGGTGTCGCCATCGGTCTGGCTGCGCCGGCCGCGTTGTTGATCATCGACCGGGCGGCCGACGTCACCAGCCCGGCCCTCGCCGCCACCGCCGGGGTGTTGGCGTTGATCGGCATGTTCTTCTCCGAGACCGCCTTCGTCCGGGCCGGCCAGTCCGTCCCGCTCTCTTGATCGCCGCCGCCTGAACAGGAACCACCATGGAACTCTCCAAGTACCCCCCGTTCGAGCAGTGGCACGACTGGACCGAACTCGACGCCAAGGCCTGGCCCGAGAAGGTCGAGCGCAACTACACCCTCGTGCCCACCACCTGCTTCAACTGTGAGGCCGGCTGTGGGCTCGTCGCCTACGTCGACAACGAGAACGGCGAGGTCGCCAAGATCGAGGGCAACCCGGAGCACCCGGGTTCCCGTGGCCGCAACTGCGCCAAGGGCCCCGCGACGCTCAACCAGATGACCGACCCCGAGCGGGTCATGTACCCGATGAAGCGGGTGGGGGAGCGCGGCTCGGGCCAGTGGGAACGCATCTCGTGGGACCAGGCCCTCGACGAGGTCGGCGGGAAGATCCGCGAGGCCTTCGACGCCGGCCGCAAGAACGGGGTGATGTACCACGTCGGCCGCCCCGGTGAGGACGGCTACACCGACCGGGTCCTCAAGGCCTGGGGTGTCGACGGCCACAACTCCCACACCAACATCTGCTCGTCGAACGCCCGCATCGGGTACCAGAGCTGGATGGGCCACGACCGCCCGTCGTCCGACTTCGCCAACGCGAAGGTGATCTTCCTGATCTCGGCCCACCTCGAGTCGGGCCACTACTTCAACCCCCACGCCCAGCGCATCATGGAGGCCCAGGCCAACGGGGCGAAGATCATCGCGTGCGACCCGCGCCTGTCGAACACCGGCGCCAAGGCCGACTACTGGTTGCCCACCTGGCCCGGCACCGAGCCGTACCTCCTGCTCTCGATCGCCCGCCTGCTGATCGAGTCGGAGACCTGGAACGCCGAGTTCATGCAGCGGTGGACCAACTGGGAGACCTACCTCCGGGCCAAGCACCCCGACCGTCCGGTCGAGTGGGAGCAGTTCCGCCCCGCCCTGCTCGAGGAGTACGCCGAGTACACCCCCGAGGCCGCCGAGCAGAAGACGGGCGTGGCCGCCGAGACGATCCGCGAGATCGCCGAGCTGATCGGGGCCAACCCCACCAAGTTCGCGTCGCACAACTGGCGTGCCGCCGGTGCCGGTCACCTCGGTGGCTGGCAGGTGGCCCGCTGCCTGTTCTTCCTGAACGTGCTCACCGGCTCGGTCGCCACCGTCGGCGGCACCGCCGGCAACGGCATGAACAAGTTCAAGCCGGCCGCACCGATCGGTGCCCCGAACACCCACGAGTGGAACGACCTCGAGTGGCCGGCCGAGTTCCCGCTCGCCTACCACGAGATGTCGATCCTGCTGCCGCACTTCCTCAACGAGGGGCGGGGCACGCTCGACGTCTACTTCAGCCGGGTCTACAACCCGATCTGGACCAACCCCGACGGGTTCACCTGGATGGAGGCGCTCACCGACGAAGAGAAGGTGAAGTGCCACGTGGCGCTCACCCCGACCTGGTCGGAGACGTCGTGGTTCGCCGACTACGTGCTGCCGATGGGTGTGGCCACCGAGCGTCACGACATCCACTCCTACGAGACCCATGCCGGTCGGTGGATCGGGTTCCGCCAGCCCATCGGGCGGCGCTACGCCGAGCTGCGTGACCGGGCCGAGGGCGGCTCGGGTGAACTCGGCCCCGACGCCCGCTCGTACGACTACAACGTCGGCGAGGTCTGGGAGGAGAACGAGTTCTGGATCGATCTGTCGTGGCGGATCGACCCGGACGGCTCCCTCGGTATCCGCGAGTGGTTCGAATCCGAGACCCACCCCGGCAAGCCGCTCACCATCGACGAGTACTACGCCCGGATGTTCGCCGACAGCGTGCCCGGCCTGGCCGACGCCGCGGCCGAGGCCGGTCAGACCCCGCTCGACTTCATGCGTGACCGCTCGGCGTTCGCCGTGCCGACCGACCCGTACGAGCCCTACGAGCGGGCGGTCGCCGACGATGCACTCGACGGGTGTGAGGTCGACGACCGCGGGGTCTACCGCAAGCCCGGCACGGCGGGATCGTGGGACGGCGACCTCGGCGGCCTCGACGATCTGAAGCTCCAGCCGCTCGGCGACGGCTCGCCGGCCGTCTCGATCGACGGTGAGGCGAAGGAGGGCTTCCCGACGCCGTCGAAGAAGCTCGAGCTCTACTCCGAGACCCTCGCCGACTGGGGTTGGCCCGAGTACGCCACCCCGACGTGGATCCCCTCACACGTGCACTGGGAGGACATGGATCTCGCCGGCAACGAGCGCATCCTGTTGCCGACGTTCCGGATCCCGACCCTGATCCACACCCGGTCGGCGAACTCGAAGTGGCTCAACGAGATCTCGCACCGCCATCCCCTGTGGCTCCACCCCTCCGACGCCGAGCAGCTCGGCATCGAGGAGAACGGACTCGTGCGGATCACCACCCGGATCGGGCACTTCGTGATCCAGGCGTGGCGTACCGAGGGCATCCGTCCCGGTGTCGTCGCCGCCTCGCACCACATGGGTCGCTGGCGCCTCGAAGAGGACAAGGCCCGCTCGTGGGGTGCCGGGAAGGCCTCGATCCAGAGCTCGAAGAACGCGGAGGGCGGCACCACGTGGTCGCTGAAGCGTGAGCACGGCAACGAGTCGTACGACTCGTCCGGATCGGCACAGACCGACGCCGACACCGGCCGGATCTGGTGGAACGACACCGGTGTGCACCAGAACGCCACGTTCTGCGTGCAGCCGGATCCGATCTCGGGCATGCAGTGCTGGCACCAGCGGGTGCGGGTGACACCGGCCGAGGCCGGTGACGAGTACGGCGACGTCGTGGTCGACACGGCGAAGAGCCGTGAGGCCTATCTCGACTGGATGTCGAAGACCCGGCCCGCCGGCACGGCCACCGCGGCCGGCGCCGCCGGTCTGCGACGTCCGCTCTGGTACGCCCGACCGCTCAAGCCGAACCCGAGCGCCTACCGCATCCCCGAGTGATCGCACTGCGGTCGGGGCCGGTCAGCCGGCTTCGACCGCCCGCTTCAGGTTGGCGAGACCCTTCTCGAAGTCGGAACCGACCATCTTGTCCATGGTCTGGCCGAACACGCCCATGATCTTGACCATGCGGGTCCGGGTGCCGGTCATGCGCCAGGCCACGCTCGCCCCGTCACCGGCGGGCTCGACGAGCCACTCGACCCCGGCCTCGGACTTGAACGGCTTCAGGAACCGAAGATCGACCGCGATGCGTCCAGGCGCCTCGACCTCGGTCAGCTCCATCGATCCGGCCCCGACCTTGCGGTTGCCCGTCCAGGCATAGGTCGAGCCGACGGTGCCCGGCGTGCCGCCGTGGGTGACCGTCAGGTCGGGATCGAGGTCGGCCCACGGGGACCATTCGTCGTAGCGGGTCAGGTCGGCCATCAACTCGAAGACGGCGTCGGGGGTGGCGTCGATGGTGGTGCGGCGCACCACCTCGTAGGTGTCGGACATGACGGGACTCCTGGGGCGATGTGGGCCATCCATGGTGGCACGAGTGGGTACGGCCCGCTGGTGAACCGGCGCAACCGCCCGGCCGGTCAGGCGCCGCGTTGGCGGTCGTCCGGCGCGTCGCCACGGTGGCGTGAACGCCGCAGGGCGGTGACCGGGCGCATCGGGGCTCGCGCCGCCGAGGCGAGGCCACGACCGACCGGGGCGGCGAGGCGTGGTCGGCCGACCAGACCGATCCGGGCGAACCACAACCACGACACCACACCGACGGCGACCATCACCGCGGTCACGACGATCCAACCCCACGGCTCCTCGGAGGCCGGCAGATCGCGGGTGTTCATGCCGTACCACCCGGCGATGAGTGTCATCGGCAACACGATGGCGGCGTAGACGGTGAGGAGGTTCGCCGCCCGCCCCTGTCGCTCGGCCACGGCGCCCCGGTAGGTGTCGAGGGTGTCGGTCATCAGCTGGCGGGCGGTGCCGAGTGAGGACACGACCTTGGCGTGGGCGTCGTAGGCGTCCACCAGCTGCCGCCTCGCCGGCTCGTCCACCAGCTCGACGGTGCGGCTCACGAGATCGTCGAGCACACGGAGCTGCGGGTTCAGCATCGTGCGGATGGTCGATTCCTCACGCCGCAGCATCTGGATCTCGGCGAGCACGGTCGGTGATGCGACGAGTGCGTCGTCGGCGAGCTGGTCGATCCGGCGTTCGAACTCGTCGATGATCGTGAGATAGCGACGCCCGATGAGCTCGGCGAGGTGGCCGAGCAGCGTGGCCGGTCCGTCGGCGGCCAGGTGGGCGTGGTCGGCGAGGCGGTCCCACAACCAGTCGATGCTCGGCACGGGGCGTGCGTGCATGGTGATGAGGGTGTCGCCGACGACGAAGCAGTCGAGCTCGATCGTGTCGAGACGATCCTCGTCGTCGGTCGTGAGGGCGTGGAGCACCACGAAGAGCTGGTCGCCGAAGGTCTCGCGCTTGGGGAGCTGCTCGATGTCGAGCACGTCCTCCACGGCGGCATCGGGCAGGTCGTGAGCCTCGGCGATGTGCTCGACCTCGACCTCGTCGAGATCGTGGTCGATCCAGAGCCCGCCACCGGGCAGGACCTGTCGGCGCGAACGTTCCGGCATCGGCCCATCTTGGCGAGCCGGGTCGGACGGGTGGGTGACCGTCGTCTGGGCCGGGCGGCACCCCGCCACTAGGTTCGCCGCCCATGAGCGCGGAACTGTGGAACCGGCAAGCCGTCGAACTGGCGGCGATGATCGCCGCGGGTGAGGTCTCGAGCCGGGAGGTCGTCGACGCCCACCTCGATCGGATCGCCGCCGTCAACGGTGAACTCAACGCCGTCACCCACGAGATGGCCGATTCGGCCCGGGCCGCCGCCGATGCCGCCGATGCGGCGCCGGAGCCGACGGGCCCGCTGCACGGTGTGCCGTTCACGATCAAGGAGAACATCGATCTGGTCGGCGCCCCGACCACCCACGGCGTCGCCGCGTTCGCCGAGCAGATGCCGACCGAGTCGGCCGTGACGACCCAGCGGATCATCGACGCCGGCGGTGTGCCGATCGGGCGGACGAACATGCCCGAGTTCGGTCTCCGGGTGTCGACCGACAACACGTTCCGGGGCCTCACCCGCAACCCGTGGCACCACGACCGCACGGCGGGCGGCTCCTCCGGTGGCGAGGGTTCGGCGATCGCGACGGGCATGAGCCCGCTCGGGCTCGGGAACGACATCGGGGGTTCGATCCGCAACCCGGCGATCTGCAACGGGGTGGTCGGTCTGAAGCCGGGCTTCGGCCGCATCCCGCGGGTGTCGGCGCTCGACCCGCAGGATCCCGGGATCTCGGCCCAGTTGATGGCGGTGGAGGGCCCGCTGGCCCGCTCGATCGGCGACCTCCGGGTGGCGTTCGAGGTGCTCGCCGGTCGGCATCCACGGGATCCCCGGGTGCTCGACGCGCCCGTCGACGGCCCGCCGCTCCCGAAGCGGGCGGCGGTCGTGCGATCGGCCGGTTCGTCCGCGGTGTCGACCTGGGCGCTCGCCGGGGTCGACGCCGCCGCGGCGGCACTCGAGGAGAAGGGGTGGGAGCTCACCGAGATCGAACTCCCCGAACTCGACCTCGTCGCCGAGGTCTGGGGGCAGCTCCTGTCGTTCGACATCGGCCAGAACCTGCCCGTGCTGTCGATGGTGATGGGGCAGGTCGAGGTCGGTGTGCTCGAGGCGTTGCTCGCCGAGAACGCCACGATCGAGCGCCCGATCCAGCAGGCCTTCGTCGAGCGGCTCCGCCTGCAGCGGGTCTGGACCGAGCTGTTCGACCGCTTCGGTGCCGTGCTCGCCCCCGGCTGGTTGCAGCCGCCGTTCGAGCACGGCGCGGACGTCGCCCAGGGCCAGCAGGTCGGGATCCTGGAGACGTATCTCCCGACGATCGTGCCGGCCAACGTGCTCGGGTATCCGGTCGTGGCGATGACCACGGCGGAGCACGATGCCCTGCCCACCTCGGTGCAGATCTACGCCGACCACGGACGGGAGGACCATGCCCTCACCGTCGCGGCGGAGATCGAGGCGGTGACGGGCGTTCGGACGGCGGTGAGTCCGGTCTGGAGCTGAGCGCCCCCGCCCGGCGCTCAGGCGAACATCGTCGACCCGCCACAGAGGGTCAGGGCCTGGCCGGTCATGTAGCTGCTCGCCTGCGAGGCGAGGTAGACGGCCACGCCACCGAAGTCCTCGGCCTCGCCGAAGCGGGCCAGGGGGATCTGGGCGAGGTTCTGTTCGGCGAGCTCCGGGGTCTCCCACAGGACGCGGGAGAAGTCGGTCTTGATGACACCCGGGCAGATGGCGTTGACCCGGGTGCCCTGCGGCCCGAGCTCCATCGCCAGGTTCCGCACCAGGCCGATGAGGGCGAGCTTCGACACGCCGTAGGGGCCGATGATCGTGTTCGGACGCAACGCCCCGACCGACGAGGTGAACATCATCGAGCCGCTGCCGAGCTCGGCCATGTCGTCCTTGACGAGGCGGGCGAGGTGCAGATTGGCCTGGACGTTGCGTCGCATCGTCTTGTCGAACTGCTCGTCGGTGAGATCGAACGTCGAACCGAAGTGCACGTTGACACCGGCGTTGCCGACGAGCACACCGATCGGGCCGGCGACCTCACGCGCCCGCGTCACGAGCGCTTCGAGTGACTCGGGCTTCGAGATGTCGGCGGCGACGGCGTGGGCTCGCGTCTCGCCGACCTCGGCGTTGATCTCGTCGGCGGCGGCCTCGAGCGCCTCGATCTTGCGGGCCGAGATGACCACGGTGGCGCCGTGGTCGGCGAGGGATCGGGCCATCTCGAAGCCCATGCCCCGGGAGGCCCCGGTGAGCAGGGCGGTGGTGCCGGTGAGATCGAACAGGGTGCGCATGATCGGTTCCTCGTGGGTGGGTGGCGACGGGGCGATCTGAGTCGCCCGGCCCGCTCGGGGTCAAGACGAGGTGGTGTCCGCTCGTTCGTCGAAGTCGGCTCGCGCGGCCCGCACGTGGGGGAGATGGTCCTCGGACCAGATCCGGATCGCTTCCAACGGCGCGGAGATGGTCTCGCCGAGTTCGGTGAGGGAGTACTCGACACTCGGCGGCCGGTGCTCGACGAGGACGTGGCGGTGCACGAGCCCGTCACGTTCGAGGCGTCGGAGGGTCTGGGTCAGCATCTTCTGGGTGATGCCCGGAACGGCTCGGCGGAGCTCACCGAAGCGGTGGGGGTGCTCCTGGAGGCGGCCGATGACGAGCACGGTCCACTTCGACCCGACGAGGTCGAGCGTGTCGCGGCACGGGCAGGTGGCGCAGTAGGCGTCGCCGTGGTCGTGATCGTCGAGCGCTGCGTCGGTGGTTTCCATCGGGTACCTACCTCCTCCTGAGGTGCCTTCTTGCCGAAGGTAACGGCTCGACGGAGGATCGGGGTGCCCCGCCCGCCGACCTCGACCGGAGCCAGCCATGACCAAGACGATCGCCATCACCGGCGCCACCGACGGCATCGGCCTCGCCACCGCCGTCCGCCTCGCCGAGCTCGGCCATGAGCTCGTGGTGCACGGACGGTCCGAGGCGAAGCTCGAGGCCGCCGTCGCGGCCATCCGGGCCGCTGCACCCACCGCCGTGGTCGCGGCGGTGCGGGCCGACCTGTCCGACCTCGCCGAGACGCGTGCGCTGGCCGACGACCTCGCCGGCCGCTCACTCGACGTGTTGATCAACAACGCCGGGGTGTTCAAGGTCGCCGAGACCCGCATGGCCGACGGTCTCGATGTCCGCATGCAGGTCAACGTGGTGGCGCCGTTCCTGATCAACCGGCTGGTCGAACCGACGATGCCGCCCGACGGGCGCATCGTGAACCTGTCGTCGGCCGCGCAGGCCCCGGTCGACCCGGAGGTGCTCCGTGGCACCCGGGCCGCCGATCACATGGAGGCCTACGCCCAGTCGAAGCTCGCCCTCACGATGATCTCGATGGCGCTCGGCCTCGCGCGGCCGGAGGGCCCGATGGTGGTGGCGGTCAACCCGGGCTCCCTGCTCGCCACCCGCATGGTCAACGAGGGGTTCGGCGTCGCCGGCTCCGACATCGGCATCGGGGTCGGCATCCTCGTGGCCGCGGCGGTCGGGGACGAGTTCGCCGACGCCCACGGCACGTACTTCGACAACGACGCCCGCCGGTTCGCCCCGCCCCACCCGGACGCACTCGACCCGGCGATCCGTGCGCTCGTCGTGGCCGAGGTCGCGGCGCTGGCCGATCGTTGAGGGGTGTGCGCCCCGAACCCGTGTGAGCCGCCCGATCGGATCGGGTGGGGTCGCCGTCAGCCGAGACCGGGGATCACACAGGCCTGGTCGGTCTCGACGGCGACGGTGACGGCCCGGTTGCGGTGGGGGCCGGTCGACCAGGTCGTGAATGCCGCCGAATAGAGCCCGGCCCCACCGGCGACGAACACGAGCAGATCCTCGGCGTTGCGGAACACCGGGCGGTCCCGGCCGTTCGCACGGAACGGGCTGGCCGACGCATCGAGGGCGGTGGCCGACACGACGGCCCGCTCGACGACGGCGTCCCGGGCGCCCGACCGGGAGTAGCCGGCACGGGCCAGCACCGCGGCATGGTCCGGGTTGAGGGCGAGGGCGGCCTGACCACCGCCGAGCGCGGCGTTGTTGTTGGCGATGTTGGAGAACGCCGCAGCGAGGCTGAACAGGAGCCGCTCGACCTCGTCGGGGTCGTCGGCGTCACCGGAGGCCATGATCGAACTCGGCGACTCCGAACCGAGCACCGTCACCGCCGACTGGTCGGCGTCGAAGCCGAGGTCGGTGTGCATCGGCGCCCACGGGCTGTTCGCCTCGTCTTCGGCGAGGCACATCGTGAACTTGCCGCCATGCCCGAGCAGCGCCATGTCCGACGAGCCCGAGCGACCACCACCGATGTTGATCATCGCGAGCCGCAGGGCACGACCGATCGCGGCGTTGGCCCGGTGCCCCGGACCGAGCGCACCGAAGCCGCCGCGCACCCCGCAGTTCCGTGCGGCCGGGCCGTTCACGATCACGAGCGGCGACGTGGCGTGCGTGGTGGCCTGCATCTCGGTGAGGTCGAAGCGGGGATCGATCACGGCCTGCGCGGCGGCCACGACGATCGGCATGTGATCGGGCAGGCAGCCGGCCATCACGGCGCAGGTGGCGAGCCGATCGAGGGTGCAGTCGCCGAGGTTCGGTCCCATGGCTCCGAGCGACAGATCGCCGTCGATCCCGGAGGCGAGAACGAGCCGAGCGACCCGCTCCGGGGTCGGCACGATCACGGGGAGGCCGTCGGTGCAACCGAGCTCGTGCAGCCGTTCGACCGCCGCGAGCTCATCGGTGGCGTGCAGGACGTCGGTGCTCATCGGTCGTCGCCGGCGAACGCACCGAGGATCTCGTCGACGATGCCGGCGGCGATCGTGGCCATCGTGTCGTCCCCGGTGCCCGCCACGGGGTGGGGGAGCCGGATCCGGGGGATGTCGGGCATCCCAGCCGCTCGGGCGACGAAGTCGCCCTGGGCCCAGAAGTCGTCGGTCACGAGCGCCACGGCGGGGAGGCCGAGGCGGGCGAACACGATGCCGTCACGCACGGTGCCGGTGGTGCAGCTGCCTCAATGCCCGTAGGCGGCGACGACGGCACCGCATCGGTCGCGCAGATCGTCGATCATGGCGTCGGAGACGACGGTGGTGGGGTCGCCCTTGTCGGCGAAGACGAACTCGGCGTCGGGCAGCGCCCGAGTCAGTGCCGCCTCGACGTGATGGAGGAACTTCGCCGAGTCGGGGAAGCCGTTCGCCAGCAGCCCGATCCGCACACCCGGCGCCGACGGATCGATCGACACGTCGTAGGGGTCGGTGGCCAGGCCCGGCTCGGCCCGGGGATCGAGGAACGTGATCTGATCGGTGATGGTCGTCATCGTTGCCGCGGCCTCCGTGTCGTCGGCTGGCGCGTCGGGTCGGGCGACGAGCCACAACGGTCGGGTCGTTGCCCGGTCCGATGAGCGACGGTAGGTCGCGGCATCGTCGGTCGTCGACTCGTCGGACACGGCCGGTTCTTCGGTTGTCAAGAAGCGTGGCTGGTGCCGGCCAGGGATCCGGACCGTCGGGAACCAGAGCGTCGCCGGGTTCGGGGGCGTGTCGAGACACGACCGCGGCGGGCCCGATGGTGCGCTGGTTCGTCGGAACGGATGTGGTCGGCGGCGGGGGCGGTCGGCCCCGAGATTCGTCGATCGGGTGGAACCGGAATGAGTGTCCGGCCGAGCCCGACGTCGTAGTTCCAGCCACGATCGTGCACGTCGTGATGGTGGGTGGAACACAGCGGGAAGAGGTTGGCGAGTTCGGTGGGGCCACCGTCGCGCCAGTGCACGAGGTGGTGCATCTGACAGTTGTCGAAGGCGACGTCGCAGCCGGGGTGTGCACATGTCGGGTGCATCGTCCGGAGTGCGGCGCGCTGGAGGTCGGATGCGGTGCGGGCCGCGATGGCGGCGTGCACCTGCTGGGCCCGGTCGGTCCCGAGGAGGGTCAGCACCGGATCACACAGGAAGCGATCGAGTGTGGTCGGTGGGACGGGTGTGCCATCGGTGAGTTCGCAGACCGTGGCGTCGTGTGGGCCTTCGAGCAGGGTGGAGGCGTCGACGATCACGCCGACACCGGCTCGCGCCGGCCCGGGCGGTCGTCGATCGCCGAGCAGCGCCACGGCGGCGTCGATGGATCCGAGTTCGCCGCCGCGGTCGGCGTGGCGGAGTTGGCGCAGCTTCTTCGAGATCGCGGTGTGGATCGTGGTGTCCCGCACCGGGTCGAGCACGAGCAGCGTGTGACGCATGCCGGTGTCGAGATCGGTCCATCGCCGCATCGACGATGCGGCGATCTGGGCGGCGAGTTCATCATCGCCGTGGTCGGCACGAGCCGAACGCTCGGCGTCGGCCACCTGCGCTGCGAACACGTCGACCGGTGGCGCGGCATCGCCGGTGACCAGCGCAGGGACCTGCTCGAGGAACCGTGCTCGCTCGTCGCCACCGAGCCTGCCGGCCGCTCGTTCGAGCGCATCGAGCGATTCGGCAGGGAGCGTCCCGGAGATCGCGGCATCGGCGAGATGCGGATTGTCGAGCACGAATCGGTGACGTCGTGCTTCCCGGCGGGCCGAGCGGCCCGATGTCGCCGTGCCCCCGTCGAGCAGGAACGTCGCGGCATCCGTCGCCTGCTCACGCTCGGCTTGTGCGAGCGCGAGGCGTTGCACGAAACCGTCCGCCGCGGCCTGCAGCGACCTGGTGCGTCGCAACAACGCCACGAGCTCCTCGCGGTGCAGTTCGGCCACGTCTCCGGACCGCAACGCGGCGGCGCACTCATCGAGCACTTCGACGATCGGCGAGGGGTGGGGCGACATGGACAAACGGTATCGACGGGGTGTGACAGCGAACTCCGGCGTCCGTGCTTCCGGCGGTCGAGCGACGACCGCTACGTTCGGTCCATGCGGGTCTTCCTGACGCACAACCCCGAGGATCTCGACGCCTACTACGGCCGGGCGCTGCCCGAGCTCCGGGAGATCGCCGAGGTGGTGGTGAACCCCACCGACCACGACCTGACGACCGACGAGCTGCTCGAGCTCGCCGCCGGTTGTGACGTGATCGCCGCCCACCGGGCGACGCCGGGGGAGCGGGCGTTGTTCGAGCGCCATGAATCGCTGGTCGCCTTTCTGCGATGCGCGGTCGACATCTCGACGATCGACGTCGATGCCGCATCGAGTGCCGGGGTGCTCGTGGCCCGAGCGGACACGAGCTACGTCGCCTCCACCGCCGAGCTCGCCCTCGGGCTCTACCTCGACCTCTCCCGACGCATCAGCGACTCGACGCACGACTACCGCCTCGGCACCGAGCCGGCCCAACGTCCGGGACGCCAGGTGGCCGGCCAGACCGCCGCCATCATCGGGCTCGGCCTCATCGGGCGTCATCTCGCCTCGACGCTGCGGGCCATGGGGCTCCGGGTGCTCGCCGCCGACCCCGCACCCGTCGAGGTGCCCGACGGTGTCGAGCTCGGCGCGGTCGACCAGATCGTGGCCGCCGCCGATGTCGTGTTCCCGCTCGCTGCGTCGACCCCTGAGACCCATCACCTGATCGACGCCGCTCTCCTCGGCCGGTTCCAGCCGGGCGCACTGCTCGTCAACGTCTCCCGGGGCGAACTGCTCGACGAGTCGGCGGTCGCCGATGCGCTCGACGACGGGCACCTCGGTGGCCTGGCCATGGACGTCGGCATGGCGCCGGATCAGCGGCCCTCTGCCGAGCTGGCGTCCCGGCCGGGGGTGGTCGCCACGCCTCACCTCGGCGGACTCACGCCGGAGAACGCCGATGCGCAGGCCCGATCGAGCGTCGAGCAGGTGGCCGCGATGCTCGCAGGCGACATGCCGCCCCGCTCGGTGAATCCCGAACAGGCCGATCGACTGCGGGCGTGGTGGGCCCGGTGATCGGGAGCGTCGACACCCACATCCACGTCTACGACCAGCGCCACCCGGCCGCACCGGCGGCGAGCCTCCGGCCGCCGGACGCATCACTCGACGACTACGCGGTGGTCCAGCAGGCGATGGGCACCGACCGGATGGTGATCGTCCAGCCCACCACCTACGGGCTCGACAACTCGCTGCACCTCGAGGCCCTGGCCACGGCCGGTGACGCCGCCCGTGGGGTGATGGTGGTGCACGGCGGCACCGCCGAGGACGAGATCCGCTCCATGACCGGGCTCGGCGTGTGTGGCGCTCGGATGCACCTGTTGCCCGGTGGCGCCGTCGAGCTCACCGAGCTCGAGCGGTTGGCCGAGCTGGTCGCTCCGTTCGGCTGGCACGTCCAGCTCCAACTCGACGGGCATCGCCTCGTTGGCCTGCTCGATCGGCTCCGGCGCCTCCCGTGCCCGCTCGTGATCGACCACGTCGGTCGCTTCATGCCGCCCACCTCGCCCGACTCGACCGCGTTCGCCGCGCTGCTCGCCCTCGTGGACGACGGGGCCCACGTGAAGCTCTCGGCGCCCTACGAGTCGGCCCCCGACGACTCCCATCGCTACGAGCTCGTGTCCGCCTGTGTCGAGACGCTCGTCGCCCGGGCGCCGGACCGGATGCTGTGGGCGTCGAACTGGCCCCACCCGGGCCAAGCAGCGCCGCCATCGGTCGAGGATCTGCAGAGGCTGCGGGCCTCGTGGTTGCCGACCGACGAGCTCCGCCGGCAGGTCCTCGTCGACAACCCGACGGCGCTCTACGGGTTCTGAGCGAGCCGGTTCCGATGGTCGGCCGGCACGTGGCGATCTAGCTTCGAGCCGTGGCCAAGCAGGACTACCAGACGGCACTGCCCTACACGACGATGGCGAGCGTCGGCGGTGGCATCGCCGCGATCTCCACGACCTTCGACGGCGGCCTCCCGCTCGTCGTCACCATCGCCGGGTGTGTCGTGTGCCTCGTCGGCATCGTGCTCGCCGTCCGCGAGTTCGCCCGGATCCGCGCCGAGGCCGACTGAGCCGGACAGGACGCCGACTCCCCGTTGACCACTCTCGCCACCTAGATCGCGTCGCCCGAGGCGCGTAGTTCAGGGACTCGAAGCAGGCGGCCGAGAAGCTCGTCGGTGTCCACTGGACGCTCGGTGTTGATGTCGAAGACGACGGCTCCGTCGAGGCCGATCGCTCTTGTGCCCGACCAGAGGTGCTCGTCATCGAATCTGTCGGCGTCGCGGTGGACCCAGTGGCGTGTTGGTGCTCGGTCGACGTAACGCTGTCGTGCGACAGCGGGTGGGCATGAGCAGTGAAGCTCGACCAGGAGGTGGGGAAGGGCGAGCAGGCGGGGTCGAGCGTCGGACGGACTCCACGAGGCCTCCGCGATCGCGGGAAACCCCTCGGCGAGCAGGCCGAAGACGACCTCGAACGCGGCGTCGCCGAGATCCCGGCTCTCGGTGATCGATACCGGATCGGTTGCGAGCGCCTCGGCGAGTGATTCCTTGATCGTGTCCTTCGCCAGGAGTGGCAACCGGAGCTCCACGGCGAGTTGACGAGCCAAGGTCGACTTCCCAGCGCCCGGTTGGCCTGTTACGAGAATCAGCGGCGGCTTCCCCACGCGCTCCATCATGGCTCAACCTCGGTGTCGCCGGATGAGAGATCGCGTGGCAGCGATGTCCGGGCGGAGACAGCCAACGGCCCCCGGCAGCCCTACTGATGCTCAGCGTCCACGACGGTGCTATCGGCGATGGTCAGCGAGATGACGTTCGTGAAGGAACCGGTCGGCTCACCTTCTTGCTGGCCGTCGCGCTGGAGAACATCGGCATGGACTCCGATCGCCTCGGCGAGCTCGAGCGCAGCTGTCTCGCACAGCCCGATGAAGTCGGTCACCGGGTTTGCTGCCGCCTCCGTCACGCGGTTCCCGCGATCGGGCCGAGGTGGAGGGCCGGTTGCGGGCCACGCTCTTCTGGGATGGTCGCTGGCTGGAGGGTCTCGTGATGGCGACTCTGGCTCCCAATTGGCGCGCACGACAACAACGTTCCTGATCCGGGGTCGTCATCCCGCCTCGTTGAAGTCAGTCGAGGTCGAGCGCAAAGGCGGCGAGCTCGACGAGTGGCAAGTCTCGTGCCTCGGCGAGTGTGAACCATGCGACGTCGGTCGTGGTCGATCCCTCGGCTTCGACACGGAGCTCGCCCTCGGGTCTGAAACCCTCGAAGATCACGCCGATGACGTGGCCGTCCGTCCCGCTGTACGCCGAATCGGCGTCGTACCAGCGCGAGAACACGCCGCAGATCCCGCCCAGCGTCGCGGTCAATCCGGACTCCTCGGCGAGCTCGCGATGAGCGGTCTGTTCCGGCGACTCGCCCCACTCCATGCCGCCTCCGGGCAGCGACCATCGGCCGTCGTCGTCGGTCCCGGGCAGCGTGACCTGGACGAGCAGGATGCGGCCGTCTCGGTCGAGGCATCGAACGTAGGCGGCGGCGCGTCGCCAGAGGTCGGACACACGCCGACGATCCCACACCCGGGTCGGCTGGGCAACGGGCCGTAGCGTGATCGTCGTGGGACGAGTCGTGACCGATGACGGAGTCGAGCTCTGGGTCGAGGTGACGGGCTCGGGCGATGGCGTGCCGCTGGTGTTGTGCCACGGCGGGGCGGGGTTGTGGGACAACCTCGGCGGTCTCGCGTCACTGGTCGATGCGGAGCGACGGGTCGTTCGCTGGGACCAGCGGGGGTGTGGTCGGTCGGACGGCGCGGCCGGTCCGTTCACGGTCGATCGATTCGTCGAGGATCTCGAGGCGGTCCGACGGGGCCTGGGGATCGAGCGTTGGATCGTCGGTGGACACTCGTGGGGTGCATCACTGGCGCTGCAGGCGGTGCTCCGGCATCCGGATTCGTCGCGGGGCCTGCTGTACGTGTCCGGCACGGGGGCGGGACGAGCGTGGCACGCGGGCTACAAGGCGGCGCCGGCGGAACGGCTCACGACCGCCCAGCTCGCCCGATGCGCGGAGCTCGAGGTGATGCCGGCCCGCTCCCGCAGCGAGGAGGTCGAGTGGCGCACGCTGCGGTGGGCGCCCGACTTCGCCGACCGGGAACGAGCGCTCGAGCTCGCAGCGGTCGATGCCCAGGCGCCGTGGCCGATCAACCGCGAGTGCAACGCCGCGATCAACGCCGAGACCAAGACGTGGGACGAGGCGGCGCTGCTCGCCGCGAGCGCCCGGATCGCGGTGCCGGCGCTGTTCGTCCACGGCGCCGAGGACCCCCGACATCACACCGCGATCGACGGTCTGGCGGCGGCCATCCCACGGGCCGAGGTGGCGGTGGTCGATCGCGCCGGTCACGCGCCATGGCTCGAACGCCCGGGTGCGGTCGTCCGGGTCGTGAGGCCCTGGCTCCGTCGGATCGACGCGGAGTGATCCGGCCACGAGCCGGTCGTCGGGTGGGGTGAGTCGGCCGGTAAGCGGGGTTCTGTTCCCCGGTGCCTTGCGGCGGTCCGGTTCGGTGACCATCCATCTGTGCAGCCCACCCGGGAGTTCCGGTCGCCCGGGGACGAACCGCCCATGCTCCCGTCTTGGCCTTGCTCCGCGTGGGGTTTACCGAGCCACCCCGGTCACCCGGGGTGCTGGTGCGCTCTTACCGCACCGTTTCACCCTCACCTGTGGCCGGTCGCCCGGCCCATCGGCGGTCTGTTTTCTGTGGCACTTTCCTGCGAGTCGCCTCGACTGGTCTCTCACCAGCACGTTGTCCTGTGGAGCCCCGACTTTCCTCGACACCGTCGAGCGATGCCGCGGTCACCTGGCCGACTCACCCCGGCGACAGCGTAGGAGGCTGTCGGCCGGGTTCGCTCGTGCGGCATGCTCCACGGCGTGGATCACGGACACCGCCTCACCCGAGCCCACGCCCGGCTCCGCGAAGAGCTCGAGGACGACGGCGTCGAACTGCCCGCCGATCCGCACCTCCTCGATCATCTGCTCGAAGAGCTCGACCACGTGCGGCGTCCGCCGCTGTTCGAACAACGCGCACCGGTCTACGGCTCGTTCCTCATGCCAGCGGGGACGGACCTGGCGATCGGTGGTGACATCGTCGACCTGATCGATCTCGACGGGATGACACCCGAGCAGTGCCGCACGTTCGCGGACGGCCGCTCCACCTACCTCGTGCACCGGGTCGACGGGCCGCCACGGATCGTCTGTTTCGACCGCTCCATCCAGCACGAGGCCGACCTCGTCGAGGTACAGCAACGCACCGGCGCCTGGATCGTCCAGCGCACGGTGATGGGCACCGTCCGGTTCTTCACGGGCCGCGGCGTCACGGAGTGGAACGGGCGGAACTGGGCGTTGCGCCTCGCCGCCCGCCACCATCACTTCTCGGTGTGCGAGGCCGTGCCCGAAGCACCGGTCGCCGTGCTCGAGGGTCTGCTCGAGCTCGCGGTGCACTGGCTGAGCCCCGCCCACATCGGCGCGACCCTCGTGCTCGATGTCGACCCCCATCGCGACGACCTCGGCCACCTCGATGTCGACGCCTCACTCGCGGCGCCCGACCTCCACGTCGACCGCCGACATCACTACCCGGCCCTGTTCGCCGTGCTCCGCCAGACCGACCTCGCCACCATGATCGGGCCCGACGGTCGCGTCGAGCGCCTCGGCGTCGGCCTGCGGTCGTCGCTCGAGGCCGAGAACGCGGTACCTCAGGACCGGGGGATGCGCCACCGGTCGGCGGCTCGGTACACCCACGACCATCACCACACCGTCGCGTTCGTCGTCTCGGAGGACGGCCCGGTCAGTGTGTTCCGCCGAGGTCGGGCGGTGGTGATCTGCGAGACCTGCTGAGGTCTCAGCGTCGCATGCCCTTGCGGATCGACCAGTCGGCGAACATCGCACCGAGCACACCGGCGGTCGAGGCGAGCAGCAGCAGGAACGCGTACTGGATCACGTTGATCGACTCGCCGTTCACGAGCCGGAGCACGAGGCCCACGAGCTGGATGACGACGTAGACGGCCGCGCCGGCGGCAGCCCCGTGCATGAGCGGTGTGGAGCGTTCCTGACGGCCCCCACCGAATCCGGCGATCACGAAGCCGAGGATCACGAGGCCGAAGTAGAGCAGGCGGCTGCTCGTGCCCCCACCGTCGCTGATCACCTGGAAGATCACCACGGCCGGGACGACGATCATCAGGCCGGCGAGTGCGGACGAGATCACGATCTTCGGGTCGAGCACCGCCCCACGCTACCGCTGAGGCCCCGCCCGGGTCGGTACCGGACGAGCCCGCCCACGCCGTGTCTCGTGTGACGCGTTGATGAACGGCGGGTGATCATCGCCCATTGGGCTTGCCACCCCGATTCGGGGGAGGCAAGCTTCGTTGCAACGGTGAGTTGCAAACTCACGGCGGTTCCCGAGGTGGTTGTTTCCCGTGAATGTTCCAGACCTGACGTGGCGAGATCTCGGTGCGTGCCAGGGTGCAGATCTGACGCTCTTCTATCCCGAGCCCGACGACCGGCGATCGATTCGTCTGGCCAAGGCCATCTGCACGACCTGCGATGTCCAGGAGCGCTGTCGCAGCCATGCGATGGATGCCCGTGAACCCGCCGGGGTGTGGGGCGGGACCGATGAGCGTGAGCGTCGCCGGATCTGGCGGAGCCAGGGGCGCCGACTCCGCTACTGACGCCGGGGCACCGGTGGATTCACGCTGTGTGGTGGCTCGACGCTGGCTAGGTTCGGCGTCGTGACGAACGACGCAACCGACGACACCCGACCGCTCGCCGTGGACACCCACGGGGGCTGGGTGGAGGTCCTCCGCAAGCTCGCCGACGGTGTCGACCTCAGCCGGACCGAGACCTCGGCGGCCGGGCACGACATCCTCTCGGGCCGAGCCACCGACGCCCAGCTCGCGGCGTTCATCGTCGCGTTGCGGATCAAAGGCGAGACCGTCGACGAGATGCTCGGCCTGCGCGAGGCGATGATGGCCGAGGCCACCCCGCTGCACGTGGCCGCCGATGCGGTCGACCTCGTCGGCACCGGCGGCTCCGCACACCGCCGGCAGCACGCGCTGAACGTCTCGACCATGGCGACGATCGCCGCCTCGGCCGCCGGGGCCACCATGTGTAAACACGGCAACGTCAAGGCGTCGTCGACCTCAGGCGCGTTCGACTTCCTCGGCACGCTCGGCATCCGGATCGACATCGCACCCGAGCGACTCGAACGCTGCGTCGCGGAGCTCGGCTGCGGCTTCGCGTGGGCCAAGACCTTCCACCCGGCGATGCGATTCGCCGGGCCCGTCCGATCCCAGATCGGTGTCCCGACCGTGTTCAACCAGCTTGGCCCCATGGCCCACCCCGGTGCCCTCACCCGACAGGTCATCGGCGCCGCCGACGTCGACGTCGCCGCCAAGCTCGCCGAGGTGCTCCGTGGCTCGGGTTCCGAGCACGCCTGGGTCGTCGCCGGTGCCGACGGCCTCGACGAGCTGTCGACCACCGGAACCAACACCGTGTTCGAGGTCCGACCCGACGGGGTCACCCCGACCGAGATCGCCCCCGGCGACGTCGACCTCGCCACCGTGACCCTCGACGACCTCGCCGGGGGTGACGCCGAGCGCAACGTCGGCCTGTTCCGCGGCCTGCTCGACGATCCGACCGGCCCCGTGGGCGACATCGTCTGCCTCAACGCCGGTGCCGCCCTCGTCGTCGCCGGGCGGGTCGATCAGCTCGGAGACGGCGTCGCCGCGGCCCGAGCCGCCTTCGCCGACGGTGCCGTCGGCGCACTCGTCGAACGCCTCACGGTCTTCACCAACGAGGCCTGACGCTCCATCCGCTTCGGCGCGAAGTCGGGCAGGCGGGGGAGTGGGCTCGACAGCACACCCTCGACCACGATCGGCGTCAGACGCTCGGCATGGCGATCGAGCCAGGCCGACACGATCAGCCGCTCGTCGAGTGGCGGCTCGGTCTCGTCGTCCGCACGCCGGCCGAGTGAGGGCACCGAACCGGCCGGGCCGATCTCGATCCGGGTCCCGTCGCGGAGCTCGAACAGTCCGCGGGTGACGGGCAGGCACCGCTCCGCCCGGCGCTGGCGCTGCAACGCCCCGGTCAACGCCTCGGCGCTCGACCGCACCGACGCCGCCTCCTCGAAGCGGTCCTCGGCGGCGTAGCGCTGCATCCGTTGCTCGAGCGCGTTGGTCAACAACGTCGGTTCCCCGTGCAGGCCGCGACGCAGGGTGTCGATCACCCGGGTGTAGCCGCCCTCGTCGTCGCCCGAACACGGACACATCGCCACGCCGAGTTGTGCCGCCGCACACGGGCCGTCCCGGACCGTCGTGCCCCGCCGACCCGTGCGTGTCGTGCAGCGCCGGATCGGGATCGCTCGCCAGATCGCCTCGACCACCTGATCGGCCACACGCTTGGAGGGCAACGGACCGAGCTGCACGCCATGTGGTGGGGCGTCCACCGGACCGGTGCGCGAGATCGTCAGACGCGGAAAGTGCTCGTCGGTCAAGCGGATCCAGACCGGCGCCTTGCGGCGTTTGCCACGCCGGTTGAAGCGGGGCTGGTGCTCGGTGATGAGCCGTTGCTCCAGGACCTCCGCCTCGAGCGTGGAACGACACACCCGATGTCGCACGGCGTGGGTCTCCCGGAGGAGTTGTGCCACCTTCCGCCGCTTCTCCGACGAGAAGTACGAACGGACCCGGGCCCGGAGGTCGGTCGCCTTGCCGACGTACAGCACCCGACCGTCGGCGTCGCAGAAGAAGTAGACGCCCGGCCGGCGGGGCAGATCCTTCGTGAGGTCGAGCTTCTTGCCCTGCGGGTGGCCGGCGATCGTCGGCAGGGCGATCAGGTCGTCGAGGCCCGACACGCCCCACGCCGTCGCCCGCTCGATCAGCACGTGCAGCAGATGCATCGTCGCCAGCGCATCGTCGAGCGCCCGGTGCGTGGGCGTGTGGGGCAGTCGCAGGGCCTTCGCCAGCTGACCGAGTCCGAAGCGCGGCACCTCGTCGACGAGGAGGCGCCGGGCCAGCGCGAGCGTGTCGAGCCGAGGATTCGAGAACAGCGGATCACCGCGACGCCGGGCCGCGGCATCGAGGAACGACAGATCGAAGCGCAGGTTGTGGCCCACCAACACCGTGCCGGCGACGAACTCGGCCAACGAGGGCCAGACCTCGTCGATCTTCGGCGCCCGCAGCACCATCGAATCGGAGATGCCCGTGAGCACGGTGATCGTCGGCGGAATCGCCCGCCCCGGGTCGACGAGTGTCTGGAACGTGCCCACCACCTCGCCGCCACACACCTTCACGGCGCCGATCTCGGTGATCGCCTCGAGCTCGGCGTTGCCGCCCGTCGTCTCGAGATCGATCACACAGAACGTCACCTCGTGCAGCGGCGTGCCGAGCTCGTCGAACGAGCGCTGGAGTGGTGGGGGCGGGCCGGTGTGGACGGGCAGGCGGTACGTCGTCTCCATATGGGACGCCACTCTGCTGAGGGGGTGTGACAGTCGCTCCTCGCCTGGCGGCTCGTCGCTTACACACTTCCTCGCTGTCGCTCGGAAGTGCCGTCGTCGTTGTGTTCGGTTCGCTCGGAACTGCCGTCGTTGCTGTCGTTCGGTTCGCTGACGCTCACCTCACTTACACAGTTCCTCGCTGTCGCTCGGAACTGCCGTCGCGGTCGGGCGTTCGGTGTCAGGTGTGGTTCAGATGGATCATTTGTGACCCGCGGGTAGGGGGGAGGTCTCACGAATCGGTGGGGGGCGCCGTCGGGGTCGGCATGAACACGGCGATTCGATTCTTCGCGGGCGTCCTCACCGGCTTCGCGGTCATGGCGACGACGGCGGCACCCGGCGGCGCAGCACCCGGCATCGCCGCCAGCGGTGTCCCCGTCGGCACGATCGACGTCCCCGTCGTGCACGTGGTCGACACGACCAAGATCACGGCGACCACGGGCAACGGCCCGACCCCGGGCACCGGCTACTGGGCGCACGAGATCGTGGGTCTCGGCGACCTCGACGGAGACGGCACCCCCGACATCGCCGTCGCCGACTACCTCGGCGACACCGGCGGGACCGACCGGGGCGAGTTCCACGTCCTGTTCATGAACCCCGATGGTTCGGTTCGCTCCTCCGTGCTCGTCGGCGACGGCGTCGGCGGATTGCCGGCCGGCACGCTCCTCGACGGCGACACCGCCGGTTGGGGCCTCGCCAACATCGGCGACCTCGACGGCGACGACGTCATCGACCTCGCCTTCGGTGCCCACAACGCCGACCTCGGCGGAACCAACACCGGAGCGCTGCACATCCTGTTCATGAACACCGACGGCACCGTCCGCGCCGTCCAGACCATCGGAAACGACACGGGAGGCATCCCGTCGGGCACGTTCGCCGACGGTGCCAACTTCGGCCCCGGCGTCCAGACCATCGGCGACCTCGACGGCGACGACGTCCAGGACCTCGTCGTCGGGGCGACCGGCGTCGGAGGCTTCACCGGTGCGGTCCACGTGCTGTTCATGAACACCGACGGGACCGCCAAGGCACACACGACGATCGCCGACGGTGTCGGCGGTCTCCCGGCCGGCACGCTCGACCCCGTCGACTACTTCGGCTTCCGGATCGCCCCGGCCGACGTCAACGGCGACGGGCGGGCCGAGGTCGTCGTCACGGCCGAACTCGACGACGACGGCGGGCCCAACCGCGGCGCGATCTACACGCTCTTCCTCGACACCGACGGCACCCTCGCCTCCTTCACGAAGATCGCGGACGGCATCGGTGGGCTCCCGGCCGGCACGCTCGACGACGACGACCTTTTCGGCTCCGCCGCCGGAGCCGCCGGCGACCTCGACGGCGACGGCCGCGACGAGGTGCTCATCGGGGCCCGCCAGGACGACACCGGCGGCACCGATCGCGGGGCGATGTACGTCCTCTCCCTCGCCGCCGACGGCAGCGTCGAGCGGATCCAGACCATCGCCGACGGCATCGCCGGGTTCCCCGCCGGCAGCATGGCCGACAGCGACCGGTTCGCCCACGCGGCCGTCGCGAACATCGGCGACATCGACGGCGACGGTGTGGTCGACCTGGCCGCCGGCACCCGCTTCGACGCCGACCAGGTCGCCGGCTCGGGTGCGATCCACGTGCTGTTCCTCGACGGCGACAGCGACGGTGACGGACTCCTCGACCACCTCGAGGACCGCGACCCGGACGGTGACGGCGACCCCACCACGAATCCGACCGACACCGACAGCGACGGCACCCCCGACCATCTCGATCCCGACGACAACGGCGACGGCGTGCCCACGGCATCGCAGATCGGGGACCGTGACTTCGACGGCCAGTCCGACCATCTCGACGGTCCCCAGCCGACGAGCGAGGGTGTCTTCCTCGGCTACACGAAGATCTCCGACATCGACGGGGGGCTCCAGTTCCCGCTGTCGGACAACGACTACCTCGGCCGGGACGTCACGGCCATCGGGGACGTCGACGGTGACGGTGTGGTCGACATCGCGATCGGCATGTTCGGCTACAACGCCTTCGAAGGTGGCGTGGTCATCGCGCTGCTCAACGCCGACGGCACCGTCAAGTCGGAGCAGGTCCTCGTGAACGGCTCAGGCGGCATCCCCGCCGGATTCAACGGTGCAGGCGACTCGTTCGGCACCAACGTCGCCCACCTCGGCGACACGGACGGAGACGGTCGCCCCGAGATCGCGGTCACCGCCGAGAACCACGGCGGCGCCGGCACGAACCGCGGTGCGGTCCACATCCTCAGCCTCGACCCCGACGGTTCGGTCGCCGCCATCTCGACGATCTCGAGCGACTCGAACTGGCCGGCGAGCCCCCTCGTCGACGGTTCGCAGTTCGGCTACCAGGGCCTCGAGGTGATCGGTGACGTCAACGGCGACGGATTCGACGACCTCCTCGTCGGCGGCCGGACCGGAGGTTCGGTCACGAACGCCGGACACGCCTACGTCGTGATGCTCGATGCCGGCCACAACGTGATCGGCCACACCGAGATCGGCTCGGGAGGAGCCAGCGGGCTGTCCGCGACGCTCGACGCCAACGACCTGTTCGGCACCGGCGTCGGCGCGATCGGCGACCTCGACGGTGACGGCGTGCCCGACGCGGTCGTCGGCGCCATGGCCGACGACCAGGGCGGCACCGACGCCGGCGCCGTGTACGTGTTGTTCCTGAACGTCGACGGCACCGTGAAGGCCGAGCAGAAGATCGCCGACGGCGTCGGCGGCCTCCCCGCCGGCACGCTCGATCCCGACGACCGCTTCGGGGTGGCGCCGGCTCCGGCCGGCGACCTCGACGGTGACGGGGTGAACGATCTCATCGTCGGCGCCTACCGCGATCGCGACGGTGGCGACCGACACGGCGCCACCTACGTGCTGTTCATGAACGACGACGGAACCGTGAAGTCGCATGAGAAGCAGACCTCGACGACCGCCCCGCTCGTCGGGGCGCTCAACACCCACACCTACTTCGGCATCGGTGCCTCGACGCTCGGCGACCTGAACGGCGACGGCACCATGGACATGGCCGTGGCGGCCGACGTCGACGACGCGGGCGGCACCAACCGGGGCGCGGTCTACATCCTGTTCGGCGACGGTGACGCCGACGGCGACGGCATCCCCAACTCCGAAGAGGACGACAACCTCGACGGCGACTTCAACCCGGCGACCAACCCCAACGACGCCGACGGCGACGGTGTGCCCGACGGTGAGGAGGTCGACGCCGACGGCGACGGGACCCTCGACGAGGACGAACTCGACACCGACTCCGACAACGACGGCGAACCGGACCGGACCGACCCGACCGACACCGCCGTCACCGTCACGGCCTCGACGACCACGGTCGATCCGGTTCCCGGCGACGACGACGAACTCGTCATCGTCGTCACCAACGCCGGCAACGTCACGGCGAACGCGCCGGTCGTCGAGGTGACGCTGCCGAGCGGTGCCCGGATCGTCGAGGCCGACGTCGTCGCCGCCGGGTGCCGAGTGGTCACCAACGGCGCGTCGGTGACCGTGGCGTGCGATCTCGCTCCGATGGCGGCGGGCGCCGTCGAGCGGATCGAGCTCCCGTTCGTCCATCCCGATGTCGCCGGTACGAACCCGGCGACCCTGCGGGCCGACGGGCGCAACGCCGCCGCCGGTGTCGCCAGCCTCCAGGTGGCGACCAACGCCGCCCAGGTGACCACCACCTCGACCACCTCGACCACGTCGACGACCTCGACGACCGTCGTGACGACGGCGGCGCCGACCACCGCCGCCGGTGGCACCGCCGCCCCCTCGACCGCACCCGGCACGATCGCCTTCACCGGCTCCGAGACCGCGAGGACCACCGGGCTCGCCGCGGTGCTGATCGGCATCGGATCCGCGTTGCTCGTCGGGGCGGGCGTGCTCCGTCGCCGCCGACTCTGACCCTCCTCGACGCCCCCGCAGGGCGCGACCGCTCACCACGGCACGGCCGCTCACTACGGTGAGCGGCCGTGACGCGTCTGCGCTGTGCCTCCTGCGGCAATCTGGTCTGGTTCGATCTCCACCTCGACGGTGCGGTGATCGGGGTCCGGATCGGTGTCGGCGGTCGCGTCCACCCGATGGAAACCGTTGCGTCCGGGGTGGGCCGAACGGCTCACATTCGACTGGAGGAAGCCGACGGGTATGTCTGTCGGAGGTGCGGAGAGCGCACCGCCGTCCATCTCTTGTGAGGAGAACCGGACACCATGGCCATCGAGCCGGAACTGCAACCCGTCGCCGAACTCGCTTTCGAGGTCGCCCGCACGGGTATCGAATCCACGCCCTCCATCGCCGCCCCGGCGGCGATGCGGAGCTTCCTGTACGTCGCCAACCTGCCCAGCCGGGCGCTGAGCGTCGCCCAGCAGGTCATCGACACCGACGACGACTTCCGTGCCCGTGTGGCGGCCGTCGCCACCGAGGAGCGGGTCGGCCGTGTCGGCTGGCTCTACGTCGCCCGTCCGGCCGGTTGGTCCGATGACATCGACGGTCTCCTGAGCGGACGGACCCCGTCGGCCATCCCCACGCCGCCGCGTCCCACCGGTGCCGCCGCCGGCTCGCCGACGGCGCCACCCCCTCCGCCTCCCGCTGCGCCCTCGAGTGCCGCGATCGAGGCTGAGCTCACCGAACTGAAGGACCTCGTCGAACGGCTGACGGTCGAGCGGGAGCAGGTGTCCGCTTCCGTGACCGGCATGGAAGCCGAGTACGACGCTCGAGCGGCCCGGGGAGACGTGGTGTCCGACCGTCTCGCCGACCTCGAAGCCGAACTCGCCTCGGTGCGCACCGAACGGGACCAGGCCGTCAGCCGACTCGTCCGGGCCGAGACCGAGGCCGTGGCACTGAAGGCGTCCGAGTCGCCGGCGATGAACGAACGTGACGCGGCCCGCGAGGCGCTCGACGTCGCCAACCAGCGTCTCCACGAGACCACGACCGAACGCGATGCTCTCCGTCGCGAACTCGACGTGGTCCGGGACGACCTCACCGGTCTCGAAGCCAAGCTCGAAGCCGCCCGTGAAGAACGTGACGAAGCCCGGGCGGCACTCGTCGAGGCCCGATCGGCCCGTGACGACGCCCTCGTGCGGATGTCCGAGGCCGAGCAGGCCCGCGACGACGCCCGCGCCGACCTCGAACGACTCGGTGCCGAGTGGGAGGGCGTCCAGACCCAGGTCGCCGCCCTGCGTGACGAGCGTGTCGCCATCTCCGCCGAGCTCGACCGTGTCGCCCAGATCGAAGAGAAGCAGCGGGAACTGGTGGCCGGCCTCGGTCGTCGCCTCGGCGAGGTGA
The DNA here is from genome assembly GCA_020630195.1 of Acidimicrobiales bacterium. Classification (GTDB taxonomy): domain Bacteria; phylum Actinomycetota; class Acidimicrobiia; order Acidimicrobiales; family SZUA-35; genus JAHDBV01. Next base: position 27,360 of record JAHDBV010000007.1, read on the forward strand.
CCGACGAGCGCGACCGTCTCGTCCAGAAGCTGCGTGTCGCCGAGGCCCGCCTCGGTGGCACACGCGAGGCGTTCGCCGAAGCGACCACCCGCCTCGCCGCCGATCTCGGCGCGGCCGAAGCGGCCGTGGTCGAGTCGAACGACGAGGCGCAGGCGCTCTCCGACGCGATCGATCGCACGACCCGGGGTCACGACTCGCTCGTGGCCACCTACGCCGAGGTCGACACCGCCGAACCCGACGTCGCTCCGGCCGTCGCGGCTGCGGTCGCCCCCGTCATGGCGCCGGTCGACGAGCCGGGCACCGCAACCGTCGAGGTCGACCCGTCGGCCTACTTCGCCGATGACGCGGCCGACACCGATGACGTGGCCGAACTCGACACGGACGCGGCCGACGACGCCATCCTCGCTGACGCCACGAGCGAGATGGTCGAGGTCGAGCCCGTCGACGAGAAGGCCGCCCTCACCGAGTTCCTGAGCCCGAACGAGCCGCAGCTCGAGGACCTGCTCGACGAGGAGGAGGAGGCCCCGGTGGCCGACGCCGGTGCCGACGAGCCGATGGCCGTCGAGGACGTCGCCGATGCGGACATGTCCGACGAGGTCGACCCGTTCGCCGCTGCCCTCGACGAGCAGGATGCCGCCGACGCGCTCGCCGAGCAGATCGACGACGACGAGACCGTCGACGTCGGCGGGGCCCTCGCCTCGTTCGAGACCGAGTCTGATCTCGTCGACCCGGCCGAGGCGCTCTCGTCGGTCGAAGCGGGCGACACCGTCGACATCGCCGAAGCCATCGAGACCCCGCCGTTCGCCGGATTCGGGAGCGGCACCGCCTCGGTCGGCTTCGCCGGCGCCGACGACGACGTCGATGTCGCCGGAGCCCTCGACGACGCCCTGCCCTCCGGGTTCGGGATCGACAAGGCCCCGTCGTTCGAGGCGCCGTCGTTCGAGACCCCGTCGATCCTCGGTGACGCCTCGCCGTCGATCCCCGACGCCTTCACCCCGAACGACGCACCCTCGGTGCCGTCGTTCGACGCACCCGGCTTCGATGTTCCCGCCGGACTGACCGGCGCGGCCGCTGCCGGTGTCGGTGGTGCCGCGATCGGCGCTGCCGGAGCGATGGACGATGTTCCCGCCCGCGCCGCCCGTCACCAGGTGGTGCTGCCCGACGACGCCAGCAACGACCCGTTCCGCCGGACGACCTCCCTCGTGTCGGCGGAGAACGCCATCCTGCTCGTCGACGGTGACGCCGTCGCCGCACTCGGCTGGCCGACGATGACGGTCGCCGAACGCCGCGACGCCCTCGTGGACTACCTCGGCGACCTCGTCACCGACCACGCCACCGCGATCGACGTCGTCTTCGACGGTGCCGTCGGCGACGAGTCGAGCCTGCCGATGGACGACCGGATGCGGATCCGGCTCACCGCCGAGTCCGCCCGCCCGGCCGTCGCGCTGTCGGAACTCGTCGACGCCTACCCGGCGCAGTGGCCCGTCACGGTCGCCACCGACAACGCGAACCTCGAGGTCGTCGCCAGGGAGAAGGGCGCCGCGGTCGTCACCAACGGCGACCTGCTCGACCTCTTCGTCGCCTGACCGACCCCACACCACCCCGGCCGATCGCCCGTCGACCGGTCGGTCACTCCCCGTCGGTCTCCGGTCGGACCCGAACCGGCCGCAACGCCGTGAGTGACCGCCGACGCCACGCGCCCGTCCACACGCCGGTGCCGTAGGCGACGTCGTCGACGAGCCCCGTCACCGCCATCCGCGGGTCGAGGCCTCGACGAAGTGCACCGAGCAGCACCACCGTGGCGCCGACCGGCCGAGCCGCCGGCACCACCAGGGCGAGGGCGGTGGCCGGCCACCAGGATCGGACGCCGACCTCGGCGATGTTCCGCACCGCCGCCCACCCCGCGGCGCCGACGAGCCGGACCGCGAGCCGGTCGGCATCGGGCAGGTCGCCGAGCCGTCGGACGAGTCGACGAACCGACCACGTCGCGGTGCCGGCGGCGGTGACCACCGCGGCCGGCCCGCCGACCACCGGCGCCGCCAGCAGCGCCGCGACGGGCGCGTGCGCGGCCGGCGACCAGCGCACGGGCGTCACGGCATCGCCGTGGCGCTCACCGAGATCGGCCGCCGCCGTGCCGTAGTGGTGCCGTTGCCGGACGAACCCCGTCCACGAGTCGCGGGGCGGATGCTCCACCTCGAGGTCGGGCCGGTACCGGACACGCCGCCCAGCCGCCACGAGGCGCCACACGAGATCGACGTCCTCGCCGGAACGGAGCTCGGCATCGAATCGCGGCATGCCCGCATCGGTTCGCATGACGAGGCACGCCGTGGGCACGTGGCCGACCCGCCTGCCCGGGCCCACCAGGCCGGCACGGTCGCCGAGATCGAGCGGGGAGTGGCGCCGTTCGTAGCGGGACCGCCAGCCGGGGCCGGGTGCCGATCGGATCCGTGGTGCGACGGCGGCGACATCGGGCTCGGCGAGGGCGGCCACGAGTGCCCGGAGCGTGGACCCCGAGACCCGCACCCCGGCGTCGATGGTGACGACCCAAGCGGGAGGGTCGGTCCGAGTGCCGAGGTGATCGAGGGCCGCGTTGCGGGCGCCGGCCGGCCCGAGGTTGTGGGCGAGCACGATCCGCTCGACGTCGTCCGGGATCGGGAGCGGCGCGCCGCTCGCATCGTCGACGACCACGACGGTGAGACCCGCGTCGAGGGCGGGGCGGAGCAGCCCGAGGGTCGACGCCAGCCCGTCGGCATCGTCCCGGCACGGGATCACGACCGCCCCGCACCGCCAGTCGGCGTCCTCGCCATCGAGTGGCCGCACGGTCACGGCGCCGGCGTCGACGAGGCGCCGGGCCAACCGTCCGGCACCACCGTCGTCGAGCGTGGCGGGCCAGCCCGCCAGCCATCGACGCACGAGCGAGGGGCCCGCACCCCGGAGTCGGAGCAGCCGAGTCGGATCGCCGCCGACCACCACGCGTCCGTCATCGAGGAACCGGAGGCCGCGGTCGGCCACGAGACCGAACCGCGTGGTCACGAGATCGTCGTCCGGAACGCACCCGGGATCGAGGCCGGGCCGTCGATCGTCGTGAAGCGGGCGCCCGACGCCCGGGCGAGCTCACCCGCGTGGTCGGGAGCGTCGGTTGGGGCCATCACCACGAGCTCATCGCAGCGTCGGGCCCAGGGAACCGGGTCGACCCCGGCGGTGACCTCCGCGTCCGACAACAGCACGGTGATCCGACGCTTCGCGAGGGTCCGGTCGTGCTGGCGCTGCGCGGCCCGCAGGGCGAGGGCGACGTCGGTGGTGCCTCGGCCGACGAGGCGGAGCACGTCGCTCACCACCTCGTCGGGGCGTCGGGGTCGGTCCGCGTCGACGACCGAGACCGCCGTCGAGGAGAACGCCACCACCGAGCAGGCTCCGGGGGCTCGCCACAGGCATGCGGCCGCGGCGAGTGCCGCCGTGGCCAGGCGGAGCCCGTCCATCGACCCGGAGCGATCCACCAGGAGACAGATCGAGGTGTCCGGGCGTTGCCAGCGGCGGGCCCGGAGCTCGTCCGGGTCAACCACACCGTCGACTCGCTGGCGGACGAGGGCATCGACCGAGGCGTCGACATCGAGGTCGAGGCCGGCCTCGAAACGGCCCGCCGTCAGACGACCGATCCCGCGCCCACGTGCCGGTCCGGTTCGGGCGAGCTCGAGGACGAGCCGGCCGGCGAGTCGGCGCGCCAACACCGCGAGCTGCTTGTCGGTCGCCCGGGCGAGCTGGCCGAGCAGTTCGAGCCCGGCATCGAGATCGTCGTCGAGCAGCTCGGTGAGTGCGTCCTCGTCGAGCTCGCCGAGCTCCGGGGAGACCTCGGCGAAGTGCTCGTTGCGGGCCAACTCGTGTCGGCCGACCGTGCGGCGCTGCTCGTCGCGGAGCTGTTCGACCGCGTCGTCGTCGGTCAGGATCCGTTCGGGGTCGGGTTCGCCCCCGGCCTGGGGGCGGGCGCTTTTCCCGCCGACGGATCGTCGGCCCCGGCGCCGCTGCCGTCCTCGTCACCGCCGGGATCGCCGGACTCGGCCGCGTCGTCCTCTTCCTCGGGGGCCATGGCAGCGGTGGCGTCCCACAGCTCGGTGACGATGTCCTCCGCGGAGCGGCCACCGAGATCGTGGAGCTGGATCCGGCCCGACAGGGCGGCGACGGCCGCGTCACGTCCGAGCTGGTCGTCCTCCACGGGGGTGCGCCGCAGTTCGGACAACGCATCGGCGAGCAGGCACAGATCGATCGCGCCGCGCACCGACGAACCGACCCGGATCTCACCGTGCTCACGGGTCGCACGCACGGTCGCGACGGCTCGTCGCCGCAGCATCCGGGTACCGGCCGGGCGACCGTCGGGGGCGATCGCACGGCCCTCCACGATCTCGAGCTCCTCGGCGTCGTCCTGGTAGCCCATCGCGATCCGACACATCCGGTCGGAGAGGGCCCCGGAGATCCGAGCCGTCCCGACGACGTCGAACGGGTTCATCGCGGCCACGAGCCGGAAGCCGGGGTGCGCCTCGATCCGACCGAGCCGCGGCACGGTCAGATCCCCCTCGGACATCACCGTGACGAGCACGTTCAACGTCTCCTCGGGGATCCGGTTGATCTCCTCGACGTAGAGCAGCGCACCGTCCCGGAGGGCTCGTGCGAGCGGTCCGTCGATCCAGACATCGGGCGAGTACCCGGCGTCGAGGATCCGGGCCGGATCGAAGTGACCGATGAAGCGGGCCGGGGTCAGCTCGGCATTGCCCTCGACGAACTCGAACGGGGTCTCGGCCGCGTCGGCCACCGCCCGCAACATCGTCGACTTGCCCGTACCGGGCGGCCCCTCCAACAGGAGGTGCCGCCCGGCCATGAGTGAGGCCACCACCACGTCGATCTCGCCGGGCCGACCCACGACCGCGTCGAGGAGGCGGTCCCGGGTGGCCGGGCCGTAGGAGCTCGTGGTGGAAGGCAACGTCGGGTCGCTGTGTGTTCGTTCCGGCGTCGTGCTCAGTCGAACTTGATCACGCCACGGATGTTCTTGCCGTCGCGCATGTCCTGGTAGCCCTGGTTGATGTCGTCGAGCGAGTACTCCTTGGTCACCAGCTCGTCGAGCTTCAGCGCGCCCCGGCGGTATTCGTCGAGCAGCATCGGGATCGCGGCTCGGGGGCTCTCCGAGCCGAAGATCGTGCCCCGGATCTGCTTGTTGTACATGGCCAGGCCGAACAGGTCGAGCTTGACGTCGCGAGCGGCCATCGGGGCGAGGCCGGTCACGACGAGCGTGCCGTCCTTGGAGATGATGTTCAGCGCCGGGTCCATCATCTCGCCGGGGGTGACGCCGGGGGTCAGGATCGCCGAGTCGGCCATCCGGCCGCGGGTCATCTCCATCACGGCCAGCGTCGCGTCCTCGAGCGAGGTGTAGAAGTGGGTGGCGCCGAACTCCTCGGCGGCCTCCTGCTTGTCGGGGTTGGTGTCGACGGCGACGATGTTGCCGGCCCCGGCCACCTTGGCGCCCTGCACGGCGTTGGCGCCGATCCCGCCGATGCCGACCACGACGACGGTGTCGCCGTGCTTGACCTCGGCCCGGTTGCGGGCCGAACCCACACCGGTGGCGACGCCGCACGACACGAGGGCGACGGCCCGCAGGTCGAGGTCGCCGTCGACCTTCACGAGCGAGCGCTGATCGACGACCATGTGCTCGGAGAAGGTGCCGAGCTGGGCCATCCGGTTGCAGTCCGACCCGTTGCAACGGTGGCGGTAGGTGCCATCGGAGATCATCGGGCCGAGGAGCGTGGTGGCGCCCAGGTCGCAGAGGTTCTGGCGGCCGGTGGCGCACCAGTGGCACTTCCCGCACGACGGCACGAAGCTCACCGAGACGTGGTCGCCCGGGGCGAGGTCGGTCACGCCTTCTCCGACCTCCACGACGACACCCGAGCCCTCGTGTCCGCCGATGACCGGGAACATCGAGTCGAAGCCGATCATCTGCAGCATCTCGTCCGGCGGCACCAGGTCGCCGGTGACGAGGTGTTCGTCGGAGTGGCACATGCCGGCGTACGCGGTCTTCACGAGGACCTCGCCGGGCTTCGGCGGGTCGAGCTCGATCTCCTCGACCTTCCAATCTTCGTTGACGCCCCACAGCACGGCGGCTCGTGTCTTCATCTGTCCCCCTGGACGGTCGTTGTGCGAACGGCGCGAAACTAGCAGTGGGGTGCGCTCAGCTCGAAAGCGCGCCGTAGGGGTGCAGCCCGATGAACTCCGGTTCGTTGGCGATCATCAGGACGACCTTGGCCCGGCTCATGCCACGGTTCATGCGATCGAGCCACCAGGCGTGCCCGCCGGCGTCCGGGCCACGTCCGAGGACGTTGCGGTAGACGATCGTGAGGTAGGTGCTGTTGTCCGGTGCGCCGTAGCGCGATCGGAACTCGGGCGACTCGGCGAAGAACGCGGCCATCGACTCGACCGATCGGCCGGTCTGACGCTGCCCGAGCCAGAACTTCGCGCCCCCGAGGTCGGGCTCCCTGGTGAAGAACGCCTGGTAGAGACGCAGGACCTGCGCGTCCCCGGCCGTGTAGTCGGGGGCGTCGATGATCTCGGCGAGCGTGGTCGCCTCCGCGATGGTCGGGGGCGCGATCGATTCGAGGACGACGTAGACGGTGTTGTTCCGCTTCGACGAGATGTACAGCTCTCCGTTCGGGCCCTGCCCGAATCGCACGTCGGCACGATCGGTCTCGTAGGTGGCGGCGTCGTCGAAGACGTCGGTGAGCGAGGTCCGCTCGAGCGGGGCGGTCGTGTCGTCGCCGTCGTGGTCGAAGCGCACCGAGGCGAGCCCGATCGGTGCCCGCGTCAGCTCGGACGGTGCATCGCCGGGATCGAGCGTCGTGACCGTGTCGTCGAGGGTGTCGAGATCGAGGTGGAAGAGCGTTCCCCGGCGGGGGAAGTCGGCGAAGAAGAAGTTCCCGTCGAGGGCCGAACCGTTCTGGACGGCGAAGCCGCCGACGATGCCGAAGCCACCGAACCGTTCGCCACGGGGGTTGCCGGTGGCGTACTGCGCGACCGGGTAGGTGAAGCCGAAGTCGGCATCGTTCGCCGGCAGTGGGTCGATGCCCAACTGCCCGCCGCCGCCGTCGGGGCGGTGGACGAAGGTGCCTTCCCGGAGCGGCCAACCGAAGTCGCCACCGGGCGTCAGCAGGTTGACCTCCTCGACGTTGTCCCGACCGGGTTCGGTGACCAGCGCCACCCGTGCGCCGTCGACGGTGGCGAAGGCGATCGAGTGCGGGTTGCGATGACCGAGTGAATAGACCTCGTCGGGCATCGACGGATCGCCGACGAAGGGGTTGTCGGCCGGCACCGAATAGGGGCTCGTCGCCGTGGCGAGCGGGTCGATCCGCAGGACCTTGCCCAAGGCGTCCGGGTTCTGACCGCCGCCGGCCACCGCCGACTGGACACTCCCGTCGCCGTGGCCGACGAAGAGCAGCCCCCGCTCCGGGTGCCCGGCGGGCAGGGCCCGGTCGAACGCGATCTGCTTGATCGGGTGGTCGTAGACGGGCATGCCGACCCGGAAGACCTCCCGGAGTGAGGTGGGGTCGGGCAGGCCCGTGCTCTCGTCGATCCGGAACTCGATGAGCACGCTGTCGGCGGCGATGGGCTCGGCGACGTCGCTCAGGTAGGTGGTCGACGACGGCGCCGACGATCGCTCCGCCATCGCCGAGACGTAGAGGAGTCCGTTGTCGGCGATGTCGGGATGGAACGCGACGGATCGAAGACCGCCGTGGAACACCGATGACCGATCGAGTTCGGTCCCGGCGGCGGTCATGGCGGCGGCGACGTCGAGGAACACGGTCGCCGTGCGGGGCCCGTCGACCTCGCCGCTGAGCTCGTAGACCAACCCGTCCCGTTCTTCGACGACGAACAGTCGCTCGCCCATGGTGGCCATGGCGTTCAGACGTGGCGCCGTCCCGAACGAGGAGTCGGGAAGCGTCGCAACGGCCCGGAGTGTCACCTCGAGACCGAGGTCGGTCGGGGTGTCGGGCACGGTCGCATCGGCGCCGGCCGGCGGCGCGACGCCGCCCAGCAACGCGGCCGCGGTCATGACCGCGGCGATGACCCGCCCGAGATTCCGTCCGTCCACGGGCCGGACTGTAGGGCCCGTACCGGCCAGGAGAGCCCGTCGGTCACCCCGACAGGTGGTCGACCGCGATCGCGGTCGCTCGCTCGACCATCTCACCGAGCAGTCGTTCGCCGTGCTCGGCCGATGCGCCGGTCGGGTCGCCGAGCACGCCGTTCGGAGACACCGCGGCGACGCCGCCCCGCTGCATCTCGACGAGGAGCTCGCCGAGCGGGCGGGTGTCGCCGGGCTCGGCACGTTCGAGGTGGACGAGGTCGGGACACAGACGGAGCAGCAGCGAGGTCTCGGTGCGGCCCGCGTGGGCGTCGCCGTCGGGGTCGGTCGGTCCGACCACCGCCACGCGGTGGCCCTCCCGGCGCAGCTGCGTCACGGCGTCGGCCACGGTGGGGTGGTTGCCGCCGTGCCCGTTGACGAAGACGACGGCGTCGTGGTGGTGGGCGGCCGAGCGGACGAGCTCGACGAGCACCATCCGGAGGGCGTCGTGTCCGATCGAGAGCGTTCCCGGGAACGTCTGGTGCTCGCCGGCCGCGCCATACGGAACGGCCGGGGCGACGAGCACCTCACGGTCGAGGGCGTCGGCGAGTCGGGGGCGGATCGCGCCGGCGAGCGCGTCGGCGATCAGCGTGTCGGTGGCGAGCGGCAGGTGCGGGCCGTGTTGTTCGGTCGAACCGAGCGGCACGACGAGGATCGGCTGCAGGCCGACCTCGGCGGAGGTTCGTGTGGCGAGTGGACCGTCGCTCACCGGATCTCGTCGAGGATCGCCCCGAACCGTTCGGCATCCGCCGGGCCGGTGATGGGGATGGAGAACTCGATGCGATCGACCCGGCCGGCATAGCGCTCCCGGAGCAGGCCACCGATCTGGTCGTGGGTGCCGATCGTGGCGACCGTGTGGAGCATCTCGTCGTGCACGAGTCCCGGGAGCTCGTCCCATCGCTGCTGGCGGCTCAGCACCGACGCCTGCTCGGCGAGGTCGAGCCAGTCGTGCGCGGCGAACGCCCGCCGGTAGGAGGGCGTGGACAGGTAGAAGGCGGTCCGGGCGCGCACGGTGTCGACCACCCGGGCCAACTCGGCCTCGGTGGCGGCGGTGCCGATCAGCGGCTTCATGCACCACTCGACCTCGGCCGCGTCGCGCTCTGAGCGGGCGGCGCCCCGAGCCACGGCCGGCTTCATCTCGGTGTCGATGAAGCGGGGCGTGCACACGGGGTGCAGGCGCACCCCGTCGGCGACCTCACCGGCGACACCACACATGTTCGGGCCGATCGCGGCCACGTGGATCGGGATGTCGGGGTACTCGATCGGACCGGGATCGAACAGCGGGACCATCAGGTTCAGGTCGTAGCGATCGGAGGAGAAGGCGAGGGGCTCGCCCGTCTGCCAGGTCTGCCACACCGCACGGATCGCACCGATCGTGTCGCGCATCCAGGGGGCCGGGGTGTGCCAGTCGAGCCCGTAGCGACGGGTCATGTGTGCGCGGACCTGCGAGCCGAGGCCGAGCACGAAGCGGCCTCCGGACAGCTTCTGGAGCGACCAGGCCGACATGGCGGTCACCGTGGGGGAGCGGGGGAACGCCATCGCGACCGAGGTGCCGAGTCCGATCGAGTCGGTGGTCGTCGCCGCCAGTGACAGCAGCTGGAAGGGGTCGTCCTTCGTCTCCTCGACCAGCACGGCGTCGAGCCCGACCGACTCGGCGACCGATGCGAGTTCGGCGACGTCGCGGATGTCGAGCGGGGTGTCGGGCTCGCGGAGCCCCGGGTCGAGCTTGCCGAGCGGCAGCAGCGACTCGACCTGCAGCGTCGGGCAGTCATCGGCGGCCATGACCGCAGTCTGGTCGGGTCGGGCTCGACTGTCAGGTGGGCAGCCGAATCGTCCCTCGGGACTAAGGTCCCTACCCATGGGAAACAGGGTGATGGTGAAGGTGGTCGTGCTCGTCGCGGCCGTGCTCACGGTGCTGGCGACGAGCGGTCCGGTTGGTGCGGTACCGGTGAACGCGACATCTGTGCTCTCGCAAGCACAGGAGGTGCACTGGCAGATCGACGTCTCACCGGACCTGCGGCACGTGGCGATCATCGAGCCAGGCGAGGCAGCATCGAGGCTCCTGCTCCGTTCGGATTCAACCGAGACCGTCATCGACTCGAGTTCGCTCTTCTTCGGGCGTGTCCAGGTGTCCGATGATGGGCAGACGCTCGTCTACACCAAGCGCCTCGCTGCGGAGACCGCGGTGTTCCGGTGGCGAGGTGGCGTTGCCACTCGTCTCTCTGCGGTAGGGAGAGATGTGAACGCCGCCGCCCTCTCGATGTCCGCTGATGGTGAGGTGGTCGGTTGGACGGATCGCCGCACGACCTCGACGGTGGATTCCCGCGTGAAGGTTCACCGGCAAGGGGTGGTCACCGAGGTCGGCACCGGGGCCGGGGTCTTCGTCGCTTCGGACGGCTCCTATGTGCAGTGGCAGCCAAGTGCTGAGACCCGACAGCTCGACTTCGCCTCGGGGGTCGAGACCACACGGAGCTTCTTCGATCTCGGTGTCGACTCGAGGACGATCGCGAGGTACGCCGCCGATGAGGGGTTCGTCGACTTCAGTCGGGTGGAGATCGTGGACCCCGCCGGCTCGGTGGTGGACGAGCTCGTCTTCGACGAACTCGTGTTCAACATCGGCTTCAAGGCCGGCCCGCGCCTCTCGGCGAACGGCCGGTTCGTGCTATACGCCGACAACACCTCGCTCAAGGTGTGGGATCGCACGACCGGCAGCGTCGACGCCGTCACCGGAGTCAGCGGCCAGTCGATCGCGATCAGCGACGACGGCCGCCGGATCATCGTGTTCCGCCAGGGCGAGGTCAACGAGGTGCTCGACGTGCAGCTGGGGCGGCTCGGTACCCCACAGGCGGCGGTGGCCGATCTGGCGGGTGATCCCCTCGACGGGCAGGTGGTGCGGTTGTTCGAGGCGTACTTCGATCGCCTGCCGGACGACGAGGGTCGTGCCTTCTGGAGGTCGCAGCGTGCCGGTGGGCGGTCGTTGGCGTCGATCTCGGACTTCTTCGTGGTGTCGCCGGAGTTCGTGGCGACCTACGGCGAGCTCGACGACGGTGCGTTCGTCGATCTCGTGTACCAGAACGTGCTCGGGCGTGCCGCGGATCCGGACGGTCGGGTGAACTGGGTGTCACAGCTCGAGAACGGCCGCTCGCGGGGCTCGGTCATGGTCGGGTTCTCCGAGTCGGTCGAGTTCATCGGCGCGACCGGGACGGCACCGCCGAGCGCGGATGAGGCGAACGAGGTGTGGCGGTTGTTCCTGGCCTACTTCGATCGTGACGCCGACCAGGGTGGGCTCGACTTCTGGATCGAGCAGCGTTGGAACGGTCGCTCGCTGGCGTCGATCTCGGACTTCTTCGCTGCATCTGCGGAGTTCCAGCAGACCTACGGCGAGCTCGACAACGGCGAGTTCGTCGATCTGATCTACGGCAACGTGCTGGATCGGCCGGCCGACGACGAGGGCCGATCGTTCTGGGTCGGGCGTCTCGACGACGGGCAGAGCCGAGGCTCGGTGATGGTCGGATTCTCGGAGTCGGCCGAGTTCGTCGAGGTCAGTGGGACCCTGCCGGACTGATCGACGAGTGCGAGACTCGGCCCATGCGCGTCGGGATCTCGCTGACTTCGTCCATCTCCCAGCCGGGGCCGGTGGCCGCGGCTTGGATGATCGAACGGGCCCGCCTCGCCAACGAGGTCGGGCTCGATCATCTGAGCCTCGGTGACCGGCACAACGCCGGTCCCGGCGGCCAGTACATCCAGGGCGCCCCGATGCTCGGTCGGCTGCTCGCCGAGTGGGACCCGAGCCGACCAGCCGGCCTGTTGTTCCTGTTGCCGCTGTGGTCGCCGGTGCTCGTCGCCGAACAGGTCGGCACGTTGTCGACCCTGCTCGACGCGCCGGTGATCGTGCAGACCGGCATCGGATCGGGGGCCGCACAGTTCGGCGCCTTCGGCGTCGACCATCGGCGACGCGGCCGTCTCACCGACGAGGCGATCGGCGTCGTCGACGGACTGCTCCGGGGTGAGACCGTCGACTCCGAGATGCTCGGTGTCACCGAGGCGTCGGTCCGACCCGTGCCGACGCACGGCGTCGAGTGGTGGGTCGGTGGCGGCCTCGGTGCGGTGCCGATCGAGCGGGCCGCTCGCCGAGGCGATGCCTGGTACGTCAGCCCGGGGGTGCGAGGTGATGATCTCCGCGACGGCATCGAGCGATACCGGCAGGCGTGTGCGGGCCACGGCCGGCCGCCACGAGTGGCGCTCCGCCGCGACGTGGTGGGCGACACCGACCATGCCGCGGCCCGCCGCCGGGCCGACGAGATCGCAGCGGCCGGCTATCGGGGCATGCCCGCCGACGCGCTGCTCGCCGGTGACGCCGACTCGCTCGCGGACGAACTGCAGCGACTGGCCGAGGTCGGCGTCGACGACGTCGTGATCCGCTGTGCCGATCCCGACCAGGCAGCGGCGCTGCGCACCATCGAGACCTTCGGCGAAGCCCGCCGCTCGGTGCCGTCGTGAGCGGGGAACTGGACCACGTCGCAGCACTGCGGGCTGAGGTCGAGGGGCTTCGTTCGCTCGTCGGGCAGGCCGACCTCGAGGCGCCCGTGCCGGCGCTCGGGCGCTGGCGGGTGCGAGACGTGATCGCCCACCTCGGTGGTGTGCACCGTTGGGCGACCCGGGTGGTCGGCGAGCGCTCGATCGCCGGACCCGGGTTCAAGAAGTCGAAGCTGGTCGGCGACGAGCTCGTGTCGTGGTTCCGCGAGGGGCTCGACCCGTTGATCGAGGCCCTCGACGTCGACCCGCTCGAGTCGTGCCCCAACTTCAACCCGGGCTCGCCGTCGACCATGGACTTCTGGCAGCGACGACAACTCCACGAGACGACGGTGCATCGCTGGGACATCGAGCGAGGGGCCGGCGTCGACGGTCGGCTCGACACCACCGTCGCCTCCGACGCCGTCGACGAGTTCCTCGACGTCTTCGTCCGGACGCGCGGCAAGCAGACCCTGAGCGGGCCCCTCGCACTCCTGGCGACCGACACCGGCGATCGGTGGCTGTTGGTGCCGGATCCGGAACGACCCGGTCGTGTGCACGTCGAGCCGGGTGGTGGCGGTCCGACGACGCTGTCCGGACCGGCGGACCGCCTGTTGCTCCACTGCTGGGGCCGCCTCGGTCTCGGTGAAGCCGCCCTCGACGTCTCCGGCGATGCGGGTGTGGCCGAGAGTTTCCGGCCGGGCTGAGCAGGGGAAGCGGAGGCCCGGCCGACCGTAGGACGAAGTTTCGCTTGACTACTGCACAATGATGAATACCATGCAATGCATGGCATCGAGTGTCGAAGTCCACCACTCCCAGATCCTCAAGGGCGTGCTCGACATGTGCGTGCTCGCGTCGGTGGCCGATGAGCCCGACTACGGGTACGCCCTCGTGCAGAAGCTCAATGCCGACGGCCTCGCCGTGCCGAACGAGCGATCCGTCTACCTCGTGCTCAAGCGGCTCGAGGCGAAGGGCCGGGTCGTGAGCCACCTCGAGAACTCCGAGGCCGGTCCGGCACGCCGGGTCTACGAGGCGACCGACCTCGGTCGTGACGTGCTCCGGGCCTGGATCGCCGACTGGTCCGGCGTCCGTGACGGCGTCGACGCCGTGCTCGCCCACCATCCCCTGGAGGCCCCGTCATGATCTGGTTCTACATCGCCTGGGCGATCTTCGGTCTGGCGTTCGTCGGCCCGATGGTGGCCGGCGGGCTCGGCGGGACCGAGCTCGACACCGGCGCCGACGCCGAGTTGGAGCTCGACGCCGACGTGGATGCCGAGCTCGGCGCGGAGGTGGACCTCGACGCAGCCGACGCCCCCGGACTCGACCTCGACGGGGGAGGCGGACTGGCCGCCGACGTCCTCGGTGGCCTGCTGTCGTTCCGCTCCGTCGTGTTCTTCAGTGCGTTCTTCGGGGTCGCCGGCGCCATCTTCACGGCCCTCGACTACGCCACGATCCTCACGGCCCTGACCGCCGTGCTCGTGGGTGGTGTCGCCGCCGTGTCGAACTCGATGCTGTTCACCCTGCTGCGCCGGTCCCAGGCCGACTCGACCGTGACGACCCGGGACCTCACCGGCCGGCCCGCCGTGGTCACCATCCCCGTCGGCGCCGAGCAGCGGGGTCGGATCCGGATCGACCTCGCCGGCCAGCCGCAGTTCCTCGTCGCCCGTCACTACGACCGGCGCAGCCCCGAGACCTTCGGCATCGGGGCCTCCGTCGTGGTCGTCGAGATCACCGACGGCGTCGCCCACGTCGCCGCACTCGAACTCGATGGCGGTGCCGACCCGGCCCTGCCCGCCGGCGACTGACGTCGGCCGTTCTCCAACCCCACCAACCAGCAACCCGAACAGAAAGAGAGCCCGACATGTGGTTCGTCATCGTGGCCGTTCTGCTCGTGGTGGCGGTGCTCAGCGCCGCCGCAGCGATCAAGAGCCTGATCATCATCTGCCCGCCCAACAAGGTGGCCGTTGTCTCCGGACGGAGTCGTGCCCTGTCCGACGGTCGCAGCGTCGGCTACCGAGTCCTGAAGGGCGGCCGGACCCTGCGCATCCCGTTGCTCGAGAAGGTCGACTACATGGACCTCAACACGATCCCGATCGAGGTCTCGGTGACGAGCGCCTACTCGAAGGGCGCCATCCCACTCGACGTGCAGGGCGTCGCCAACATCAAGGTGGCGAGCAACGAGGGTGTGCTCGAGAACTCCGTCGAGCGGTTCCTCGGCCGTGAGCCGGCCTACATCCAGCAGATCGCCAAGGAGAACCTCGAGGCGAACCTGCGAGGTGTGCTCGCCACGCTCACCCCGGAAGAGGTCAACGAGGACCGGCTGAAGTTCGCCCAGGTGCTCATCGACGAAGCCGACGACGACATCAAGACCCTCGGTCTCGAGCTCGACGTGCTCAAGATCCAGAACGTCACCGACCAGGTCGGCTACCTCGAGGCCGTCGGTCGCCGCCGGACCGCCAACGTGCTGCGGGAGGCCCGTGAGACCGAGGCCGCCCAGGCCGCCGAAGCCCAGCAGGCCGAAGCCGGTGCCCGCCAGCGCGCCGAGCTGGCCCGGGTCGATGCCGACCTCGCCATCGCCGAGCAGGAGAACAAGCTCCGGGTCCGCAAAGCCCAGCTCGACGCCGAGGCCATGGCCTCGGAGAAGAAGGCCGACGTCGCTGCCGAGCTCGCCCGGGTCGAGGCCGAGCAGAAGCTCGAGTCCGAGCGCATCGAGCTGCAGAAGCGCCGTCTCGAGGCCGACGTGCTCGAGCCCGCCCGGGCCCGCAAGGAGGCCATGGAGCTCGAAGCCAAGGGGCAGGCCGCGGCGATCCTCGAAGACGGTGCCGCCGGCATCGAGGTCTTCCGTCGTCTCGCCGTGCAGTACGCCGAGGCCGGGCCCGACGCGAAGGACGTGCTCGTCCTCAACATGCTCCCCGGGCTCGTCGAGCAGATCACCGACACCGTCGCCGGGATCGACATCGACCGGGTGACCGTGATCGATGCCGGAGGTGACGGCGGCGGCGCCGTCCCGAACATCGCCCGGCAGATGCCGGCCGCCGTGCTCAGCGTCACCGAGCAGATCGAGGCGGCCACCGGCGTCGACGTGCTGGGTGTGCTCAACCGGACCCCCGTGGTCGAGGTGCCCGCCGTCGACGCGGATGTCGAGATCGTCGACGACGCGACGGAGCTCGACGACCCCTCGCCGGACCCCGCCGACTGAGCGGCGTCCGCCCCGATCGTGCCCGGCCGGTTCCCCTCACCGGCCGGGCACGGCCATGCCCGTGTCCGGCCCACGTCGCCGGCCGCTCTCACCCATCCGGACCATTCACCCATCGGGTCGGAATCGTGGGGACGCCGGCCTGGTTGTCGAAGGTGTGCCCCCGTCACCCGTCCCGTCCGCGCCCACCCTCGACCGTGAGGCCCTGATCGAACGGTTCCGCACCGTGCGCAACCGCACCGAGTGGCTCGCGGAACCCCTCAGCGAGGCCGATCAGACCGTCCAGACCATGGACGACGTCAGCCCGACCAAGTGGCATCGGGCGCACATCACCTGGTTCTTCGAGCAGTTCCTGCTCGAGCCCCACGAGCCCGGATTCGCCTGGTACCACCCTCGCTACGCCTACCTGTTCAACAGCTACTACGAGGCCGTCGGTGCCCGGCACCCCCGACCACGCCGCGGCATGGTCACGCGGCCCGGCGCCGCCGAGATCGGCGAGTACCGCCGGGCCGTCGACGAACGGGTGATCCGCCTGCTCGAGACCGACGCCGATCCCGCTCGTTTCGCCGATCTCATCGCGCTCGGCACCCACCACGAGGAGCAGCATCAGGAACTGATCCTGATGGACGCGAAGAACGTGCTCGACGACCAACTCGTCGACGAGGCCTACCGACGCGAGCCCCACGCGGACGCCCCCGACCCCGGCCCCCTCGACTGGATCGAGTTCCCCGGCAACATCGTCGACATCGGGGTTCCCGACGGCAGCACCCGGTTCCACTTCGACAACGAGGGCCCGTTCCACCAACAGCTGCTCCGACCGTTCCGTCTCGCCGACCGGCTCGTGACGGCGGGGGAGTGGCTCGAGTTCATGGCCGACGGTGGCTATGACCGTGCCGAGCTGTGGCTGTCCGACGGCTGGTACAAGAGCCGCAGCGAGGGGTGGCAGGCGCCGTTCTACTGGCGAGACGAAGGCGACGACGCCTGGAGCGTGCACACCCTGACCGGCCGCCGGGCGGTCGACCCGCACGAGCCCGTCTGCCATGTGTCGTTCTACGAAGCCGACGCCTACGCCACCTGGGCCGGCCATCGCCTTCCCACCGAGTTCGAGTGGGAGGCGGCCGTGAACACTGCGATCGCCGACGATGCGTCGCTCGCCGCCGGCATCGACAGCGACCTCGCCTGGCATCCGCCCGCCGCCGGCCCGGGAGACGGTCGCCTCCGTCAGCTGTTCGACACCGCCTGGCAGTGGACCGAATCGTCGTACCGGCCCTACCCGGGGTACCGGCCGCCGTCGGGCGCCATCGGCGAATACAACGGCAAGTTCATGGCCAACCAGCACGTACTCCGCGGCGGTTCGGCCTTCACGCCCCCCGGCCACACCCGCCTCACGTATCGCAACTTCTTCCACCTGCACACCCGTTGGCATCTGTCGGGCGTCCGTCTCGCCGCCGACGCCGTCTGACCCCCGCCCGCTCGCCTCGCTCAGGAGCCCCCGTGCCCGATCTCCCCGTCACCGTCGATGTCCATCTGCCCGCCGACTGGGCCGACGAAGCGATGTCGGTCGACATCCGTCGTGCGTTCACCCAACAGCCCAAGCAGCTCCCACCGATGTGGCTCTACGACGATCGTGGCTCCGAGCTCTTCGACGCCATCACCCGGCTGCCCGAGTACTACCCGACCGAAGCCGAGCGCTCGATCCTCGCTCGACGAGCGCCCGAGATCGCCCGGATCACCGGTGCCGACACCGTCGTCGAACTCGGCTCCGGCACATCGGACAAGACCCGGACGTTGCTCGACGGGTTCGCCGACGCCGGCCAGCTCACCGACATCGTCGTCCTCGACGTGTCCGAGCAGACCCTGCGCGACGCGGCCGACATGCTCGCCGCCCGCTACCCGGGCACCGAGATCCGCGCCGTCGTCGGCGACTTCACCCGCCACCTGCGTCATCTCCCCGACACCGGCACCCGCCTCGTCGCCTTCCTCGGCGGCACCATCGGCAATCTCTACGTCGAGGAACGGCGAGCGTTCCTCGGTGCGCTCGCCGACACCCTCTCGTCGGGGGAGTGGGTGCTGCTCGGCGTCGACCTCGTGAAGCGGATCGGTCGGATCGTCGACGCCTACCACGACGACACCGGCGTGACCGAGGAGTTCATCCGCAACGTCGTGCGCGTCCTGAACCGGGAGATGGACGCCGACTTCGATCCCGACGCGTTCGACTACGTGCCCTTCTGGGACGCCCGCGAGGAACGCATGGATCTCCGGCTCCGGGCGACCATGCCGATGACCGCTCGGATCGAGCGCCTCGACCTCGACGTGGAACTCGGGGCGAACGAGGAGATCCGCGTGGAGATCTCGACGAAGTTCCGCCCCGAGAAGCTCTCGGCGGAACTGACCGAGGCCGGCTTCGGTGACCTGCACTGGTTCAGCGACCACGCCGGCGACTTCGGCCTGGTGCTCGCCCGCCGCCGCTGACGGGCGACCGGCGGCTCAGCCGATCCGGGGAGGGAAGAACCCCTCGGGGGCGACGATGTCGTCCGGTGAGAGATCGTCGATCGATTCCTTGCCGAGCCCGAACATCGTGGCGTCGATGCCGCCACGGAGGATGTCGAGCACGTTCTCGACGCCGGCCTGGCCGTTGGCGGCGAGGCCCCACAGGTAGGCCCGGCCGATCAGCACCGCCCGGGCGCCGAGGGCGAGGGCCTTGACGACGTCGGACCCTCGGCGGATGCCGCCGTCCATCACGACCTCGATCTGATCGCCGACGGCATCGACGACCTCGGGCAGGATCCGGATCGGCGCCGGTGCACCGTCGAGGTTGTTGCCACCGTGATTCGAGACCGAGATGGCGGTGGCGCCCGCGTCGACGGCCCGGCGGGCCTCGTCGGCCCGGCTCACGCCCTTGACCATGAACGGTCCGCCCCACTCCTCGCGGAGCCAGGCGACGTCGGACCAGGTCACCGGTGGGGTGCCCATCCACACGCCATAGGCCTCGAAGAAGCCGGGCACGCGATCACCCGGGGTGACGAAGTTCGGCACACCGAGGTCGGGCAACGCCCCCGAACGGACCCAGTCGAGCAACCACGCCGGCCGGCGGGCGACATCGGGAGCGTGGGTGAGCGCCGTCTTCAGATCGACCGACTGCGGGATCGCCGGCGAACCCCAGTCGCGTCCGTGGGAGAACGACCAGTCGAGGGTGAGGATCAGGCCCACGGCTCCGGCGGCCCGGGCACGGTCCATCCGGGCGACCATCGAGTCGCGATCGCCCGCCCAGTAGATCTGGAAGAACGTCGACGGGTTGGCCTCGATCACGTCCTCGAGCGGCATCGACGCGAACGAGGACAATCCCATCGGGATGCCCCGGGCGGCGGCGGCCCGAGCGACGGCGACCTCACCGTCGGGGTGCACGGCCTGGACGCCGGTGGGCGAGATCATCACGGGCATCGACAGGCTCTGGCCCATGACGGTGGTGGCCATCTCCCGCTTGGCCGACTGGCCGGCGGTGATGGGACGGATCCCGAGCTGATCGAAGGCCGACAGGTTGTCGTTCATCGACACCCCGGCCTCGGCGCCGGCGATCAGTGCGCCGTAGACCGACGAGGGCAGACGTCGCTTCGCCCGCTGCTGTGCGACGGCGACCGTCTCGAACCACGGATTCGTGGCCCAGGGGTTGTGCTCGGCGAGCTGCTTGACGATGTTGCGGGCCACGGGAGACTCCTCGGCGATCGACGGCGATCGGTGGTGAGGGCACACGATACGGCCGCGGCCGCGCCGCCCCGAATCCGGGCGGCGGCGAGTGTCAGAGCGTGGCCGTCTCCGGCTGGTCGATCCGCTCGTGGGTGCGTGCGGACCGAGCGACCTCGATCGCCCGGCGGCGGGCGTTCATGCGGATCGTCTCGGTCAGCATGTGGGAGGAGATGTAGGCGAGCGTGGCGACGAATGAGACGGCCATGAGCACGCCGATGGCGAGAAGCATCGTGGAAAGCGACACGGGCGGGTTCCTTTGCCTGGCGGGTGGCGGTGGACGTGTTGCGGTTGTGTGACGACATTACCGTTCTGTCACGCCCCGGGCAAATCAGCCCAGGGACGTTCCGTG
Organism: Acidimicrobiales bacterium; assembly: GCA_020630195.1. GTDB lineage: Bacteria > Actinomycetota > Acidimicrobiia > Acidimicrobiales > SZUA-35 > JAHDBV01. Next base: position 47,316 of record JAHDBV010000007.1, read on the forward strand.
AGATTTCGGCGAATCCGCCACGCCGGGTGGTCGCTCGAGCGCACTCCGTCGAGATCGGCGGGATCGGCCGTCGAGATGGCGGCGTTCGGGCCGACCCCGGCCGGCGTGCGACACTGCCGACATGGCCGCATCCCGACGCCCGAACCTGCTGTTCATCATGAGCGACGACCACGCCGCCCACGCGATCTCCGCCTACGACGACCGGCTGACGACCACCCCGCATCTCGACCGGCTCGCCACCGACGGGATGCGCTTCGACGCCGCCTTCTGCACCAACTCGATCTGCACTCCGAGCCGGGCGGCGATCCTGACCGGGACCTACAACCACGTGAACGGCGTGACCACGCTCGACACCCCGCTCGACAACACACTGTGGAACGTGCCGACGGCCCTGCGCGACGCCGGCTACCGCACCTCCATCGTCGGGAAGTGGCACCTCGGCCACGGACCGCACCACGACCCGACCGGTTTCGACGAGTGGCGGGTGCTGCCCGGCCAGGGGCACTACCACAACCCCGTGATGCTCGAGGCGGGCGGCCGAGTGGTGGAACGCGGCGGCTACGTGACCGACCTCATCACCGACGACACGATCGCGGCGATCGACCGGTGGGCCGATGCCCGCGCCGCGGGGGACCTCGGGACGGATGCCCCCTTCGCCGTGTTCTGTCACCACAAGGCGCCACACCGCACCTGGGAACCGGCCCCGGAGTTCTTCGACCTCTACGACGACGTCGAGATCCCGGAACCCGAGACGTTCCACGACACGCTCGAAGGTCGGGCGGAGGTCGTGCAGGCCGTCAAGATGCGGATGCTCGACCTCGACCCGATCACCGATCTCGGGGCCCCGGTGCCCGACGGACTCGATCTCGAGGCCGAGATCTCGTGGCGCTACCAGCGCTACATCAAGCGCTACCTCCGCACGATCGCCTCGATCGACAAGGGCGTCGGCCGGTTGCTCGATCACCTCGAGTCGATCGGCGAACTCGACGACACGGTGATCGTCTACACCTCCGACCAGGGGTTCTTCCTCGGCGACCACGGCTGGTTCGACAAGCGGCTCATGTACGAGGAGTCACTCACGATGCCCCTGCTCGTGCGCTACGGCCGCGAGGTCCGGCCCGGCTCGGTGAACGACGACCTCGTCGTCAACGTCGACCTCGGCGTGACCCTGCTCGACCTCGCCGGCATCGCCCCACCCGAACACGTCCAGGGCCGCTCGATCGCGCCGTTGCTCCGTGGCGAGCGCCCCGATGACTGGCGGACCGCGGCGTACCACCGGTACTGGATGCACCACGACCGGAACCACGACGTGCCCGCCCACTACGGCGTGCGGACCCGGACCCACAAGTTGATCTGCTACTACAACGATCCGCTCGGCCAGCTCGGCGCCAACGGACCGGTCGAACCGCCGGAGGTCGAGCTGTTCTGCCTCGAGAGTGACCCGTACGAAGTCGACAACCGGATCGCCGACCCGGAGCTCCGCCCCGTCCTGGCGGATCTCGTCGCCGAGTTGCGGCGCACCCAGGCCGAGATCGGCGACGAGCCGTATCCCGCGGTCGAGACGCTCCTCGACGAACTGCTCGGCTGACCCGGCGAGCGACGCCTCAGCCGGTGCCGGCGACGCCGCGGGCCCGGTGGAGCTGGGCCCAGAGGCGCTGTTCCTCGACGGGATCGACCCCTCCCGGCCGTTCGTGGAGTGCGGCGAGCCGGGCCATGGCGGCGTGCATGTCGTCGAACTGTTGGCGGGCCGCACGGGGGAGTGAGCGGCGGGCGGCGAGCATCGAGTCCCAGTGGCCGAAGACGGTCCATTCCGCCGGTTGGAGGCCGTAACGCTCGGCCAGGAGGGGAGCGAGCTCGACGAGGCGCCGCTCCTCGCGGCGGCGTTCCCGGATGACCATCACCGCGGCCGCGACGAAGAGCACGAAGAAGCCCAGCGCGGCCACGCCCACGATCGCCATGGAGCCCGTGGCGTCGGCCAGCGCGAGCGATCCGTTCCAGGCGGCGTGACTGGCGATGGCGAGCAGCAGCCCCCACCACGCCGACCACGGCGACCGACCACGCTCGAGCGCCCGGCCGATCGCGAGGCCCGTCCATGCGGTGAACAGTGGGTGGGCGAACGGGGTGAAGATCGCCCGGAGCACGAACGTGCCGACGAGCTGATCGTCGGGTGCGAGCGCGAAGTAGGTCATGTCCTCGATCACGGCGAAGCCGAGCCCGACCCAGCCGGCGTAGACGATCCCGTCCATGACCGAGTCGACCTCCCGACGCCGCACCATCCAGGCGATCCCCGCGGCCTTCCCGATCTCCTCGACGATCGGCGCCGAGACGACCGCCGCGGCCACCGAGCCGGCGGCGAGCTCCACGAGGGAGTTGATGACGACGGCCACGAGGCCGGCCACCGACGCGCCCCACAACACCGCGTGGACCCGGGCCGACAGCGGTTCCGGTTCGGCCCGATCGAGCCAGGCCAACGCCGGCCACACGATGAGGATCGGGACGAGGCCGAGGAGGAAGGGCACGGTGGCGACCACGGCGAGGTAGCCGAGGGTCGGGATGGTGAACACGAGCGCCAGCACGACCGGGACCGACAGCCACGACGGCAGGCGGGGCTGGTGGTTCTCCACGTGGCGCACATGTGCGGTCCACGTGTGCCCGTTCCACCAGCGCCAGGTGAACGAGCCGGTTTCGGCCCACGGGTCGGGGTACCACGACGCCCCGGCGGTTCCCCCGTCGGGGCCGACCCGGCCGACGTCGGGCACGGGGCCCGACGGTGGTGGCGGCGGCTGTGGCGCGGTGAGCGACATAGGTCGGTCAGTCTGGCCGACCGGGCCGTTCGTCGCCTCCCCCGGACATCGGGGGAGGTGCGGTGTGGACGCCCTCGCGGGTCAGGGCACGAGGCAGGTCACGTCGAGCCCCGCACCGGACCGGTGGCGGCGGGTGCCGCGATCGATCGTGCAGCTCACGTCGGTGCCGTCGAGCGACCGGACCCGCACGGCGGTGGCGTCGGGATGATCGTCGAGCAGGGCGACGTCGACGGGCAGACGGAGACGTTCGACCGTCGTGCCGGCGGGCGTGACGATCGAGAGCTCGACGGCGTCGGCCCCTTCGACCGCGAGGCTCGTGCGTTCCTGGACCTCGGCGAGCACCGACGGCGTCGCATCCCCGCCGCCCGGATCGGTGACGGCGAGCCCACCGGCCACGGCGAGCCCGAAGGCGCCGACGGCGAGGGCGCCGGCGGCGACCCGGCGGCGTGACTCGAACGCGGCCACGGAGCCCGTGGTCGGCTCGGGCTGCGGGCGCAGCTCGATGACGGGGGTGGGCAGGCGGACGGCGTCGTCGTGTTCGACCGGCACGTTCGCGCCACCGCGGGCGGCGCCGAGCTGGTCGGTGTCCGCGATGATCCCGTCGACCTTGGCCCCACGGAGATCGGCACCGCGCAGGTTCGCCCCGGTGAGGTCGGCCTCACGGAGATCGGCCATGCGAAGATCGGCGCCCCGGAGATCGGCGCCCCAGAACTCGGCTTCCCGGAGATCGGCGCCGCGGAGATCGGCGGCGCGCAGCGACGTCTGCACGAGGCACGAACGATGGAATCGGGCCCGGCGGAGGTCGGCGCGGTCGAGTGACGCGGCCGACAGATCGGCGCCGTCGAAGCAGCCACCATGGGCCCGCACCCGGAAGAGGCCGGCGCCGGCGAGGGTGGCCCCGGTGAGGTTCACCCCGGCGAGGTCGGCCTCGGTGAGGCGAGCGTCGGTGAGGTCGGACGCGGCCAGGTCGGCACGACGGAGGTCGGCGTTCGACAGGCGGGCGGAGCGCAACGAGCGCTGCCGGAGGTAGGCGCCGCGCAGGCGGGCGCCGTGCAGGTCGACGTTGTCCAGTTCGGTCTGGAGGGCGACCTCGGCCCGGACACGTCGGGCGGCCTGCTCGTCCGTGATGGCGATCGCGAGCGAGCCGACCACGACCACCGCACCGAAGGCGAGGAGTGCGATCGGCAGGGGAGCGGTCAGGTCGACACCGGATCGGGTGGCGACGACGGTGACGAGGGCGGCTGCGGCCGTGGCGACGAGCAGACGGTCGACGGAGTGCCGGGTGACGAGGCGGTCGCGGACACGGACGGCCACGTTGCCGATGCCGGTGTCACGCCAGCGAGGGGTGGAGTTGGTGGGAACCATGGCGTCCCCGTCGGCGCCGGTGTGCAGATCATGAGGGCGGCGGTGCGAGACTCCGGTCATGGCGACCCATCCCCGACTGAGTGCGATCACCCTCGCGGTCTCCGACATGGCCGCATCGCTCGAGTTCTACGAGGTCCTCGGCGGTGTCGTCACCCACGGCGGCCCCGACTCGCCGTTCACCTCCATCCGGATCGGCGGAACCGATCTGCACGACGGCTCGTTCCTGAACCTGCAACTGCGGGCGGAGCCCGTCGTCGGCGGTTGGGGCCGGTGGATCCTCCACGTCGCCGATCCCGACGCGGTGCACGGCCGGATGGTCGAGGCCGGGCTCCGACCCGACGCGGCGCCCTCGGACGCGCCCTGGGGTGAGCGCTACTTCCATGTCCGTGATCCGGACGGTCACGAACTCAGTGTGAGCCGCCCCCTCGTCTGAGGAACTCATGGGTCATCTGCCTCATGAGTGGCCCGGTCGAGCCGATGGGGCGGGATCGTGTCGCCCCACCTCACCTCCCTGCGCGTCCGGCTGATCCTCGCCGCCATCGCGGTCGCGGCGGTCCCGCTGGGGCTGTTCGCGGTCATCGCGGCACAGCGCCAGGCCGATCTCGCGACCGACACCGCCTTCATCCGGCTCGAGGGCCAGGCCTCGGCTCAGACGGCCCGCCTGACGCAGATCCTCTCCGCCGATCTCGAGGTCGCGACCCTGCTCGCCGAGGATCCGGGACTCCGCCTCGCCATGGCGCAGGGCCCGGTCGGGGAGACCAACTTCCTGACCGAACGCACCGCCTCGCTCGACATCCGTTCCGTGGTGCGGTTGGAGAGCGGTCGAGCCATCACCGGGGTGCCCGCCGCCGCCCTCGAGCGCTTCGACAGCGGGATGATCTCGCCGACGTCGCCGATCGTGGCCGTCGACACGGGTGGCGCGAGCCCGTCGGGCTTCGTGCACGTGGCGATCCCCGGATTCGCCGGGTCCGACGGCACCGGCCGCAGTCTCCTGGTCGAGTTCGATCTCGCCGACGTCACCGAACTCGGGCGGGACTACTCCGGCCTGTCGGCCACCGGTGAGACGAGCGTCGCCCAGCGCAACGCCGACGGTTCGGCCTCGTTCGTCGCCCCGCTGCGCTTCCGCGACGACGCCGTGTTGAACATCGAGGTCCCGGCACACCGCACCGACATGCCCGTCATCCGGGCCGTCAATGGCGAGCCGGCCCGCTTCACCGACACCGTCGACTACCGCAACGAGCCGGTGCTGGCCGTGACCCGCAGCGAGCCCGTGAGTGGCTGGGGCGTGGTCGTCAAGATGGACCGGGCCGAAGCCCTCGACAGCGTCGGGCAGTACCGCTCCGCACTCGTCGGCGCTCTCGTCGCCGGTGTCGGCCTCGCGGCGCTGTTCGCGATGTTCCTCGGGACCAGGCTCGTGCGTCCCATCCGCGACGTGGTCGCCATGACCCGCCGGATCGGTGGTGGCGATCTCGACGGACGGATCGACTCCAGACGTGGTGACGAGGTCGGTGACCTCGCCCGCGCCGTCGACCGGATGGCCGGCCGCCTCCGAGCCGCCGACCACGCGGCGCGTGTGCGCGAGGCGGAGATCGGATCGATGCACACCCGGATGCGCGCCGTGTTCGACGGTGCCGCCGACGCGATCCTCGACGTCGACGACGGCTTCGTCGTGGTCGAGGCCAACCCGGCCGCGGAGGATCTCTTCGGCGCCGAGGTGGTCGGCCAGCCGGTGGCCCGACTCTTCCTGCCGGGGATGCGGGCGACCGACCCGCGTGACCCGCTCGTCCGCCTCGTCGAGGTCGCCGATGCCGCCGGAGAGGACGAACCCGGGACCGACCGCAGCTCCGAGGCCTGCCGCCTGCTCGTCGCCGGTGACCACGGACTCCGACATCTCACGGTGTCGGCGTCGTGGCATCGCGCCGCGGACGCTCGCGGTCTGACCCTGATCGCACGCGACGAGACCGATCGGATCGCCCACCAGCGGGCGCTGCGGTACCAGGCCTCGCACGACGCCCTCACCGGGCTCGCCAACCGGACCGAGATCGTCCGCCGTCTCGAGCAGGCGCTCGACGACGACGCCCCGCTCGCCGTCTTCTTCGTCGATCTCGACCGCTTCAAGATGGTCAACGACACACAGGGCCACGCGGTGGGCGACGAGGTGCTGCGTCAGACGGCGGACCGCCTCCGGAACCTGACCCGGGAGGCTGACGAGATCGCCCGCTACGGAGGCGATGAGTTCGTCATCCTCTGCCGTAGCTGCGACGCCGATCAGATGGCGCTCGCCACGGCCAACCGCCTCGTGCGGGCCCTGTCCGAACCGATCGAGACCGGCATCGGGCCGATCCGGCTGAGCGTCAGCATCGGCGTCGTGCCGCCCTCGGCACTCGAGTGCGACGCATCCGAGGCCCTGATCCGGGCCGACCTCGCGATGTACCGGGCGAAGGACCGCGGCCGCGATCGCTACGCCATCTACACACCGGACCTCGCCTCGGCCCAGGCCCGACGCAACACCCTCGAGCTCGCCTTGCGCAAGGCGATCGAAGACGGCGCCGTCGATCTGCACTACCAGCCCGTCGTCGACCTCGCGTCGGGCTCCGTCGCCGGCTTCGAGGCCCTCGCCCGTTGGGAACTCGACGGCCAGATGGTCTCGCCGGCCGAGTTCATCCCCCTCGCCGAGGAGACCGGGCTGATCGTCCCGCTCGGTCGCCAACTCCTCCGCCGGGCGATGCACGCGACTCACGGGTGGCAGAGCCGACATCCGGGATGTCGTGTCGCCGTGAACCTCTCGGCTCGTGAACTCGCCGAAGACGACCTCGTCGACGCGGTGTCCGTGCTGCTCGGCGAGTCGGGGGTCGACCCGGCGCTCGTGACCCTCGAGATCACCGAGACCGCCGTCATGGAGAACCTCGGCGACGCCGTGCGGACCCTCGACGCACTCCGCGGCATGGGTCTGCGGATCTCCCTCGACGACTTCGGTACGGGATTCTCATCGCTCAGCCACCTGCGCCAGCTCCCCGTCGACACCGTCAAGATCGACCGGACCTTCATCGCCGAGCTCGACGACATCTCGACCACGGCGAGCGTGGTCGACGTGGTGCTCGGCCTCGGCGCGTCGCTCGGCCTGTTCGTCGTGGCCGAGGGCATCGAGACCGACGCCCAGGCGGTTGCGTACCGATCAGCGGGCGGTTCGTTCGCCCAGGGCTACCGCTTCTCGAAGCCGCTGCCGCTGGCGGACGCCCTCGATGCGATCCCGGGCATCCACGCCGACATGCGTGAGATCGCCGCGCTGCCCGACCTCTACTGAGCGTCGGCTGCCGGTCGCTCGACCGGCGTCGTGTTCGCGACGAACGCCTCCGCCCAGGCCCCGAGACCCTCGACGGCGTCGGGTGCGACGTCGCGGTCGACGAGCGACTCGAAGGCCTTCGCCACACTGAGCGGTTCGTGGATCGTGCAGCCCATGTGGGTGAAGATCATGCGGAGGATCTCGAGCCCGCCGGCGCCGCCCTTGCTCCCCGGCGACGCGGAGAGCAGGCCGATGCGGCGGGGACGGAACGCGAACATGTCGGCGCGTGACACCCAGTCGATGGTGTTCTTGAGGACGCCGCTCGGGCCGCCGTTGTACTCGGGGCTCGCGATCACCACGGCGTCGGCGGCGGCGATGCGCTCATGGAGCCGCAATGCGGCCTCGGGTGCGCCGTCCCGCTCCTCCAGATCGCCGTCGTAGAGCGGCAGCGGGAAGCGGCCGAGCTCGACGTGGTCGACCTCGGCGCCGGCGGCGGCGAACGCCCGGCCTGCAGCGAGGGCGAGCCGGGTGTTCAGCGAGTCGGCGCGGGTCGACCCGGACAATGTGACGATGCGGATGGGGGCGTCGGTCATGGCCCGACCCTACGGTCCGGCAGCGCCGGCCCGGGGATCGCGTCCCGGGCGCCGGGACTCAGCCCTGCGACAGCGCCCGCCACACCCGTTCCGGGGTGGTCGGGATGTCGACGTGGCGGATGCCGAGATGCGACAGCGCATCGACCACGGCGTTCTGCACCGCCGGTGTCGCTCCGATCGTGCCCGACTCGCCGATGCCCTTCGCCCCGAGCGGATTGTGGGGTGTCGGTGTCACGTTCGGAACCCGGTCGAAGGCCGGCAGCTCGCTCGCCGCGGGGATGCCGTAGTCCATGAAGTTCGACGTGAGCGGGTTGCCGTCGGCGTCGTAGACGAACTCCTCGATGAGCGCCTGGGCGATGCCCTGGGCGAGCCCTCCGTGGACCTGGCCGTCGACGAGCATCGGATTGACGATCGTGCCGGCGTCGTCGACCGCGACGTGGCGCACGAGGCTCACCTCACCGAGGTCGGGATCGACCTCGACGACGGCGATGTGGGCACCGAAGGGGAACGTGGCGCCACCCGGCTGGAAGTCGTGCTCGGTTCGCAGGCCCGGCACGTCGTCCTCGGTCTCCTCGATCGCCTTCGCGGCCACCTCGGCCCAGCCGACGTCGACCGTCGGCGTCCCGGCCACGTGGAACCGACCCGTGGTGGTGTCGAGCGTGATGTCGTCGGGATTCGCCTCGAGGAGATCGGCCGCGAGCTGGCGACCGCGCTCGACCGCGTCGAGCGATGCCCCCCGTACGGCCGAACCGCCGACCTGGAGCGACTTCGACCCGCCGGTGCCGCCACCGCGGGGCACCTCGTCGGTGTCGCCGTGGCGGACCTCGATCCGGTCGAACGGGATGCCCGTCACGTCGGAGGCGATCATGGCGAAGCTCGTGTGGTGGCCCTGGCCATGGGCCGAGGAGCCGGTCAGGACCGTGGCGGAGCCGTCGGGATGCACCGTGATCGACCCGAACTCCTCGTTGCTCATCGGGTTCGTGATCTCGACGTACAGCGACATGCCGATCCCGAGCAGGGGTCCGTCACCGTTGGCCCGCCGCTCGGCCTGCTCGGCCCGGAGCCCGTCGTAGCCGGCCTCGGCGAGCGCCCGGTCGAGCACCGTCGAGTAGGCCCCCGAATCCATGTTGGCGCCCGCGGAGGTCGTGAGCGGGAAGGCCTCGTCGGGCCAGGCGTTGCGGCGACGGACCTCGGCCGGATCCATGCCGATCTCGGCGGCGTACAGGTCGACCATGCGCTCGATGGCCGCGGCCGCCTCGGGCCGACCGGCACCGCGGTAGGCCCCCATCGGCACGGTGTTGGTGATCACCGACGTGGCGGAGAACTGCACCGTCGGGATGTCGTACACCCCGGTCGCCATCTGGCCGGTGATGAACGGCAGTACCGAGCCGATCGCCGGATACCCGCCGCCGTCCTGGGTGATGTGGAGTCGGTAGACCGAGATGTTCCCCTCGGCGTCGCCGCCCAGGGTGGCTTCGAAGTCCTGGCCGCGTCCGTGGACGAGCCCGAGCATCGATTCGGTCCGGGTCTCGGCCCAGCGGACCGGTTGCCCGAGCCGCATGGCGAGCATGCCGACCACGATGTCCTCGGGGTAGCCACCGTTCTTGGCGCCGAAGCCGCCGCCGACGTCGGGACAGATGATCCGCACGGCCGCCGGGTCGAGTCCGGTGTGTCGGGCGACGGCATCGCGGGTGCCGTGTGCACCCTGCGTCGTCGACCACTGGGTGAGCCGTTCGCCGTCCCAGCTGGCCGCGGTCGAGCGGGGCTCGAGTGGGCAGGGGGCGAGGCGCTGGTTGCGGAACGACAACGAGACCCGCACGTCGCAGGCGTCCATCGGGTCGTCGTCGGGCTTCTGGAACGGCAACTGGAACACGACGTTCGTGCCGGCGTCGGGGAAGACGGGGTCGGCGTCGGCCGCGGTCTTGGGATCGATGACCGCGGGCAGCGGGTCGTAGTCGATGACGACGAGCTCGGCGGCGTCGACCCCGGCCGCTCGGTCGGTGGTGACCACGGCCGCCACCGGCTCGCCGACGAAGCGGACCGTGTCGGTGGCGAGGTGGGTGCGCAGCATCGACTGGTTGAGCAGCGGCATGTCGGGTGGGAACGGTTCGAGACCGAGATCGGCGGCGGTGAACACCCCGACGACACCGTCGGCGCTGGTCGCGTCGCTCGTGTCGACCGTGATACGGGCATGCGCCATGGTGGAGCGGACGAACGTCACGTGCAGGGCGCCCTCGGGAGCGAGATCGTCGACGTAGGACCCTCCGACCGTGAGGAGCTCGGGATCCTCGTTGCGTTCGACCCGCGTGCCGATCAGTCCGACCATCGTGGTTGCCTCCCCGCCCGCCGCGACCCTCGGGCGGAGCGTGTCGGCATCCTGCCACACCGACCCCCTCGGCTCCGCTTTCCGGATCCGACGTGCGGTGACCACGGGCGTCGGGGGTTCCCGGACGCCGGCCGGAGCCGCCACTAGGGTCGATCCATGGTCACCCGCAGCGTCCCGACCAGGTCCGTCGTGCTCGCCGTCAGTCTCGCGGCGACGGCGACGCTCGCCGCCTGTGGCGGTGGGCCCGGCGAGATCACGTTGGCCGATCCGACCACGACCACGGCGCCGCCGGACGACTCGACGACCACGTCGAGCGCACCCGCGGAGGCCACATCGACCACGACGGCCGCGATCGAGGCGGCGGCGACCTCCACGACCCTGGCCGACAGCGGGGTCGAGCTGCTCGAGATCGACCCCGCCTGGGTCGAGCAGCCGGAACGGTTCCGGGTGTTCGGCGTCGACGCCGACGACACGCTCAACGTGCGGTCGGCTCCGAGCCTCGACGGCGAGATCCTCACGGCGCTCCCGCCGGACGCCACCGGACTCGTCCTCTACGACCAGAACGAGAACGACGGCACCCGCAACTGGTGGCTGGTGCAGCTCGTCACGGCCGACGGCACGGTCGGCGCCGGCTGGGTGGCGCAGTCGTTCACCCGTCCCGTCGCCGTGTCCCTCGAACAGCAGGGCACCCCCGACACCGTCGCCGCCCCGTTGGCCCTCGACATCGTCGAACGGCTCACCGACCGCGACGCGCTCGCCGCCCGGGTCGGCGAGGCCGGCCTGCTGATCTCCCCGGACGGCTTCATCGATCTCGACGCCGACGTGGTGCTCACCGCCGAGGAGGTGGCCGGCTCCGACGAGGAATTCCTGTGGGGCTACACCGACGGGGAGGGAGCACCGATCGAGTCGACGGTCACGGGCATCCTCGAGTCGATGGCCGCCTCGAACGCCGTCGTCGCCACCGAGGTCATCGGCCATGACACGACCGTCGGCGCCGGCAACACGATCAACAACGTCGCCGAGGCCTTCCCCGGCGCCCGCCTCGTCGAGTTCCACTTCTCCGGCACCGAGTTCTACGGCGGACTCGACTGGTCGAGTCTGCGGGTGATCATCGACACGAGTGGTGCCGAGCCGGTCCTGCTCGCACTCGTGGCCGACGCCTGGACGGTCTGAGGCGGCAGCCCGGGCGCGAACGAGCCCGACCCCACGAAGGGATCGGGCCCATCGACGTTCCAGGGGTGAGGTGGCTCAGCCCAGGGCGGTGATGGCTGCGTCGTAGTCGGGCTCGTCGGCGATCTCACCGACGAGCTCGGAGTGCAGCACGGTGCCGTCGGTGTCGAGCACCACGACGGCCCGGGCGCACAGCCCGGCGAAGACGCCCTCGCCGACCTTCACGCCGTAGTCCTCCTGGAACCCGGGGGAGCGGAACGTCGAGGCGGTCGAGGCGTTCTCGATCCCCTCGGCGCCGCAGAAGCGCCCCTGGGCGAACGGCAGGTCGGCCGACACGTTGACGATCTTGGTGTTGTCCATCTCGGCGGCGCGGGCGTTGAACGTCCGGACCGAGGTGGCACACGTCGGGGTGTCGACGCTCGGGAAGATGTTGAGCACCACGCGGCTGCCGGCGAGGGACTCCTTGGTGACGGGACCGAGGTCGCCACCGGTGAGGGTGAAATCGGGTGCGGCGGAGCCGACGGCGGGCACCTCGCCGACGGTGTCCATCGGGTTGCCGCGGAGTGTGATCGTTGCCATGGGGGTCTCTCTCTCGGGACGGCACCGGGTCGCCCGGCACCGGGATCGGGAACGTGGCGGAGACTAGGGCAGCCGCTCGCGCTTCGTCAGACGACCGGACCCCCGGCGGTGTGCTGGTTCAGCGCCGTGTGGGTGACAGCGAGACCGACACGGGCTTGGAGTGGTCGGAGGTGACGGCCGGGATGGCGCCCGCGGTGGCGAGCGCCGCCTCGCCGTGGCCCGAGACGCACTCGGGGTCGGGGCCGTCGAGGGGCAGACCCGTGAAGAACTTGGCCGCCATGCAGCCGCCCTGGCAGGCGTCGAACTGGCCACACGACGCACAGGCGCCCGCCGACTGCGGCTCGCGGAGCTCGGTGAACAGCGCCGACTCCCGCCAGATGCTCGTGAAGCCACCGGGGTCGCGCACGTTGCCGGCGAGGAACTCGTCGTGCTGGACGAACGGGCAGGCGTAGACGTCGCCCACGGGGTCGATCAGGCACACGACCCGCCCGGCACCGCACAGGTTGAGCCCCGGGAGGTTCTCCGGGCCCAGTGCGTTGAGGTGGAAGAACGAGTCGCCGGTGAGGGTCTCGGGCCGGTCGAGCAGCCAGTGGTAGAGCTCGGTCTGCTGCTCGTGGCGGAGATGGAGCTCGTCCCAGGAATCGACGCCACGGCCCGACGGGCGGAGGCGGGTGAGACGGAGCTGGGCGCCGTAGCGGTCGGCGAGCGCCTGGAATCCGTCGAGCTGGCCGACGTTGTGGCGGGTCATCACGACCGAGATCTTGAACTCGCCGAAGTCGGCGGCGGCGAGGTGCTCCATCGCGTCGATCGCGGTCTGGAACGATCCGTCGCCACGCACGGCGTCGTTCGTCGCGGCGTCGGCACCGTCGATCGAGAGCTGGATGTCGATGTAGTCGGTGCCGGCGAGGCGGCGGGCCACATCGGCGTCGATGCGCGACCCGTTGGTCGAGAACTTCACGCCCACGCCGTGGTCGACCGAATAGTCGAGCAGGTGGAAGAAGTCGGGGCGGATCGTCGGCTCGCCCCCGCCGATGTTCACGTAGAACACCTGCATGCGTTCGAGCTCGTCGATGACGGCCTCGGCCTCGGCGGTGGTGAGCTCCCGGGGATCCCGGCGTCCGGACGACGACAGACAGTGCACACACGCGAGGTTGCAGGCGTAGGTGAGCTCCCACGTGAGGCAGATGGGGGCGTCGAGGCCGGCCTTCATCTGATCGGTGAGGCGGCTCGTGGACGGGGGAGCGGAGGTCATGCGGCGGCCGTTCTCGGTCGGATGAAGTCGCCGTCGGCGAGCTTCTGCAATGCGGTCAGGAAGGCGGGATGTCGCGTGTCGGCGACGTCCGCTGCGGTGAGGGCGGCGGCCACGTCGGGCTGGTCGGCGAGTTGTTCGACGACGGCCACGAGGTCGTGGGCACGCAGGAACGTGAGGCGGCGATTGCCGTAGTGGTAGGCGAGCGCGCCGAACGGCTCCGGCCGCAGCGCCACCCGGTCGTCGAGCGCCCAGGCGCCGTCCAGGGTGACCGTGACGGCGGACAGCGTCACGGGGGGTTCGGTCATCCGGGTCGGCGTCTCAGTAGACGCCGCACATCCCGTCGATCGAGATCTCCTCGACGAGGAGTTCGTCGTCGACGAGGTCGGTGACCTCGGGGGCGACGTCGGCGACGGTCTCGGCGTCGGCCTGCTCGATCGTGGCGGTGTCCGGAGCTGCGGTCATGCCCTGGACTGTAGCGACGGGGTCAGCGGAGGTCGAAGCAGACCTTCACCGCACCGAGCCGTCCGGCGTTGGCGGCGTGGTCGAGCGCATCGGTGTAGCGGGCGAGGGGATAGGTCGCGGTGACGAGCTGACCGAGGTCGACCCGGCCGGCGAGCTGCATGGCGAGCTCGAACGAATGCGTGGTCGTTCCGTCGGGGAGCTGCTCGGTGCCGTAGGTGTAGGCCCCGATGAGTTCGGTCTCCCGATGCCACAGGGCCGTCAGCTCGAGCGAGACCTCGCCGGGCATGCCGAGCAGGACGACGCGTCCGCGCGGGCGGCAGATCGAGATGGCCGTCCGGAGCGAGTCGCTCGAGCCGACCGCGTCGATCACCACGTCGGCGCCGCCGGAGAGATCGGGGCCGATCATGTAGGAGCCGGTGGCCCGTCGGACGGCGCGGCCGATCTCGGCCCCGTCGACGACGACGTCGGCGCCGAAGTCGGCGGCGAGGCGGCGCTGATGTGGGTGGCGGGCGCCGGCGATGATCGTGCCGGCCGGTGTGAGGTGCCGGAGGGCCGCGACGGTGCCGAGCCCCATGGTGCCGGCGCCGATGACGGCCACCGTCTCGCCCTCGGTGATGCGTGCCCGGAGCGCGGCGTGCACGGCGCCGGCCACGGGCTCGATCATGACGGCGGACTCGTCGCTGAGCTCGTCGGGAACGTCGTGGAGCTGGGACGGGTGGGCGACGAACTCGGTCGACCAGCCGCCGCCGGTCGATTCACACGAGCCGGTCTGGATGCCGGGCTCGAGGTGGCCGCCCACGAGGTGGCGGTAGTCGTCGCCGTCGGCCTGGGCCGCGCCCTCGAAGGGCGGCTCGAAGCCACGACAGGCGTGGCCGAGCACGGGCTCGAGCACCACTCGTCGGCCGTCCTCGGTCGTGCCGACGACCTCGTGGCCCGGCACGAACGGGAACGTGATCCACGGCTCGAAGTAGCGGGCGGCCTTGCCCTCCACGGTGGCGAGGTCGGATCCGCAGATCCCGGCCAGCCGGGTCCGGACCCGCACCCAGTCGTCGTGGGGGAGCTCGGGCGCCGAGGTCTCGACGAGGTGGATCGGGCCGACGGTGGCCCCCGACCCCGGGCGCAACCGGGCGGCGACCGCCGAGGCGACGAACCGGGCTTCTTCTCGGCGGAACTCGAGTGCCTGCACGGGGGGAACGCTACCCGAGCGGACCCCCGGCCGTCGGTGGCGACGGCGGCTGTCACACCCCGTCCGTAGGTTCCGGCTCATGAGCATCACGATCGATTGCGCCGCCTGCGTGCGTCTCGACACCGACACCTGCGACGACTGTGTGGTCACCTTCATCACCGGGCGGGAGCCCGACTCGGCGGTGATCATCGACGTGGCGGAGTTCGCGGCGCTGCGGCGCCTCGGCGACGCCGGGCTGGTGCCGAGCCTGCGGCACCGTTCCGCCTGAGCCGCCCGCCCCGGCCCTGCCATGATGAGACCGATGGCGGCCGACCCCACGATCGACCCGGCGACACGGGCTTCGACGATCGTCCGGGTCGGGCGGGAGGCGGGCCTCGCCGCCGTCGGCTGTTGCGACGCCTCGGTGCTCGAGCCCGCCCGCACGGTGCTCCACGGCCGCCGGGAGGCCGGTCTCGCCGGGTCGATGCAGTTCACCTACCGCAACCCGGACCGGTCGACCGACCCGGCACGGGTGCTTCCCGGGGCCCGGTCACTCGTCGCCGGTGCCTGGGACTACCGCCGTGAGGCCCCCGAGCCCGACCACGACGGTCCGGCGGGTCGTGTGGCGGCCTATGCCCGCCGTGACCACTACGACGAGTTACGTCGGCGGTTGGAGCTGGTGGCCGACCACCTCCGCTCGGACGGCTTCCGGGCGGTGGTGCTCGCCGACCAGAACCACATCGTCGACCGGGCCGTCGCGTGGCGGGCGGGCCTCGGTTGGTTCGGCAAGAACGCGAACCTCCTCGTGCCCGGACACGGCAGCTGGGTCGTGCTCGGCGTGGTCGTGACCGACGCCGAACTGGCGCCGGCGACTCCGGAGCCCGACGGGTGCGGCCCCTGTCGACGTTGCCTCGACGACTGTCCGACGGGCGCGATCCTCGCGCCCGGTGTGGTCGACGCCCGCCGATGCCTCGCCTGGTCGGTGCAGGCCGCCGAGCCCATCCCGATCGAACAACGGGCCGCTCTGGGCGACCGGCTGTACGGCTGCGACGAATGCCAGGACGTCTGCCCGCCGAGCCTCGGGGCCGATCGTCGCCGTCCACCCGCGCCCGAAGCCGACCAGCTGGACCACGTCGATCTGCTCGGTCTGCTCGAGCTCGACGACGAGACGCTGATGGCCACCTACGGCCGGTGGTATCTGGCCGGGCGCGACCCCGACGTGTTGCGGCGGACCGCCCTCGTCGTGGTGGGCAACGTGGCGTCGCCGGACGATCCGGCGGTGGTGTCGAGCCTCCTTCGCCACGCCCGCAGCGACCGCCCGGAACTCCGTCGACACGCTCGATGGGCGTTGCGGCGCCTGGGCCGCGACGATCTCGTCGCCGACCTCGGGGACGACCCGGATCCGGATGTCGCGGCCGAAGCCCGCCTCGCCGTCGCGCCCCGCACCGATTGAGCGGATCGAGATCCCGATCATCGACACCGGCCGTCGGGTCGCCGGCCCGGCCTCGGGGGAGGGCAGACTCTCGGGGTGCGACGCCACCTCCTGGTGACCAACGACTACCCGCCGAAGATCGGCGGGATCCAGACCTACCTCTGGGATCTCTGGCGTCGACTCCCAGCCGACGACGTGCGGGTGCTCACCACGCCCCATCGTGACGCCGCGGCCTTCGATGCCGCCGCGCCGCATCGGATCGATCGGGCCGTCGAACCCTGGCTCGGGCCGTGGCCCTGGCTCGTGCCCCGCATCGATCGCATCGCCGCCGACCACGACGCCGAACTCGTCGTGCTCGACCCGGCCGTGCCGCTCGGCATGGTCGGCCCCTCGCTCGACCGGCCCATCGCCGTCGTGCTCCACGGGGCCGAGGTCACGATCCCCGGTCGGATCCCGGGCCTCGCGCCGATGCTGCGACGGGTGCTGCGGCGCTCGTCGTTGTGGATCGCGGCGGGCGGATACCCGCTGGACGAAGCCCGGCGCTGCGCCGGGGTCCATCGACCGTCCGTCGTCGTCCCACCCGGGGTCGACCACACCCGGTTCCGCCCGCCGAGCCACGACGAACGGCTCGCCTGGCGGGCCGAGTTCGGGTTCGCCGACGACGACGTCGTGATCGCCTCGGTCAACCGTCTCGTGCCCCGCAAGGGCATGCACGTCGTGATCGACGCAGTGCATCGACTCGCCGCCGAGCACCCCGGCCTGCGGGCCGTGCTCGGCGGTTCGGGTCGTGAGCTCGAGCGACTCCGGCGGCGGGCGGGGGAGGGCCCGGGGCGTGTCGAGTTGCCGGGCCGCCTCGACGACGACGCCGTCGTCCGGCTCTACGGCGCCGCCGACCTGATGGTGATGCCGTGCTCGAGCCGCTGGGGCGGACTCGAACAGGAGGGATTCGGCATCGTGTTCCTCGAAGGGGCGGCCTGTGGGCTCCCGACCGTCGCGGGACGCTCGGGCGGCGCCCACGAGGCGGTCGCCCACGACGAGACCGGCCTGATCGTGGACGACCCGACCGACGTGGGTGCCGTCGCCGCCGCCATCGAGCAGCTGGTCGTCGACCCCGAACGCCGACGGCGCCTCGGCGAGGCCGGTCGGCGGCGGGTGCTCGCGGAGTTCGATCAGGACGACCTCGCCGCCCGCCTCGGCCGGGCGATCGACGAGGTCGTGCTCCCCCCGGCGGGGGTGGGCTCGTGAACGACGGACCGATCGACGTCGCCGACACCGAGGAAGACGCCGCGGCCGTGCCGGCCGGGCGCGGATGGTTGCGGCTCGACCTGGTCGTGACGGTCGTCGCCGTGCTCGCCACGGCGGCGGCCGTCATCGTGCCGGCCAGCCGATGGGCGCTCGTCGGGGTGTCGGTCTTCGCGTTCGTCGCCGGCTCGGCACTGCTCGCCGGCGGGGTCGCCGTGGGGTCGAGCCGGAGTCGATTCGAGCGGGTGACCCTCGGCGGCCTGCTCCTCGCCGCCCCACCACACCTCGACGGTCGACTCCGACGGCCGCTGCGTCTCCTCGCCACGATCCAGACGGTCGTCGGTGTCGCCGCGGCGGTCGCCCGACCGTTCACCACGGTCGTGTTCGCCGTCCTCGTCCCCATGTTCGGGCTCGGGGTGATGGCCTGGCTCGGTGGCCGCCACGGTCGCTTCGACCCGATCGACGACGCCCGATAGGGTTCGCCGCCGTGTCCGTGGAGCTCCCCGACGAATACACCCAGGTGACCACGACGGTGTTCGCCGGTCCCGATGCCTGCCACGCCGTGGCGATCGACCTCCCGTCGTACCCGCAGTGGGCCGAGGGGATCTCGGCGGTCGAGGTGCTCGATCAGGATGCCGATGGTCGCCCGACCCGTGCCCGCTTCGTGGCCGAGGCGGTCGGCCGACGGACCGAATACACCCTGGTCTACGACCACTCGGCGGCGCCGACGGGGGTGTCCTGGCGCCAGGAGCGCGGCGACATCACCCGACGCCTCGACGGGACCTACCGGTTCCGGCCCACGGGTGAGACGACGGCCGACGGCACGGGGATCACCGAGGTGACCTACGAGCTGGCCATCGACCTCGCGCTGCCCCTGCCCGGATTCGTGAAGCGCCGGGTCGAGACCAAGATCGTGCACGCCGCGCTCGAGGGGTTCTGCCGGGAGATCGCCCGCCGGAGCTGAGGATCGGGACCGAAGTCCCGGACGTCGGGACTCGGGCACGGCCGGGCTGGTACCGATGACCTCCGCATGCGAATGCTGCGGCTCGACCTCGAACACGGACGGGGGTCGATCGACCTCCACCCGTTCCTGACGGTCGTCAGCGGACTCGACGACGAGGCCCGTGACGTGGTGCTGACCGCGTTGCGGCGGCTCGCCTCGGGGCGACCCGGCGCCGTCTCCGGACTCGTCGAGGACGGTGGTCTCCTCCTCGAGGTCACCGCCGAGCCCTCGCCGCTCGAGGACCCCGAGACCGACCCCACCCTCGACTTCGACCGGCCCATGGCGGCCGGGGAGGTCCGCGCCGCCCTCCAGGCCGCTCTCGATCAGGCCCACCGCCGCGCCCAGATCGACGCCGTTCGGGTCGAGGAAGCCCGCAACGAGCTCCGTCCCGGCATCGCCGCCGCACTCCGCCAGCTCGAGCTCGAGCTCGCCCGTTCCCGCTCGGTCGACCCGGCCTCGGACCGGATCCTGCTCGAGATCGAGGCCGCGCTCGCCGAACTCCGGTCCGTGCCCGCGCTGCTCGAGACCCCCGACCCGGATGTCGAGGCGCTGCGTACCAGCTGGCGGGCGTTCGAGTCCCGCCATCGTGAGGTCGCCGACCATCTCGTCGGTCTCGACCGGCGCCAGCGCGAGGCCGATCAGGAACTGCTCGACGCCCGCGCCGAGTTGACCCGAGCCGAGAACGACGCGGCGCCGCTCCTGCTCGACCCCGACGACGAGGCCCGGCTCGAGGAGCTCGCCAATCGTCCGATCGCGTCGGGCCGGCTCAACTTCCGGGCCAAGCCTCCCCGCACCCCCGAAGAGGAAGCCGAGCTCGCCGAGCTCCTCGCCGCGGTCGACCAGCCAACCTACTCGGCCTACGTGATGTACCGGCTCCGTCCGACACCCCGCGGCGACGCCGCCGCCATGCTCGATCAGGCCCGGGCGAAGGTGATGATGGCGACCGAGTCGGCCGCGGCGGTCGCCCGCACGATCGCCTCCGACCCGATCCGGGTCGAGCTCGACGACCTGCGGCGGGATCTCGACGCATCGGCCCGACTCGTGATGGGTCCGGTGTTGCCGGCCGACCTCGGTGCCGCCATCGATCGGCTCGTGATCACCGAGCGCAACCCCGACCACGACGCCCGGCTCGCGGACGTGCGCGAGGCGCTGGCGGCCAACGAGGTCGACGTCCCCGACGAGATCGGCGCGGATCTGCTCGCCGGATGGGTCGAGAGCTGGTGCCGGCAACGCCGGGCCGAGCTCGAGGGTTGGACGCTCGACGCCGACGAGCTCGCCGCACTCGAGGCCGAGGTCGCCCGCACCCGCACCATCCTCGACCGGCACGAGTCGGCGTTGCTCCGCATCGACCGACTCGAGGACGACGCCACCCGCTCCCTCACGGCGTTCCGGCGGGCCGAAGCCGAACTCGATGCCTCCGAGCGGGGCCCGGTCACCGGCCTGGCCGACGCACTCGTCCGCCTCCGGGCCCGTCTCGACGAGAGTCGTGGCGAGTCCCGGCCGACACCGCTCGTCATCACCTCCGAGTTCGGCGAGCTCGCCGACGTCGAGATCCAGGACCTGCTCGACGTCCTGGTCGAGACGGCGACGAGCCGTCAGGTGATCCTCGTGAGCGACCATCCCGTCGCACGGGCGTGGACCGCCGACGCCGGCCTCAGCCGAGCGATCCTCAGCCGGGTCAAGGTGGCCTGAGGCCGAGACAGCGGCCGGCGGGAGTGTCTACGCTCCGGCCCCGTGGAATCCGCACGGCGTTACATCGGGATCGACGTCGGGGGCACCAAGGTGCTCGGCGTCGTCTGTGATCCGACCACCGGGGAGATCGAGGCGCGAGCACGCGAGGCGACGCCGAAGCACGACCCGTCGCTCGTGCCGGAGGCGATCGTCAGCGTCGCCCGACAGCTGATCGAGGAGACGGGTGCGCCGGTCGCGATCGGCTGCGGCATCCCCGGCCTGGTCGACCATCAGGGGGTGTTGCGGTACGGCCCCAACGTGCAGGGCGTGCTCAACCTCGACATCGCCGGCCGGCTCCGCCGGGAGTTCAACATCCCCGCCGTGGCCGAGAACGACGCCTCGTGTGCCGCCCTCGCCGAGCACCGCCTCGGTGCGGCGAAGGGGCACGATCACGTCGTGCTGGTCACCCAGGGGACCGGGATCGGTGGTGCGCTGATCATCGCGGGCCGGCTCGTCCGGGGCGCCAACGGCTTCGCCGGCGAGCCCGGCCACATGCTGGTCGACCGCTCCGGGCCCACCTGTGCGTGCGGCCAGAAGGGGTGCTGGGAGGCGGTCGCCTCGGGCACGGGACTCGCGAACCTCGCCCGGGTCATCGTGACCGAGGGGCGGGGGCAGCGCATCGTCGACATCGCCGGCGGCGAGCCGGGGCTGATCCGCGGCGAGCACGTCGCCGCGGCCCACGCCGAAGGAGACAAGGACGCCGTCGAGGTCCTCGACCGATTCGCCACCTGGGTCGCCCAGGGCATCGCGTCGCTCGTGGTGCTCCTCGACCCCGACCTCGTCGTGCTCGGCGGCGGCCTCACCTCGATCAACCAGAGCTTCATCGCCGAGGTCCGTGAGCGGCTCCCCGGTGCGACGATGGGAGGCGAGCATCGGCCACGGGTTCCCGTGGTGCCCGCGCAACTCGGCCCCGAAGCGGGCGCCATCGGCGCAGCATTGAACGCTCGCACACTCTTCCGGAGTGAGTGAACGCAACATCGTTGCGACAGGGCGTGACGGAAACCTCCCCGAACTCGACGGGTGCGGGGCCTAGCCTCTCGCCCCATGGACTTCCGCCGGATCAATCATCTGCCGCCCTACGTGCTGGCGATCATCAACGATCTGAAGATGGAAGCCCGCCGAGCGGGCAAGGACGTGATCGACTTCGGCTTCGGCAACCCCGATCTGCCGTCGCCCGACGTGGCGGTCGACAAGCTCGTCGAGGCCGCCACGAAGAACCGCAACCACCGCTACTCGGCGTCGAAGGGCATCCCGAAGCTGCGTCAGGCCGCCGCCGACCACTACAAGCGCCGGTTCGACGTCGACCTCGACCCCGAGACCGAGGTGCTGAACGTGATCGGCGCCAAGGAGGGGTTCACCCACCTGATGTGGGTGCTGCTCCAGCCCGGCGACGCCTGCCTCGTGCCCGCCCCCTCGTACCCGATCCACATCTGGGGTCCGATCTTCGCCGGTGCCCAGATCCGCGAGGTGCCCCTCGCCGAGGGTGACGAGTTCATCCAGAACCTCGAGAAGGCGTGGGAGTACTCCTGGCCCAAGCCCCGCACGCTCGTCATCTCGTTCCCGCACAACCCCACGACGGTCTGTGTCGACCTCGACTTCTTCGCCCGGGTGATCGACTTCGCCAAGGAACGGGACATGATCGTCGTGCACGACAACGCCTACGCCGACCTCGGCTTCGACGGCTATCAGCCGCCCTCGATCCTCCAGGTCCCCGGTGCGAAGGAGAACTGCGTCGAGCTCTACTCGATGACGAAGTCGTTCTCGATGGCCGGTTGGCGGGTGGCGTTCCTGATGGGCAACCCCGAGGTCGTCGGTGCACTCGCCAAGCTCAAGTCGTACCTCGACTACGGCACGTTCCAGCCCATCCAGATCGCCGCGACCGTGACCCTCAACGAGGCCACCGACCATCCGGCCGAGGTCAACGCCATCTACCAGTCCCGGCGCGACTGCCTCGTGGAGGGGCTGAACCGGATCGGCTGGGAGATCGAGAAGCCCAAGGGCACGATGTTCGTGTGGGCGCCGATCCCGCCGGAGTACGCCGACATGAACTCCGTCGAGTTCGCCTCCTTCCTGGTGAAGGAGGCCGAGGTCGCCTGCTCACCCGGTTCGGGCTTCGGTCCGGGCGGTGAGGGCCACGTGCGGTTCGCACTCATCGAGAACGAGCAGCGCACCAACCAGGCCATCCGGAACCTGCGCAAGGCGCTCACCCGCCTCGACGGCGAGTGAACGGGGCGGCGCCGCCGGGCGAACTGCTCACGGCCCGCCTCCGGCTCCGACGCTGGCGAGACGAGGACCGGGCGCCGTTCGCCGCGCTCAACGCCGATCCCGAGGTGATGCGCCACTTCCCGGCGACCCTCGACCGGGCCGCGTCCGACGCCATGATCGATCGGATCGAGGCCTCGTTCGACGAACGCGGGCTGGGGCTCTGGGCGGTCGAGTCGCTCGACGCCCCGGGATGCCTCGGCTTCGTCGGCCTGGCCGTGCCCCGTTGGGAGCTGCCGATCCACGTCGCGACCGACGAGGTGGTCGAGGTCGGATGGCGACTGGCCCGATCCTGCTGGGGGCTCGGGTTCGCCCCGGAGGCCGCCCGTGCCGTGCTCGACGACGGCTTCGCACGGTTGGAACTCGCGGAGATCGTGTCGTTCACCGTCACGGACAACGTGGCCTCCCGACGGGTGATGGAGAAGGTCGGGATGACCCGCGACCCCGGGGACGACTTCGACCATCCGGCGCTGCCGGAGGGGCACGAGCTGCGACGACACGTGCTGTATCGCCGGCTCCGTCCCTGAGTGCGGCGGCTGCGGTCCACAGGGCTAGGTTCCGCTGCGTGAACGAGATCACCCTCGACATCGCCGCCCCCGACGACTGGCACGTGCACCTGCGGGACGACGAGATGCTCGACGCCGTCGCGCCCTACACCGCGTCGACGTTCCGTCACGCCGTCGTCATGCCCAACCTGCGGCCGCCGGTGACCTCCACGGCCGCAGCCGCGGCCTACCGGGATCGGATCCTGGCCGCTGCCGGACCCGACGCCCGAGCCGACTTCACGCCGGTGATGGTGCTGTATCTGAACGACGACCTCGACGTCGCCGACATGCTCGCGGGTGCCGCCGACGGGGTCGTGTTCGGAGCGAAGTACTACCCGGCCGGAGCCACGACGAACTCCGCGGCCGGCGGCTCGTCGCTCCTCGGCTTCCGGTCGACCCTCGAGGCGATGGCCGGCGCCGGCCTGCCGCTGCTCGTCCACGCCGAATCGACCGATCCCGGGATCGACCTGTTCGACCGCGAAGCACATTTCATCGAGCACCAACTGCTGCCGGTCGTCGAGGCGATCCCCGAACTCCGGGTCACGGTCGAGCACATCTCGACACGAGCCGGGCTCGACATCGTGCGGGAGCACGCCCAGGTGGGCGGGTCGATCACGCCGCACCATCTCACGTGTGATCGCACCGACCTGCTGGCCAACGGGATGCGCCCGCATCTCTACTGCAAACCGGTCATCAACTCGGCGGAGGAGCGGATCGCGATCGCCGAGGCGGCCACCTCGGGCGATCCGTCGTTCTTCTACGGCACCGACTCGGCGCCGCACCCGCTGAGCGCCAAGGAGGCCGACAAGGTCGCCGCGGGCATCTTCAACGCCCCCTACGCCCTCGAGGTCGTGGCGGAGTTGTTCCACGAGCTCGGAGCACTCGACCAGCTCGAGGGCTTCGTCTCCCATCACGGCGCCGATCACTACGGCGTGGCGCGTGCCTCCGCCAAGGTCCGCCTGACCCGTCGGGCCGACGCCGACGTCGAGCCGACCGACGCCCTGTTCACCGCCGATGGCACCGAGGTCCGGATCTTCGGGGCCGAGGCTGCCGCTCGGTGGTCGTGGGAGCCGCTCGCCGACTGAGCCCTGAGCCGAGTGGCTTCGTGATGTCCGGCGCCCCGCGTCGGCCGCCGGCCGGCGCGTCTCAGCGGCGGTTCGTCGTCATCCAGTCGGTCGCGAACGCAACGAGATCGGCGATGACGTCGAGTCGGGACTCGGCGAGCCCGACCGTGCCGCGCCGACCTCGACCCGCTTCGTCGTAGGCCCGTCCGATCAGCGCGAAGTCCTCCTCGTCGAGTTCGAGATCGGACCACGTCCACCAGACCCGCTCGCCGTCGGTGTCGCTGATCGGGGCCGAGACCTCACCCCAGGTCTTCGACGGCCACGTGGCCCGGTGCTCGGCCAGATGGAGCGGGGTGCAGGAACCGTGGTCGACCCCGAGCAGCAGAGCCGAGGCCGCCGCAGCTTCCAGCCGAGCCAGCGGTGAGCCCTCACCGAAGCCGGGTGACAGCTCGTGCGGGATCATGAGGTCGGCCGCCCGCGGGCCGATCGCGACGAACGACAGCAGCGGATGGGCCGAGCGGATGGCGGCCGGATGGGAGCGGGCGCACTCGGGGACGGCACCCATACCCCGGGAGGGAGTGAGGGCGGGATCGAAGGCGGGCAGCTCGGCTCGCACGGGGTCGACCCAGGCGGGCGGGACGGGCGGCTGCTCCCAGTGCGCGGGGTCGCTCAGGTGCGAGGTCTGGGTCGGGAACACGAGCGTGCCGGTGGGGCCGACGGTGTCGAGCAGGGCGAGCAGCACCGTCTGGGGGCCACCCGGGACCCATCCGAGCGCCCGCAGTGAGGTGTGCACACACAACACGTCACCCTCGGCGACGCCCAGCTCACGGAGGTCGGAGACGAGCCGGGCCCGGGTCACGGGCTCGGACGAGGCGGTGATCGCTGCAGCCTCCGAACTCATCACCGGAGTCTCGCACGTCGCGTCGGTCGGCCCCGGCGCTCGCCGATCAGGTCAGGTGGACGAGCAGCTCGTCGGGGCGTCGCACGACGATCGTGGGGTCGAGTCCGAGGTCGTCACCGTCGGCGGAGATCAAGGCGGTCCGCATCCCGGCGGCGATGCCCGCGTCGATGTCGTGGCCGGTGTCGCCGACCATGAGGCAACGGTCGGGGCCGACGCCGAGGCGGCGGGCCGCTTCGACGAGTGGCGCCGGGCCGGGCTTGCCCCCGAACCCGGAGTCGAAACCCATCACCGTCGTGAAGTGGGCGAGCAGGCCGAGACCGCCGAGCTGGGTTCGGGCCATCTCCTCGGAGTCGTTCGTCATGACCGCCATCGGGACGCCGACCGCGGCGAGCGCCTCGAGCAGCTCGACCGCACCCGGCAGGGGCCGGGCACCAGCGGACGAACGCTCGGCGAGCACCCGGCGATAGCTCGGCAGATCCAGGAGATGCCTGGTCAGGTCGTCACAGGCGTCGTTGGGGCCGACGAGGAACAACGAATCGGGTGTGAACCTCCCCGTCGAGCGATCGATGCCGAGCGCCCGTGCCGCCTCGTCGGCATCGGCGGGGGAGTGGGCCGACGCCTCGATCGCGGCGCACAGCGCGTCACTCCACGTCGGGGCGAAGTCGAGCAGCGTGCCGTCCTTGTCGAAAACGACGGCCTCCGGCCGAGTGTCGAAGACGGCGGCCTCGGGCCGAGTGTCGAAGACGGCGGCCTCGGGCCGAGTGTCGAAGACGGCGGCCTCGGGCCGTGGGTCGTCAGCCACGGATGCCGTGGAGGACGACCCGGACGCCGAGCTCGATCCGTTCCTGGATCTGCGCTTCGTCGATCGTGACGGTTCCGTCGCCACTCACCGTGCCGGTCTCCGGGCTCGAGAGTTGGCGGGTCACGCCGTTCACCGCGATCGCCAACAGTTCGGGATCGCCGGGCGCGATGTCGCCCTCCGCGATCGCCGCCTTGATGTGGCGGGCCGTGTCGGCGAGCAGGATCTGGTCACCCTTGCGGAGGGCCTCGGCGAAGGTCTGCTCGGTCCAGGCGAACGCCACGAGTCGGAGGATGTCCGGATGGGTCATCGACCACGCCATCGAGGCGCGGACGCCGGCCTCGAGCTTGGCGAGCGGACCGTCGACGCCGTCGATCGCGGCCTGCTGGGTCTTGCGCAGGTCGTAGATCGAGTCGCGCAGGATCTCCCGCAGGAGGTCGTCCTTCGACGGGAAGTACCAGTAGAAGACACCCTTGCCGACACCGACGCCGTCGACGATGTCGGCGACCGAGGTGGGGTGGTAGCCGTTCTCGGCGAACCGCCGGATCGCGAAGTCGAGCAGGCTCTGGCGCCGATCACGGCCCCGTGGGGTGAGCTTCCTGGTGTCGGCAGCTGTCGACATCCATCCGACGGTAGGCAGTTCTTGACCGGACGGTCAAGAACTCACCCCTCGCTCCTTGTCGGAGCGCGAGATCGACGAATCCGGACGATGCGCCTGGCTCAACCGTCGGTCCGGGCCCAACCCCGGCTGCGTTCGACGGCCTGGAGCCAGCGCCCGTGCAGGCGATCGGCGGCCGCTCGATCGGCGGCCGGGCTGAAGCGGGCATCGACGGCCCAGGCGGCGGTCACCTCGTCGAGCGAACCCCAGAACCCCTCGGCGAGACCGGCCAGGTAGGCGGCGCCGAGCGCGGTCGTCTCCTGGTTGGACGGACGGGTCACGGTCACGCCGAGCTGATCGGCCTGGATCTGCAACAGGAGGTCCATGACCGACGCGCCACCATCGACCCGCAGCTCCGCCGGCGGGCGGCCGGCGGCGCCGGCCATCAGATCGACGAGGTCGCGCACCTGGAACGCCATCGACTCGACGGTCGCCCGGGCGATCTCGGCCCGACCGGTGCCCCGGGTGATGCCCACGATCGTGCCCCGGGCGTAGGGGTCCCACCACGGCGATCCGAGGCCGGCGAAGGCCGGCACGAGGAACACGTCGCCGGAATCGGCGACGGAGGCCGCCAGCGGGCCGATCTCGGGAGCCTCGTCGATGATGCCGAGTCCGTCCCGGAGCCACTGGATCGCGGCGCCGGTCACGAAGACCGCCCCCTCGAAGGCGTAGGTCGGCGCCTGACCCTCGCCGAGGGTCCAGCCGACGGTGGTGAGCAGACCCTCCACCGGATCGGGGCACTCGTTCCCGACGTTCATGAGCAGGAACGAGCCGGTGCCGTAGGTGTTCTTGGTCATGCCGGTCTCGAAGCAGGCCTGGCCGAACAGCGCGGCCTGCTGATCGCCGGCGATCCCCGAGATCGGGATCCCGGCACCGAGTGCGGTGGTGTCGGCCGTCTCGCCGAACCGGCCCGACGTGGGACGGACCTCGGGGAGCGCGGCCATCGGCACCCCGAGCACGTCGCAGAGTTCCTCCGACCACGCCATCTCTCGGATGTCGAACAACATGGTCCGGCTGGCGTTCGACGGTTCGGTGACGTGCGCGGCGCCGCCGGTGAGCTTCCAGACCAGCCAGGAGTCGATCGTGCCGAGCGCGAGGTGCTCGTCGACCTGCACCCCACCCTCGTTCAGCAACCACGCGAACTTGGTGCCCGAGAAGTACGGATCGAGCACGAGGCCCGTGCGGTGACGGACCATGTCGAGATGACCGGCCGCCTCGAGGGCTTCGCAGGTCTCGGCCGTGCGGCGGTCCTGCCAGACGATCGCGCGGTGCCGGGGTGCACCGGTGCGGCGATCCCAGGCCACGACCGTCTCACGCTGATCGGTGATGCCGATCGCGGCCACCGGCTGGTCGAGCGTGGCGACGAGCTCGGCGATCACGGTCTGGATCGAGGTCCAGATCTCGGTGGCGTCGTGCTCGACCCAGCCCGGCTGCGGGAAGTGCTGGGTGAACTCCCGATACGACCATCCGACGACGGACGAATCCTCGGCGATGGCGAGGGCTCGAACTCCGGTGGTACCTGCGTCCAGTGCGATCACGACGGCCATGCGGCCACGCTAACCGCCCGCCTCCCCGGGTGGGGCGGGTGAGGCTCTAGGCTGGGCTCCGCTCGCAGCGTGGCGATGCATCACCCCACCGGTGACGACGTCGTCCGAGGTGGGACTCCGCGACAGACGAACCGCCACGCCCCGGACCCCCGGTGTGGTCGCGGTTC
The DNA here is from genome assembly GCA_020630195.1 of Acidimicrobiales bacterium. GTDB lineage: Bacteria > Actinomycetota > Acidimicrobiia > Acidimicrobiales > SZUA-35 > JAHDBV01. Next base: position 75,666 of record JAHDBV010000007.1, read on the forward strand.
CCATCACCACAGAGGAAGCGCATGCGCGTCGGCATCCTGACGGGCGGGGGCGACTGCCCCGGCCTCAACGCCGTCATCCGGGCGATCGTCCGCAAGGGCGAGCGGCACTACGGCGACCAACTGATCGGCTTCGTCGACGGCTGGCGCGGTGTGATGGACGGGGAGTTCCTCGAGCTCGACGTCGAGTCGCTGCGGGGCACGCTGCCCCGGGGTGGCACGATCCTCGGGACCTCCCGGATCCAGCCCTACATGTTCCCCGACGGGGTGGACAAGGTGCGGGCCACGATCGAGCGCGAGGGCCTCGACGCCATCATCGCCATCGGCGGTGAGGGGACCCTGTCCTGCACGGCGGAGCTCCATCGCGACGGCCTGCCCGTGGTCGGGGTGCCGAAGACGATCGACAACGACATCGGCATCACCGAACGGACCTTCGGATTCGACACCGCCGTCGCGATCGCCACCGAGGCCATCGACCGGCTGCACACCACGGCCGAGTCGCACAACCGGGTCATGGTGATCGAGGTCATGGGCCGCCACGTCGGCCACATCGCCACCTGGGCCGGGATCGCCGGTGGCGCCACGATGACCCTCATCCCCGAGGAGCCGTTCGACATCGCCGAGGTGTGCGCCGCGCTGTCGCGCCGCCACGAGCGGGGCAAGTACGCGTCGATCGTCGTGGTCGCCGAGGGCGCGAAGCCCCGTCCCGGCACCATCGAGATCCCACCCGACGAATACGACCAGTACGGCCACATCCGCCTCGGTGGGATCGGGAACCTCGTCGCCTCGGAGATCGAGCACCGGACGGGGTTCGAGACGCGGGTGACCGTGCTCGGCCACGTCCAGCGGGGCGGTTCGCCCACACCGCTCGATCGGGTCCTGTCGACCTGGTACGGCGTGGCCGCCATCGACGCCGTGCACGACGAGGCCTGGGGTGAGATGGTCGCCTACGCGGCCAACCGGGTGATCCGGGTGCCCATCGCCGATGCCGTCGCCGAACTGAAGCCGGTCAACCCCCAGCTCTGGTCGGTCGCCCAGGAGTTCTTCGCATGACCGACCAGACGACCGACGGGACCGTCCGGCTCTTCAGCCCCGGCCGGGTCAACCTCATCGGTGAGCACACCGACTATTCCGGTGGCCTCGTGCTGCCGATGGCCCTCGGTGTGGGGATCACGATCGAGGGCACCGTCACGCCCGGTGTCGTGGCACTGCGGTCCGATGCCGTGGCCGACGAGGTCCACATCGAGCTCCCCGTCGGATCGGGCGTCGACGAACCCGCCGGATGGGGGCGGGTCATCGCCCCACTGCTCGAGGAGCTCGGCCTCGGCGCCGACCGGGGTCTGACGGCCTCGCTCAGCTCGAACCTGCCGCCCGCCTCGGGCCTGTCGTCCTCCTCGGCCGTCTCGTGCGGGCTCGCCCTCGCCCTGGCCGGGCGGGGGTCGTCGTGGGACCTCGATCGGATGGCACTCGCCGGCGCGTGCCAGCGGGCCGAGATCGCCGCCACGGGCGTGAACATCGGGATCATGGACCAGGCCGCCATCGTCGTGCCCGGGCCCGGCGAGGCCCTCCTGCTCGACTGCGACACCCTCGCCACCGAGCCGGTGCGTCTGCCCGACGGGCTCGAGGTGCTCGTCGTCCACTCCGGGGTCTACCGCCAGCTCGAGAGCTCGCAGTACAACGACCGGGCCGCCTCGGCGGCCGAACTGACCCGTCGCCTCGGTCCGCTGCGCTCGGTCGACCTCGCCACGGTCGAGGCCCTCGACGACGAGGTCCTGCGACGTCGGGGTCGCCACATCGTCACCGAGAACGCCCGTGTGCTCGAGATGATCGAGGTGTTCGACCGGGGCGACGTCGCCCGGGCCGGGGCGATCCTCGACGAAGGCCATCGCTCGCTGGCCGTCGACTACGAGACCTCGAACGACGAGGTCGACGCCATGGTCGCCCGTGTGCGGGCGACGCCCGGGGTGCTCGGGGCCCGCCTCACCGGCGGCGGCTTCGGTGGCTCGCTCGTGGCGTTCTGCGAACCGGGCACCGAGCTCGACGTCGACACCTGGTGGACACGGGCCGCGCCCGCCGGTGGCGCCCGCTTCCTCGACTGACCCCGCCGTCGACGACGGGGGAGGTCCACACCCGTCCGAGCCGACGCGGCCCGGCGAGGCCGGAATCAGCCGTCGGCGTCGGCCGCCCCGTCGCCCTCGACGACACCGTCCTCGCCGGCTCCTTCGGGGCTCGGTTCATCCGGCCCGACGAACAGGGGCGGTTCGGATTCGCAGCCGCCGTACTCCTCGACGGTGACGGAGGGCTGTGGCGCACCATCGCCGGGGGAGAAGGGGATGGCGCCCTCGGAGTCCTCGAGGGTGACACGGTCGACACCGACGAGCGGACCCATGGTGCAGATGATCTGCCCGAAGATGTCGCGCAGGTTCTCGTCACTGCGCAGATCGGCCTCGTCGGTCACGCGGATCACCATGGTGCCGTCGTCGTTCCGCACGATCCGCGGGTCGGCCACCGGCTGGAGGCGGGTGACGAGCACCGCGTCGCTCTGTTCGTCCGCCGACGGGCCCTCGACGAGGGCGTCGAGCAGCTCGGGCTGGGTCGTCCCGTCCGGGAAGGTCCTCGTGACCGGTTCGAGGAGCTGGTTCTCGTTGACGAAGAACAGGTCGAACTCGGTCCCGATCACGGGGAAGGGATCGATGGCGTCGCTGTTCTCCACCGGCGACGGTGTGGTGAGGGCGGTGAACTCGTCGGTCTCGATGAGTTCGACCTCGTCGTCGGTCGGCACACCGCAGGCTCCGGCGAGCACGGCCAGCGCGGCGGCGGCCGCCACCGGCCCCAGGATCGATCGCCGCCCGGTCATGCGAACTCCCCCTCGCCGTCGATGTCGCCCACGGGGATCTCCACCACGAACCAGGCACCGGTGTCGTCGTCGGGCCGGTCATCGACCCACACCCGGCCCTCGTGCAGGCGGACGTGTTCGGCCACGAGCGACAGGCCGAGTCCCGAGCCGGTGGCGGTCCCGCGCCGGCCGGCATCGCCACCGGCCCGGCTGAACCGGTCGAAGATCCGTGAGCGGTCGGCCAGCGGCACGCCGGCACCACGATCGCCGACCCACAGCCGCACGATCGACCCTCGACCCTCGTAGCCGACGTCGGTCGCACCCCCGCCGTACTTGGCGGCGTTGTCGACGAGGTTCGAGATGATCTGGGCCAGTCGACGTTTGTCGGCCGAGATGATCAGTTCCTCCGCGTCCGGAGGGTGGGCGACGGGCACGTCGGGTGTGCGGGTCATGGCGACCACCTGCTCGACGAACTCGCTCAACAACAGCGGGGAGCGCTCGAGCGACGCCGCCCCGGCGTCGGCCCGGCTGATCTCCAGCAGATCCTCGACGAGGCGCTGGAACCGCCGGATGTCCTGCCCGAGCAGATCCACGGCCTGGCCGGCCACGTCCGGCATCTGGTCCCGGCGACGCTCCAGGACCTCGATCGAGGCGGTCAGGGTCATGAGCGGAGACCGCAACTCGTGGGAGACGTCGGAGGCGAAGCGGGAGTCCCGCTCGAGGCGGTCGGCGAGGGTGGCCACCATCGTGTTGAACGACGTGGCGAGCCGGGCGAGGTCGGGGTCGACGGCGGGGTCGAGGCGTTCGGTGAGGTCACCCGCGGCGATGCGTTGCGCCGCACGGCTCACGTTGCCGATCGGTCGCAGGAGGCGCCTCGCCGACCAGGCGCCGAGGCCCGCACCGAGCAGCGCCGTGCCGATCGCGGAGGCGGCGAGGATGTTCCGCAACGTCGTGAGCGTGTCGTCGAGCTCGGCCAGGCGGGCCAGCTCGTAGTACTGGGCGTCGATGTCGGCGATGTAGACGCCGATCGCGAGCTGCGACTGCCCATCGCCCGCCTTGGTGATCGTCTGGCCCGCCCGTCCGTCCTCGACCACGATGCGGAGCGTCTCGGGCACGTCGGCGAGTTCGACACCACCGGCCGAACGGGCCTCGTCCTCGAACACGAGCAGCGAGCGGGCCCGGTTGGGTCGGAACGTGCCGTCGAGGGTCAGCTCCACGGTGTCGAGCTGACCCTCGGCCACCGGCTCGCGCTCGTCGGGTGGGGGCAACTCGGCGAGACCGTTCAGCACCCGGTTCGCGTTGCCCTCGACCTGGGCCCGGGCCCGCTCGACCGAGTTGTCGATCAGGCGGTTCCGCGTGACGACGAACGCCGAACCCGCCAACGCCGAGGAGAACAGGAGGGCGCCGAGCGCGTAGAAGATCGCGACCCTCGCCTGGAGCCCGACCCGCCGGGTCCGGGGCACCCGGCGTGGGCGGCGACGATCGGCGGTGCGCTCCCGACCGTCGGTGCCGACGGGAGCCGGCTCAGGTCTGGAGCTTGTAGCCGAGACCACGGGACGTCACGACGTAGCGGGGGCTCGCCGGGTCGGCTTCGACCTTCGTGCGCAGTCGCCGGATGTGGACGTCGACGAGTCGGCCGTCGCCGAAGTAGTCATAGCCCCACACACGTTCGAGCAGCGCCTCGCGGCTGAACACCTTGCCGGGGGAGCTGGCGAGCTCGACGAGCAGCTTGAACTCGGTCTTGGTGAGGTGCAGCTCCTCGCCCGATCGGGTGACCACACCCTCGTCGGGTCGGATCTCGAGTTCACCCACGACGATGCGGTCGAGGGTGCCGCTGTCGACGTTGCGGCTGCGGCGGAGCAGGGCCCGGATCCGGGCCGACAGCTCCTTCGGGGCGAAGGGCTTCGTGAGGTAGTCGTCCGCGCCGGCTTCGAGCCCGGCGACGACGTCGTGGGTGTCGGCCCGGGCCGTCACCATGATGATGGGGACGTCGCTGCGCCGACGGATCGACCGGCAGACCTCGAATCCGTCGATCCCGGGGAGCATGATGTCGATCAGGACGACGTCGGTCGGCTGGGCGGTGAACTCGTTCAGCGCATCCTCACCCGTGGCGGCCTCCGAGACGTCCCAGCCCTCGTCGAGCAGCGCGAGCTTGACGGCCTGGCGGATGCGTTCGTCGTCTTCGACGGTCAGGATGTGTGTTCCCACGGCGCCATGTTGGCCCATGCGGCGCGGGAATGTCACTCATCGGGGTGGATTCACCCCGGACGCCCCGATCGTCGGGGTCAGACCGGCGATCGGTCGGCCTCGAGGTCGCGCAGACGGTCGCCGAGCGCGGTGGCGATCCCCGGCGCCACGGCGAAGGTCGCCGTGGGGCTCGGGAGCCCGCCGCGGAGATCGTCGACCACCGCGCCGGCCTCGGCGGCGATCAGCCACCCGGCCGCGAGGTCCCAGGAGTTCAGGCCGATCTCGAAGTAGGCGTCGAGCCGACCGGCCGCGACGGAGCACAGGTCGAGTGCGGCGGCGCCGTGGCGACGGATGTCGCGGATCTCGGGCAGCAGGGCGGCGATGACCGCGGCCTGATGGCGGCGACGTTCGGGGAGGTAGCTGAAGCCCGTGCCGACGAGTGCCAGCTCGAGTGCCGTCGTCGTCGAGGCGTGCAGCGGCATGCCGTCGAGGTGGGCGCCGCCACCGATCGAGGCCGTGTAGAGGCCACCCTTGCCGGGGTCGGCCACGGCGGCGGCGATCACACGGGTGGGCACACCGGGGTCGTCCGGGTCGGTCTCGGCGACGGCGATCGACACACCCCAGTCGGGGATGCCGTAGACGAAGTTGGTGGTCCCGTCGATCGGGTCGATGAACCACGAGAGTCCGGTCTCGCTGGCCTTCTCGCCACCCTCTTCGCCCACGATGCCGTCGTCGGGTCGGGCGGCCGCGAGGCCGCCGATGATGAGCGCCTCCGCCGCCCGGTCGGCCTCGGTGACGAGATCGGTGGCCGACGACTTGGTCTCGGCGGACGCGACCACGTCGTCACGGCGGAGCCGGGCGAGCGCACCGGCCTCCTCCGCGAGACGGGCGGCGATCTCCATCAGGGCCGTGGGGTCGGTGGTGGTCACAGGTGGCCTCGGCGATCCGGGTTGTCGTCTTCGGGATGGGTGACGGCCTTCCACTCGCTCATCGCCCGCAGCGCGAGGCTCGCGACGACACCGACGCCGAGGGCGCCGGACACCGCGCCGATGACCGCACCGATGGCGGCCCAGCTCTCGTTGCCGCCGGTGGCCTGGGTGGTCTCGGTCCCGGTCGATCCCATGACGTCGCCGATCCCGTAACCGATCAGGCCGCCCAGGAGGCCACCGAGGAGGATGGCGCCGAGGGCGAGGAAGCGGGCGCTCGTCGGCGGCGTCGCATCGACGGGTTCGGGAGCCCGGAGTCCCTCGAACGGCAGCGGGTGCGCATCCGGGTCGGTGCGTTCGATCGCACCGCCGGCATCGGGTTCCGTCATGCCGGCAGCCTACGCCCCTGGCATGATGGCCGAGATGTCGACCACGCCCGATCCCGACGCCCTCCACGACGGCGAGCACGAGGCGACCGCGGCCCGCTACGGGCTCGACGTCGACGTCGTCGCCGGACTGCGTCGCTGGTCGGTGGCGACCGGGGTGGTGCGGCGGGCCGACGAGGTGCTGCTCGTGCGCAACCGGCGTCGGAACGGGTCGACCGACTGGTCGACGCCCGGCGGCGTCATCGATCTCGGTGAGGCGCCGACGACGGCGCTCACACGGGAGGTCTTCGAGGAGACCGGCCTGTCGGTCGCCGGATGGTCGGCGCCGCTCTACACCGTCGAACTGCTCGCGCCCGATGCCGGGTTCCATCTCCGGGTGGTGGCGCACCTCGCCGCCGGCGCCGTCACGGGGGAGATCGGGATCGACGACCCCGACGGCATCGTCGAGCTCGCCGAGTACTGCTCGATGGTCGACACACGGGATCGCCTGGGCACCGGACCTCCGTGGGTGGCCGAGCCGCTCCTCGCCCACCTCGACGACGGGGTCGACGACGGGCGCCGGTTCGGGTTCCTGCTCGACGGCGCACACCTGGCCACCGCGCGGCTCTCCCGGCACCCGTGAGCACGCCGGGGCGGGAACCGTCCTGGTCGCCACCCCGGGACGTCGCCAGCATCCTGCACGTCGACATGGACGCGTTCTACGCGTCGGTCGAGATCCGGGACGACCCGTCGCTGCGTGGTCGTCCCGTCATCGTCGGCGGCTCGAGCGATCGGGGTGTGGTGGCCGCCGCCTCCTACGAGGCCCGGGTGTACGGCATCCGCTCGGCGATGCCCTCGGCCCGGGCCCGCCAGCTCTGCCCCCATGCGGTCTTCCTCCACGGCGACATGAGCCGCTACGCCGAGGTCTCCGCGTCGATCATGGCGATCTTCGCCGATGTGACGCCCGGCGTGGAGCCGATCTCGCTCGACGAGGCCTTCCTCGACGTGACCGGAGCGATCCGCCTCTTCGGCACCCCTCGGGCGATCGCCGACCATCTCCGTCGTCGGATCCTCGACACCGAGCGGCTCACCGCCTCGGTCGGGATCGGGACCTCCAAGCTCATCGCCAAGCTGGCCTCGGAGGAGGCGAAGCCGACGATCGAGGGGCGCACGATCCGGCCCGGGCGCGGGGTGTTCGAGGTGGCCGCGGGAGGTGAGTGGGCGTTTCTCGACCCCCTGCCGATCCGGGCGCTGTGGGGGGTCGGGCCGAAGACCCACGAGAAGCTCGCCCGTCTCGGCATCGTCACCGTCGCCGATCTGCGGGCGCTGACCGAGGACCGCCTCGTCGCCACCGTCGGTGCGGCACACGGACGGCACCTGTACGCGATGGCCAGAGCCGACGATCCCCGCCCCGTCGAGGCCGATCGGGCGGTCAAGTCGATCAGCCACGAGGAGACCTTCGTGCGCGACGTCGAGGACCGGGCGACGTTGGACGCCGAGTTGGTCCGGATGGCCGATCGTGTCGCGACCCGGTTGCGGGCGGCGGGTCTGCGGGGCCGGACGGTGCAGGTGAAGGCCCGATACGGGGACTTCCGGACCCTGACCCGGGCCCGGACGCTCGAGCGGTCGACCGATCGCGGCCCCGACATCGCCCGGACCGGGCGCTCGTTGCTCGACACCCTCGACCTCGGTGGGGTGCACGGCGGCCTCCGGCTCCTCGGCATCGGCGTGACGTCGTTGGGAGCGGATCGCGCCGATCAGCTCAGTTTCGAGGATCTCGAGCCGTCGGGAGAGGGTGACTCGACGAGCCGGACCGAGCGCGACGAGGCCGAGACGGCCGCGATCGACGAGATCCGCCGTCGGTTCGGTGACGACGCCATCGGACCGGGGGCTCCGGCCTCGCGGGGTGGTGGTCGACGCGGGTCGCCGGGCGGCGAGTCGTGGGGTCCCGCGGCCGTACACCCCGATTGAGGGACGTCCGGGCCCGAGTCGGGTCGTTCGACTCCCGCCGGGGCCGGGGATCGGGCCGTTCGGGCCATCGCCCGATTGGGCGTCGGGTGCGGAAGACCACAAGGCTGGGGGCGGTTTCACCCGTGAACGGTCCCAATACGGGACGGCGCGTTGTATCGCGGTCGCCACTGCGCGATGCTTTGACGTGCGAAGTGTGTGTGAGAGGTCGCTTGATGCCCCTGTCTGAAGACGAACAGCGGATCCTGTCCGAAATCGAGCGTCACCTCGAGGAGTCGGACCCGCGTCTGGCCCGCGAGGTGTCGGAGACGACCGTGTATCGGCACGCGCTCGGTTCGATGCGTTGGTCGACGGGTCTCGTGCTCGCCGGTGCGGTCGTGATGATCCTCACCCTACGCATCCACTTCCTGCTCGCCTTCCTCGGGTTCCTCGTGATGCTCGTGGGCGCCCTCGGCTTCGAACGGAACCTCCGCCTCATGGGCAAGGCCGGCATGCACCAGGTGTCGAGCGCCATCCGCGCCGCCAACCCGAACCTCCGTGGTGAGGACAACCGCACCGACGACGAGGACTGAACCCCGCCCGGCTCGACCGGGATGATCGACGGCCGCCGGGAGGCGGCCGTTGTCGCGCCGGGGCCCGGGCGCCGAGTCGTCGCCTCAGCCGACCTCGACCGGCTCGGGAGCCGGTGCCGGCGCGGCGGGGGCCGGTTCGATCGTCCGCCCGGTCGGCCGCCACAGCCGCCGGGGATCGAGATCCCGCCGGAGCCAGTGGCTCCGTGCGCCGGATCGCCGCAGGCGCATGGTGATGCGGTCCGCGCACTCGCGGGCGAGCACGGCATCGTCGTCGCTCGGAGCCGGCCCGTAGCGGGCCGACGCGGTGACCCGGGCGAGGCGGCGGATGTCCTCGTCGTCGATCCGGCGATCGGCGGCCAGACGGTCCGCGAACTCGAGCTCGGTCTCGCCGGTCCGGCGGACGAGGTCGACCTGTTCGGCCGTCTCCACGGCGTCCGCCCACGCCGCGTCGATCCGACCGGCGGCGGAGTCGGCCCGGGCCGCTCGGCGCCGTCGACGCAGCCGCTGCCAGGCGGGCAGCCCGAGCAGGTAGGCGAGCACGGCCGTGAGCAGGCCGACGAGCCTCCAGGGGATGTCGAGACCGCCCGACTCGGCGGCGACGGCCAGCCCGCCCGACTCGGGCAGGTCCTCGGCGAGGAAGTCGTCGGGGATGGTCTGTTCGGGCAGCACGAGATCACCACCCGCTTCGGTGGTCGTGGTGGTCGGACCGGCCGGGTCGTCGGGCTGGACGAGGGAGTCCTGCTGGGCGGCGACGCCGGTGTAGGCGGCGGCGCCGGGAGCGCCACGACCGGGGGTGGGCTCGAAGGCGACCCAACCGAGGCCCTCGAACCACACCTCGGGCCAGGCGTGGGTCTGGCGACCCGAGACCGAGTAGGTGGTGCGGCCGAGCTCGTCGGGCGGTCCGATCGGGTCGCCCCACGTGAAGCCGACCGCCACCCGGGCGGGGGCGCCGAGCGAGCGGGCCATCAGCGCGAAGGTGCCGGCGAACTGTTGGCAGAACCCGACCCGTTCGTCGAGGAACTGCTCGATCGGGTCGAGGTCGGGGTTCCGGGCGCCGAGACGAACCGAGTAGTCGAAGGCACGGAAGTGTTCCTGCAGGGCGAGCATCTGATCGAGCCGGTTGTCGGCGTCGGTGGTGATGCGCCGGGCCTCGGTCTCCACGATCTCGGGGAGGTCGTCGGGCAGGGCGAGGAACCGCTCGGCGATGTCGTCGGGCACGAAGGGGGAGGCGGCCAGGATCTCGTCGGTGGTGAAGATGGGCACCACCGACTCGACGGTGTAGGCGAGGCCCTCACCGACCGCCCCGTCCTCGGCGGTGATCAACGAGCCGGTCTCCGCGTTCCACGTCACCCCGACGGTCTCGACGTCGACACTCCGGGGTGCGAACGCGGCGGGCAGCCACTCACCACCGAGCGACGTGATGCTCACGTCCTGGCGGATCGAGACGGTGGTGCCGGCGAAGGTCTCGGCCCCGGGCAGTGCACCGTCGGTCTCGGTGAAGTTGGAGAAGACCTTCCAGATGTCGTCCTCGTAGACGTCGAGGCCGGCCATCCGCCAGTAGGCCGGCCGTTCCGCCGTCACCTGGAACAACTCGACCGCGGTCTGGTCGACGAGGCGGTTCTCGATGTCGACGAAGGGGGACACGACCACCCGGGACGGGTCGCTGCGGGTCCGGAAGCGGACGAGTTCCTCGGCGTCGGACCCGGGGAGGAGCGGCCCGGCGATCACACCGAGTGCGATGGCGACCGCACCGACGGCCGTGGCACCCCGGGCGACCCCGGCGGGGCCCCGGTGGCGGTCGATCGTCAGCCACGCCCGCTCGGTGGCGAGGCGCACGGTGCGCTGACACACCGCCCACTGCAGCACCCCGAGGGCGAACACGACGGTGGCGAGCACCCGACCGTCCTCGGCGCCGTAGATCGAGCCGAACACGAACAACAGGCCGGCCGGCAGCACGGGTTCGAACGCGAGCCGCAGCCGATGGGCGCCCCAGTCGGTCAGGAACGACGACGCCCACGCGGCGAGCATCGCGCCGGCGACGAACGGGGCTTCGGCCGGCACGGGGGCCTTCGTGGTCCGGAACCGTTCGACACCGAGGTCGAGCAGGTCCCGCAGCGCGAGACGGGTCTCCTCGGTGGGGATCAGTCCGGCCGTCGCGGTCCCCGGGGCGTAGCGCTGCTGGACGAGCAGGGCGAGACCGATCAGGGAGCCGATCACGGCCACGGGCAGCGGCACTCGCAACCGACGCATCACGACGGCGAGCAACGTCGACAACAACGCCGCGCCCAGGATCGGCGTGAGCGCACCTCCGTCGATGAAGAGCCGGCCGAACCCGAACAACGCCGCGGGCACGAGCAGCGCCGCGCTGATCTCGAGCGGAAGGGGACGCTCCGCGGCGTTCACGACACACCTCGGCGGCGGATCTGGCGGGCCCACTCCGCGGCGACGTCATGGGTGCCGTCGTGGCGGACGACGCCATCGGGCACCGCCTCGAGGTCGTCGGAGCAGACGATCGTGACGACCGAGGCGAAGCGGCGGCGAGCGGCGACGAGACTCGCCGCGGTGTCGGTGTCGAGGCCGGCGGTGACCGGGACGAGGAGCCCGCCGCGGCCGGATCGGCCGAGTTGTTCCACGGTGCGCACGAGGCTCGCGGCCTCGGTCGTGGCGACCACGGCGAGTTCCTCGTCGATCCGCTCGAGATCGGCGCGGTTGCGGATCTCGACCGGTGCGGTCTGGCCGGTGGTGAGGAACTGCACCGCCTCGCCGCCGCGGTAGCCGGCGACGAGGGCCGACAACGCAGCACTCACCGCCCGTTCGAAGGCCTCGTCGTCACCATCCGCGCGGCGTCGGACGTCGAGCACGACGGTCACCCGGCCGGTTCGGGCCCGTTCCTCGGTGCGGACGACGAGCTCGTTGCTGCGGGCCGAGTGCGGCCAGTGGACCCGCCGCAGCTCGTCGCCGACGACGTAGGGCCGCAGCGAGTGGAACTCCTCACCGGCCACCGCGAGGGCCCGATGCCGGTGTTGCTCGGCGACCGGATCGTGGCCGGCGGTGGCACGCACCGGGGCGAAGTCGAGCAGGGCCGCACGCACGAGCAGCGGTGTCGCCGCGGCCGCCGTGAGCTCGGAATGCACGAGGCCGAGCGGATCGCCCAGATCGAGCGTGAGCGGGCCGACCGACATCGGCCCGCGACGGCGGGTCGGCAGGCGGTAGGAGACCCGCGCCTCGTCACCCGGGCGGATGGCGGCCAGGTGCAGCTTCGCGCCCTGGGTGTTCTCCACCCGGTCGAGCAACTCGATGATGGGGGTCGAGCGGCGGGCCCGGTTCTGCAGGACCAGATCGACCTGTGCCGGGGTGCCCGCCCGCAGCACGGCCGGTGTGGTGGTGCGACTCACGCCGAGATCGAGCCCCAGGGTGAGGTGCCACAACGCGCCGAGGACGAACGCGGCGAGCAGCGTGGCGCCGAGGAAGTACAGCTCGAGGGCGCCGAAGATGCGGCCGAGTGCGAGGACCACCACACCCACGGCGACGATGCCGAGTCCGGCGCGGGTCGGACGCATCAAGCGGCGCCGTGGAGCGAGGGGGAGTGGGGCACGACGTCAGGCTCGCACACGCGGCGTCAGGCGCGATCGCGGGGTGCGGGGACGGCGTTCATGACGTCGACGAGCACCTCGGCCGGGTCGGTCCCGGTGAGCACGGCCTCGGGCTGGAGCACGAGACGGTGGGCGACGACGGCGTTCACCACGCTCTTCACGTCGTCGGGCAGCACGAACCCGCGACCGTCGGCGGCGGCACGGACCCGGGCGACCCGCTGGAGGCTGAGGGTGGCACGGGGTGACATGCCGAGCTGGACCGACGGGTGGCGGCGGGTCGCCTCGGCGATGTCGACCAGGTAGGCCCGAAGCGCCGGCTCGAGGTCGACCGCCGCGGCGAGACCGCCCAGCCGGTTGATGTCGTCGACGTTGGCGACCGCACCGAGATCGTCGACCACACCCGACACGGCGTGGGTGTCGAGGATGGCCAGCTCGGCATCGCGGGCCGGGTACCCCATGGAGATCTTCATCTCGAAGCGGTCGAGCTGGGACTCGGGCAGGGGGTAGGTGCCCTCCTGCTCGATCGGGTTCTGCGTGGCGATCACCATGAACGGCGAGGGCAGCCGGTGTGTCGTCGAATCGATCGTGACCTGCTGCTCGGCCATGGCCTCGAGCAGGGCCGACTGGGTCTTCGGCGACGCCCGGTTGATCTCGTCGGCGAGCACGAGCCCGGCGAAGACGGGGCCGGGACGGAACTCGAACTGTGAGGTCGAACGGTTCCACACGCTCACACCCGTCACGTCGGCGGGCAGGAGATCGGGGGTGAACTGGATGCGGCCGAGCGGGGCGCCGAACGACGCGGCGAGCGCCTTGGCGAGCGTGGTCTTGCCGACGCCCGGGACGTCCTCGACGAGCAGATGCCCGCCGGCGATGAGACAGATCAGCGCATCGGTGAGCGCCTGCCGCTTCCCCTGCACCACCGTCTCCATGTTGTCGACGATGCGGTGGAACGCCCCGGCGAAGGTGGCCGCGGTGGCGGCGTCCATCGGAGCGGGGGAGCTGGGGGTCGACATCTGGGTCACGGGGCACGCCTCGAGGTGTGGGGAACGGAGCGATCGTACCGGCCGGTCGCATGCTCGTCGGATCGGGGCCGGCGGCCCGTCCGGTGCACGGGGTTAGGTTGGAGGGCCGTGGTGATCCTCGCCGTCGACATCGGCGGAACGAAGCTGGCGACCGGGGTCGTGGACGACGACGGGCGCCTGCTCGAACGCCACCGGCGACCCCGCCCCGACGTCGGGCGCGATGATCTCGTCAGCGCGGTGTTGGAACTCGTCGACGCCTGTGGGCCGCCCGAACGGTTCGAGGCCGTCGGGATCGGGTGCGGCGGGCCGATGACGTCGGGTGGTGAGCTCGTCTCGCCCCTGAACATCCCGGTCTGGCGCGACGTGCCGCTGCGGGCGCTGGTGGCCGAGCACACGGGTCGGCCGACCTGGCTCGACAACGACGCGAAGGCGCTGGCGCTGGCGGAGGGGTGGGCCGGCGCGGCCGTCGGGGTCCGGGACTTCCTGGCCATGGTGGTCTCAACCGGCGTGGGCGGCGGAATCGTCCTCGACGGTCGACTGCTCGACGGCGACACCGGGAACGCCGGCCACATCGGCCATGTCGTCGTGGCCGATCCGGGGCGGTCGCTGCCGGATCACGTCGACGGTGTGCTCGAGGCCGAAGCGTCCGGAACGGCGCTCGCCCATCACCACGGTCGGCCGGCGGCCGATCTCGGTGCCGAGGTCCGACGTGAGACCGGACGACTCGTCGGGCGAGCCGTCGGGTCGGTGGTGAACCTGCTCGATCTCCGTCTCGCCGTCGTGGGCGGCTCGGTGGCGCTCGGCTACGGCGAGGTGTTCTTCGACGCGGCCCAGGCCGAGATCGACCGCATCTGCCGACTCGACTTCAGCCGAGGTGCCCGGATCGTTCCCGCCGGGTGCGGGGACGAGGGGCCGTTGATCGGCGCCGCCGCCGTGGCCCGCCGGCACCTGCCGGGCTGGACCGGGCCGGCCTGAGCGGATCTACGACTGGCGCTTGCGCCACTCGAGCCAGGTGACGAGGTCGGCCGCGCGCATCGGCGTCGAACCGTCGCCGCCGTAGGCGGTCACGAGTCGGAAGTGCATCCAGTCCCGGTCCGGGAGTGGCAGGAACGGGGCCCGGCGCCACCAGCCCCGGGGCGCGAGACCGACGGCGGCCTGCGCCGCCGTCGACCAGAGATCCGGCCGCCGCACCACCGCGACGACCGCTTCCCGACTGAGACCCTCGACCATGCGTTCACCCTATGGCAGCCCGCGAGTTCCGAATGGGTGCACGCGAGTTCCGAGCCCCAGCGAGGAACTCGGTGAGTGACGAATCGCGCAGCGATTCGTCACGACGAGCGCCAGCGAACCGAACGACTATTTCGGAATGTCCTTCCAGGGGCCGCGATCGGCCTTGGGCTCCTTCGGCAGGCCGAGCACCATCTCGCCGATGATGTTCGACTGCACCTGCGACGTGCCGGCGTAGATCGTGCCGGCCCGGGCGTTGAGGAACGTGCCGACCCAGGAGCCGGAGGTGTTCTCGGCGCCCTTCGAATCGGTCGAGAAGCTGCTCGACGGGAGGTTGCCCTCCCAGTGGAGGGCGTCGGCGCCGAGGATGTCGACGGCGAGCTCGGTCACCTTGCGGTGGTACTCCGACCAGTAGAGCTTGAAGATCGAGGCGTCCGGTCCCGGGTGCTCGCCCTGCAGGAACTTCGTCAGGGTGCGCATGCCGAGGAAGCGCATGATCTCGACCTTGGAGTAGCACCAGGCGAGACGCTGGCGGATCGCGGGATCGTCGTTGACACCCCGCTCCTTGGCCATCTCGAGGAGGCGGTCGATCTCGCCCTTGAAGGCGACGGGCGTCGTGGCGGCGGCCTCGCCACGCTCGTAGCCGAGCAGCGTCATGGCCACGGCCCAACCGCCGTTGACCTCGCCGATGACGTTCTCCTTCGGGCACCTGGCGTCGTCGAAGAAGACCTCGTTGAACTCCGACTCGCCGGAGATCATCTGGATCGGTCGGACCTCGACGCCGGGCTGGTCCATCGGGCAGAGCAGGAACGTGATGCCGCGGTGCTTCGCCGCCTCGGCGTCGGTCCGGGTGAGCACGAAGATCCAGTCGGCGAGGTGGCCCGCCGAGGTCCAGATCTTCTGACCGTTGATGACCCACTCGTCACCGTCGAGCTCGGCCTTGCAGCCGAGGTTGCCGAGATCCGAGCCGGCGTTGGGCTCCGAGTAGCCCTGGCACCAGGTGTCCTCGCCCGAGATGATGCGGGGCAGGAAGTGCTTCTTCTGCTCCTCGGTGCCCCACTGGATGATGGTGTTGCCGACCATCTGGATGCCGAACACGTCGTTCGGGCCGCCCGTCGGCACACCCGACTTCTGGAACTCCTCGGCCATGATCACCGACTCGAGGGCGGTGAGCCCGGCGCCCCCGTACTCCTCCGGCCAGTTCGCGGCGAGGAGCTTGTTGTCGCGCAGGATGGCGCGCCACTCGGAGGTGAACTGCATGGCCGCCTCGTGGTCGAGGGCACCGATGCCCTGCCAGTTCGAGGGGAGGTGTTCGGCGAGGAACGCCTGGATCTTCTCGCGGAAGGTCTCGGCTTCAGCGGTGTACGTCGGCTGCATGCCGTCGAATCTAGACCGAGCGGTCAAGTTGGTGACAACCGGACTCCGACCGGCCCGGTGCCGTCGCAATCCGGGCGACGGCGAACGGGGTGCCAACTACGTTCGACGGGTGTGAGCCGGTGCCTGATCCTCAACGTCACCAACGAACCGTTGGGTGTGGTGTCGTCGCGGCGTGCGGTCACCCTGGTGTTGACCGACCGGATCGACGTCGTGGCCGTGGCCGGCGAACGGTGGCGTCACGCCACCGGGTCGGTCGTGGTGCCGACGGTCGGGCGGGTCCGCTCCTATGTGCGGCTTCCCCATCGCTCGACGGTGCCGCTGAGCCGGCGGGCCGTGATGGTGCGCGATCAGGGGCGGTGCCAGTACTGCGGTGATCGGGCCGACTCGGTCGACCACGTGGTGCCGAAGTCCCGTGGTGGTGCCCACACGTGGGAGAACGTCGTGGCGGCGTGTCGTCCGTGCAACACACGCAAGAGCGATCGGCCGTTGTCGTCCACCGGGCTGACCCTGCGAACCCGGCCGCGGCCGCCCGCTCATCGGATCTGGACCTGGCTCTCGGTCGGCTCGGTGCCGGACGACTGGCGCCCCTATGTCGAGCCGGTGATGCCCGCCGACGTCGCCGCCTGAGCGATCCGTTCGAGCGCCCGGGCCTCGAGCGAGGTGGCGTCGAGGTCGAGGCCCGCTCGGAACCGCGTCGAGTCGATGGCGGCACCCGCGGTGAGGGTCCGGGCCGCCGCCGGATCGAGCAGTCCGTCCGCCCAGGTGGGGTGGGGGGCGGTCATCGCCATCGTCTGGAGTCGGGTGAACTCCCGGGTGCGACGCTGTGACTGACCCAGCACCTTGACGGGGGCGCCGTCGACGCCGTCGGCGGTCAGCTCACCCGGGCCGAGGCCGGCGAAGCACCAGAGTCGGCCGAGGGGGCCGGTCTCGAGTCGACCCCGGTGGCGTCGTGTGGGCACCCCCAGATCGTCGAGCGCCGCGGCCCACGCCTCGCCGACCCAGTCGAAGGCCCGGCCGACGTCGTCGCGCCAGCGCGCATGGCCGGCGGGGACGTGGACGTCGATCCACACCATGGCGCCCGGCTCGATCGGGACGAGGCCGCCGCCCGATCGGCGTCGTGTGACCTCGATCCCGGCCGCCGCGGCCAGGGTGTGGTCGACCAGCTCGTCCGGTTGGGTCGAGCCGAGGACGAGGGCGGGGCGGTCGAGGTGATGCACCCGGATCGTGAGTCGTCCCGGCGGCGGATCGGCCCGGTGGTGGTGGGCCTCGGCCGAGCCCCGATGGTGCTCGATCGCGTGCACGAAGGCGGAGGGTACCGACGTGGGGGAGGGCGGTCGGAAATTTCTCCCCCGCCGCCCCACCCCGACCCACCGGAATGACACGCGTGTTTTTCCGCAGCGTGGCCGTGATGTGCCCTCGCGGGCATCGAACACCCGTTCTCACGCGACGTGTTCAGACCGCCACGAAAAGTCACGAAATGCTTGGCGAGTGGGGGGCAGTGTCATATGGTGTGGCTCAGAGGGGGAGCAGCCCAGATCCGAGCCACACAGGGGTTCAGGTCGGGGTCAGAACCCCTGAGTGAAGTCACAACCGACTTCGAGACGAAGGTGCGGAATTGTTCATCGGTGAGTACGAGCACTCACTCGACGCCAAGGGTCGAGTCGTGCTGCCGGTGTCCTTCCGTGCCCACGTGGCGGAGAAGGGATATGTGGCCCCACTCGACGGATGTATCGGGCTCTGGAGCGAGGACGGATTCAGAAAACTCCTGGACGACACGGCTGACGCGGTGGACGAGGGGCGGGTGTCGCCAGACACCTTCCGGCTCATCACCCGCAAGGCACGTGAGGTCAGACTCGACAACGCCGGTCGGATCACCCTGCCTCGTGATCTGCTCGACTGGGTCGGCTTCGGCACCGAGGTGGTGCTCGCCGGCAGCCGGAACCGTGTCGAGATCTGGCCCAAGCCGTCGGAAGGCGAGGTCGTCTCGGCCGAAGCCTTCGCCCAACAGATGACCGAGGTCGTCTCGGTCGTCGGTTTCAACTGATCGATCCCCCTTCCACCGAGAGCACAGAACGAGTCACAACACACACAAACAACGAAGGGATCGGTTCCCGCCTCCGTTCGTTCATCGGTTGCCCCCCGGGTGGTGGAGATGGAACTTCTGCCCCACAACTCCGCCCGCATCCATCGAGCATGTGACCGGGGAGACATCCCGGCCATGCGATGCCATCCGGGGGGTTACCGATGAACGACACGGTCCGACGGCGGAACCAGGCGGACCATGGCGGACCAGCGAGTGAGCGACAACGAGATCCCGCCGGTCGCCCACGACGGCTCCACCGACGGTCGCGAACACGAGTTCGTGCACGACCCGGTGATGCTCGCCGAGATCGTCGCCGAAGCGGCCGACGCCCCCGACGGTGTGTGGCTCGACTGCACGCTCGGCGGTGCCGGGCACGCCCGGGCGGTCCTCGAGGCCCACGGCGGTCTCCGACTCATCGGACTCGACCGGGACCCCGACGCACTGGCCGCCGCCGGTGAGCGACTCGCCGACCTCGGCGACCGGGCCGAACTGCATCGGTGCCGGTTCGACGCCCTCGACCGGGCCCTCGACGACGCCGGTGTCGACCGACTCGCCGGGTTCCTGTTCGACCTCGGTGTCTCGTCCCCGCAGCTCGACGTCGCCGAACGGGGCTTCTCGTTCCGCCACGACGGACCGCTCGACATGCGGATGGACCCCGACGGGGCCCGCACCGCGGCGGATCTCGTGAACACCGCCGACCACGGCACCCTGGCCCGCGTCCTGTCCCGGTACGGCGACGAACGCTTCGCCGGACGGATCGCCTCGGCCATCATCGACCACCGTCCGATCACCCGCACCGCCGAGCTCGCCGAGATCGTGGTGCAGGCCATCCCGGCGGCCGCCCGACGCACCGGTGGGCATCCGGCGAAGCGGACCTTCCAGGCGATCCGCATCGAGATCAACGACGAACTCACGGTGCTCGGCCCCGCGCTCGACGCCGCGATCGACCGCCTCGACACCGGCGGACGCGGACTCGTCCTCACCTATCACTCCGGTGAGGACCGGATCACCAAGTCGGTGATCCGCGACCGGACGACGGATCACACCCCGGTGGGCCTCGCCGTGCGCCACGAGCCCGACTTCGCCGCGCTCCGCCCCCTCGCCCGCAAGGCCTCCGACGACGAGTGCGCCCGGAACCCCCGGGCCCGCTCGGCTCGGCTGCGGGGCCTCGTCCGCACCGCCGCCGTCGACGCGACCGAGGCCGCATGACCTCGTCACGCAGCACCGCCCGCCGCTCCACCGCGCCGGCCCGCCGGACCGCCGAGAAGGCCCGTCCGGACCTGCGCGTCGTCGACGCCGACGCCGTGACCCGCCGGCGCCGCCAGCGCCGATTCCTCGTGCTCGTCGGCGTCGTCTTCCTCGCCGGTTGCCTCGTCGTGGCGGCCGCCCAGGCCAGCCTCGTCACCTCCCAGCGCGAGCTCGACGACGTGCGGCGCCAGATCATCGAAGCCGAGGGCCAACGCGATCGCCTCCGCCAGGAACTCGTTGATGCCCGCTCGCCCGAGACGATCATCGCCCGGGCCGTCGCGATGGGCATGGTCCGAGCCGACGATCCCGTCTACCTCGTGGCCGTTCGTGAGGCCGACAACGGCGGCGACGTCGCCCCGGTCGACCCGGCGAACGAGCCGGCCCCGGCCGACCCCACCACGGAGGCCGACGGATGAGCACACGCGGCTCCTCGGGTTCCGGCCCGGCCCGAGGTCGGAGGTCGACCTCGCGTTCGAGTGCCTCCCGGTCCTCGACGCCTCGCACCACCGGTGCCCGGTCGCGCCAGACCACGAGCCGATCGACCCCGACGCGCCGGCGGACCACGAGCGGCGCCGCCTCCGAGCGGCGGGTCGCCTCCCGGGACCGTCGCACCGGCGTCGACCGTCGTGACCCGGCCCGCGCCGGGCTCGCCCACACACCCGAACGGCGCCGCGCCGACCGTCGCACGGGCAACCGCCGGGCCGCGGCGGCCACCACGGCCCGACACCGCGTGATGCTCGGCCTCGTCCTGTGCGTCGGCGGTGTCCTGTCGTTCTGGCTCGTCCAGCTCCAGACCGTCGATCCCGAGGGTCTCGCACAGACGGGTGAGGAGCAGCGGCTCCGCAGCGACGTGCTGCCCGGCTACCGCGGCGCCATCCTCGACCGCGCCGGCCACGTCCTCGCCGTGTCGAGCCCGGCCGACATGGTCGTGGCCGACCCGACCTTCTACGACGATCCGGTCAAGCGGCGCTCCGCCGCCGAACTGCTCGCCCCGGAACTCCCCGTCGAGGCCGCCGAGCTCGAACGCCTCCTCGTCGCCGAGAGCGGCACCGATCGGTTCCGCGAACTCGCCACGGGCCTGTCGCTCACCGACGCCGAACGCCTGGCCGCCCTGTGGTCCGACGGAGAGAACCGCTCGGTCCTCGACGGGGTGTTCCTCCGGGCGGAGGAAGCCCGCAGCTACCCGTCGGGCACGCTCGCGCGCAGCATCGTCGGCCGGGTCGACGACGGCAACGCCGGGTCGTACGGCATCGAGTGGCAGTTCGACGAACTGCTCACGGGCTCCGACGGTCGGGTCGTCTCCGAACGCGGCCAGTTCGGCTCCATCACGGGCGGCCGCCACGAGGTCGACCCCGCACGCACCGGCTACGACCTGGTGCTCACGATCGACTCCCGTCTCCAGTACATCACCGAGGAATCGCTGCTCGAGACCTGCGCGGCGACCGGCGCCAAGATGCTCACCGCGGCGCTGTCCAGCCCCGCCACCGGCGAGATCCTCGCGATGGCCACCGTCGACCGTGCCGAGGACGGCACCTGTCGCGTGCCCCGCTACAACGCCGCCCTGGTCGACGCCTTCGAACCGGGCTCGGTGCTGAAGGTGGTCGCCGCCGCGGCCGCAGTCGAGGAACTCGGCTGGACGGCCGGCACCAACATCGAGGTGCCGCTCGAGATCGAGCTCGGCGACAAGACCTTCCTCGAGGACCACATCGCCGCGCCGGCCACCTACTCGTTCTCCGACATCATCGCCCGCTCCTCGAACAACGGGACGATCACGGCCGCCCAGGCCGTCGGCACCGACGTGCTGCAGGACTACGTCGACTCCTTCGGGTTCGGTCGACCCACCGGCCTCGACTTCAAGGGCGAGACCAACGGTCGGGTCGCCGACCAGTGGTTCGGCGCCGACCTCGGGTCGAACGCCATCGGCCAGGGCCTGCTCGTCAACGCCGTCCAGGTCCTGTCCGCCTACAACGTGATCGCCAACGACGGGCTCTACGTCGCCCCCCGACTCGTGCGCTCCCGCCTCGACGCCGACGGCAGCGAGGTCGCCGGTCCGCCGCAGGAGACCCGCCAGGTCATCTCGGCCGCCACGGCCGACGAGGTCACCCGGATGCTCGTGAACGTCGTCGACACCGGCACCGGCACCGCGGCCGCGATCCCGGACTACACCGTCGCCGGCAAGACCGGCACGGCGTGGCAGGTCTTCGAGCAGCCCGACGGCACCCGCGGCTACGGCAACGAGCTGAACCGCAAGTACGCGGTGAGCTTCGCCGGTTTCATGCCCGCCGAGAACCCGGCGCTGTCGATCGTCGTGGTCGTCCACGAACCGACCTCGGCGAACACGGCCGGCAAGGTCGCCGCCCCCGCCTTCGCCGAGATCGCCCAGTACGCCATGCGGATCCTGAACGTGGCCCCGTCGGACACCACCGTCGTGCCCGGCTTCGATCTCGTGCGCGGCACCCCCGCCGCCGCCGAAGCGGCCGCGGACGTGCCCGAGGGCGACGCCGCCCTCGGGGTGGCCGAGGAGCCGGACACCCCGTGACGGTCGCGTTCGCTGATCTCGTCGCCGCGGCCGGTGACGGCCTCGTCGAACTCGTCGAAGCCGCCGATGGTGCGCCCGACGCCATCGTCGGCTGCACCCACGACTCGCGTGAAGCCGCCCCCGGCATGGTGTTCGCCGCGATGCCGGGTGACCACGTCGACGGTGCCGACTTCGCGGCCGCAGCCGTCGCCGACGGCGCCGTCGCGGTGATCTGCGAACGCCCACTCGGCACCGGTGCCACCGAGGTCGTCGTCGACGACGTGCGGCGCCGCCTCGGCCCGATCGCCGTCGCCGCCTACGACGCACCCGCCGACCGTCTCGACCTGATCGGGATCACCGGCACCAACGGCAAGACGTCCGTCGCCGGACTGTGCGCCCCGGTGCTCGGCGCCGGAGACCGCCGCGTCGGCGTCATGGGCACGCTCTCCGGGGCCCACACCACTCCCGAGGCACCCCACCTGCAGGCTCGACTGGCCGAGGCCTCCCGGACCCACGACACCATGGCGCTCGAGGTCTCGAGCCACGCACTCGCACTCCACCGTGTCGACGGCACCCGCTTCGCCTGCACCGTGTTCACGAACCTCGGTCGGGATCACCTCGACTTCCACACCGACCTCGCCGACTACGAGGCCGCCAAGGCCCGCCTCTTCCTCGACGGGTTCGCCGACACGGCCGTGATCAACCTCGACGACCCGGCCGGTCGTCGGATCGCCGATGCCGCCCGTGCCGCCGGGGTCGAGGTCGTCGGCTACGAGCTCGCCCAGGCCGAGTCGCTCGAGATCCGCGGCGCCCGGAGCTCGTTCATCTGGCGGGGCCATCCCGTCACGCTGCACCTCGCCGGGCGCCACAACGTGATGAACGCCCTCGCCGCCGCCACCGTCGGGCTCGTCCTCGGCCTCGACGAGCACGATCTCGTCGACGGGATCGGCCGGGCCGAACCGGTCCGGGGCCGGATGGAGATGGTGGAACGCGGCCAGGACTTCACCGTCGTCGTCGACTACGCCCACAAGCCCCAGGCCCTCGAGGCCGCGATCTCCGCCGGTCGGGAACTGATCACCGGTGCCGGGCGTCTCCTCCTCGTGATGGGATGTGGAGGAGATCGAGATGAAGGCAAACGACCGGAGATGGGACGGATCGCCGAAGCCGGCGCCGACCTCGTCGTCGTCACCGACGACAACCCCCGCACCGAGGATCCGGCCCGTATCCGCGCCGCCATCGTCGCGGGCATGACCGACACCGGCTCGGCCGTCGAGATCGGTGATCGGGCCGAAGCCATCGGCCACGCCATCGGCACGGCGGGGGCCGGCGATGTGGTGTTGATCGCCGGCAAGGGACACGAGACCCACCAGATCGTCGGGTCGGAACGCCTCGAGTTCGACGACCGGCTCGCCGCCTGGCGGGCGCTGGCCGCCGACCCCGACGGCATCGGGGAGCCGACCGGGGAGACTGACGCACCATGATCCGCCTGCTCGTCGCCGCGGCCCTCGCGATCCTGCTGTCCGGACTCGGCACCCGCGTCCTCATCGACGTCCTGACCCGGAACAAGATCGGTCAGCCCATCCGTGAAGACGGACCCCAGGGCCACCAGACCAAGGCCGGCACGCCGACCATGGGCGGCCTGGCCATCGTCGGCGGCGCCGCCGGGGGCTACGTCCTGTCCGACCTGCTCGCCGGTGGTGTCTTCACCGACACCGGGCTGCTCGTCATGGGGGCGATCTGTGCCGCCGCCGTGGTCGGGTTCGCCGACGACGGCACGAAGGTCCTGCGGGAACGGAACCTCGGACTCAACAAGCGGATGAAGTCGCTCGGCCTGCTGATCGTCGCCTTCGGATTCGCGATCCTCACCGAACGCACGACCGACGTGTCGACCGAGGTCAGCTTCACCCGCTCCGGCCAGCTCGGCATCGACCTCGGCTCCATCGGCTGGATCGTGTGGGCCGCGCTGTTGATCATCGCCGCGTCGAACGCCGTGAACCTGACCGACGGACTCGACGGCCTGGCCGCCGGATCCGGTGCGTTCACCTTCGCGGCCTACGGACTGGTCGGCTTCTGGATCTTCCGCCAGGAGCAGGGGGAGCTCGCCGGGCTCTACGACGTGCCCCACGCCCTCGACCTCGCCGTCGTCGCCGTGGCCATGCTCGGCGGGTGCATCGGGTTCCTCTGGTTCAACGCCGCCCCGGCGGAGATCTTCATGGGTGACACCGGGTCGCTCGCCATCGGGACCGGACTCGCCGCACTCGCACTCACCACCAACACCCACCTGCTCCTGCCGATCCTCGGCGGGATCTACGTGGCCGAGACGTTGTCGGTGATGCTCCAGATCGCCTGGTTCAAGGCCACGGGAGGCAAGCGCCTCTTCCGCATGGCCCCGATCCACCACCATTTCGAGCTGGCCGGCTGGAAGGAGACGAAGGTGATCATCCGCTTCTGGATGATCGCCGGCGCACTCACCGCCCTGGCCGTCGGCTTGTTCTACGCCGACTGGGTGGCCCAGGCCGACCTGATCGGTTCCGCCGGGGGAGTCACCGAATGACCGCATCGATCGATCTCGGCCGCCGCGCCGACCGCCGCACCCGGGCGAGCCGCCGCAAGGTCGGACGGGCCCAGCGGGTGGCCGTGGTCAACCCGGGGGAGCGGCGTGCCGCGTTGCTCACCGGTGTCGCCTTCGTCCTGTCGTTGTTCGGGCTCGTCATGGTGTTGTCGGCCTCGTCGGTGGCCGACTTCCACCAGTACGCCGACTCCCCGTTCGCGACGTTCGCGAAGCAGGGACTGTTCTGCGTGCTGGGGCTCGCCGGCTTCGTCTTCATGTCACGGATCGATCCGAACTCGCTTCGGCGCTGGATCGTGCCGGGCGTCGTGCTCGCCGTCGGGCTGCTCGTCGCCGTGCTCGCCGTCGGGGCCGAGGTCAACGGCGCCCAGCGCTGGTTGCGGCTCGGGCCCGTCAACATCCAGCCCGGCGAGTTCGCCAAGCTGGCGTTCGTGATCGCGGTCGCGGATCTCGTCGCCCGCCGGCGCCACCACATCCACGTCGCCGGCGCCGTCGTGAATCCCGTGATGATCGGGCTGGGATTCATCTCGCTGCTGCTGATCATGCAGCCGAAGCTCGGCACCATCATCCTGCTCACGGCGACGTCGTTGACGATGCTGTTCCTCGCCGGGGCCCGCTTCCTCCCGCTCGTCGGGTGGAGCACCCTCTTCGCCGTCTTCGGTGGACTGATGGCGTGGCTGGAGCCCTACCGGCGCGACCGCCTCGTGGCCTTCATGGCCAGCCCCGACGCCGATCCGACCGGACTCGGGTGGCAGACGATCCAGTCGAAGGTCGGCATCGCCTCGGGCGGGCTCACCGGGGTCGGGCTGGGTGCGAGCCGGGCGAAGTGGGGGTTCCTGCCCTTCGCCCACACCGACTTCATCTTCGCGGTGATCGCCGAGGAGGTCGGCCTGCTCGGCGCCCTCGGCATCGTGCTCGCCTTCGTGCTGTTCGCCTACCTCGGGTTCACGACCGCCATGCGGGCCACCGACCCGTTCCATGCCTCCCTGGCGGCCGGCATCACGGCGCTCGTGATGTACCAGGCCTTCCTCAACATCGCGATGGCGCTCGGCCGTGCACCCGTCACCGGTGAGGCCCTGCCCTTCGTGTCGGCCGGTGGTTCGAGCCTCATCGTGACCCTCGCCGGCACCGGCATGCTCGTCTCGATCTCGCGCCGATCGCGGGCCTGAGCCGATGTCGAACGCCGACCGCATCCGCCGCTGGAACGACGCCGCCACGCCGTCGGTCGTCATCACCGGCGGCGGGACGGCCGGTCACACGAACCCCGGGATCGCCGTGGCCGAGGCACTCGTCGATCGTGGTCTGGCGCCCGAGGCGATCCGCTTCATCGGCGCCGAGCGGGGAAGCGAGTCCGAACTCGTGCCCGCCGCGGGCTTCGGGATCGAGGTCCTGCCGGGTCGTGGCATCAAACGATCGCTCTCGAAGGACAACCTCGGCGCCGTCGCCGGGCTCGGCCGAGCCGGCCTGCAGGCCCGCCGCCTCCTCGCCGAGTGGCGCCCCGAGGTCGTGCTCTGCCTCGGGGGCTACGCCGCGGTGGCCGCCTCGCTCGCCGCCCGCGGCCAGGGGATCCCGGTCGTGATCACCGAGCAGAACGCCCGGTCGTCCGCCACGAACCGCCTCGTGTCGCGTTGGGCCGAGGTCTGTGCCCTGCCGTTCCCCGACACCGACCTGCCGAACGGGGTGCTGACGGGCAATCCGACCCGCCGATCCGTGGTCGCCGCCGTCACCGAGGCCGACCGCACCGGCGCCCGGCGGGCGCGGGGCTGGGGCGATGACGAACTCGTGCTCGCCGTCTGGGGCGGTTCCCTCGGTGCCCGCAGCATCAACACCGCCGTCGCGGCCATGCTCCCCGAGCTCGCCGCCCGGGCGTCGGCAGCCGGTCGACGGGTGGTCGTCCATCACGTCATCGGGCGCCGCGACTTCGACGGCGACCCCGGGCACAGCCTCGACGGGCTCCGCGTCGAACGGGTCGAGTACGAACACGACATGGCCGGGGTGCTGGTCGGCGCCGACCTGGCGGTCACCCGTGGTGGCGCCTCCACGGTGGCCGAGCTCGCACTCGCCGGGCTGCCCGCCGTGATCGTGCCGCTGCCGATCGCCCCCCGGGATCACCAACGAGCCAACGCCGAAGAGCTCCGGGCCGCGGGCGCCGCGGTCGTGGTCGACGACGAACGCCTCGGAGACGAACTCCTCGACGCCGTCGCCGCGCCCCTGCTCGATGATGCGGAGCGCCTCCGTCGGGCCACCGCCGCCCGGGGTGTCGCCCGGCCGTCGGCGGCCGACGCCGTCGCCGGCCTGGTCCTCGACCGTGCCGGGTCCTCCCACGCGACCGATCGGAGTGCCGCCTCGTGAGCCTCACCGTCGACCTCTCCCACCCCCGCCGCATCCATCTGATCGGCGCGGGCGGTACCGGCATGTCGGCGATCGCCGAGATCCTGGCCGGCAACGGCCACCGAGTGTCCGGTTCCGACCGGGCCGAGAGTGTGCCGCTGCGTCGCCTCGCCGATCGCGGCGTCACCACCTTCGTCGGCCACGCCGCCGACCAGATCGGCGACGCCGAGATGGTCTTCGCCTCGACCGCCATCGGCGCGGACAACCCCGAGGTCGTGCGGGCGACCGAGCTCGGCCTCCCCATGTTGCGGCGCGCCGACGTGCTGTCGGCGATCACCCGCCAGCACCGCTCCATCGCGGTGGCCGGCACCCACGGCAAGACGACCACGTCGGCGATGCTGACGATGGTGCTGCGGGCGACCGGCTTCGATCCGTCGTTCATCGTCGGTGGTGACCTCACCGACCTCGGCACCGGCGCCGCCGTCGGCACCGGTCCGTGGCTCGTCGTGGAAGCCGACGAGAGCGACGGGACCTTCATCGAACTCGACGCCGAGGTCGTGATCGTCACCAACATCGAGCCCGACCACCTCGAGCACTACGGAGGGTTCGACGCGCTCAAGGCCGCATTCGACCGGTTCGTGAGCCGGCCGACGGGGCCGAAGATCCTGTGCCTCGACGATCCGCTGACCGGCGAGCTCGTCGCCACCCTGCGCGCCTCGGGGCGAACCGACGGGCTCGTCACCTACGGCACCCATGCCGACGCCGACTGGCGCCTCACCGACATCCTGCCGACCCCCGACGGCGTCGGTGCGACGCTGCGTGGACCCGACGGGACCGAGGCACCGGTGCGGCTCCCGCAACCCGGGATGCACAATCTGCGCAACGCCACCGCCGCGGTCGTCACGGCGGTCGCCCTCGGTGCCCCCCTCGCCGGGGCCGCCGACGCACTCGCGGCGTTCGGTGGCGTCGGCCGACGCTTCGAGCGACGCGGATCGGTCGCGGGCATCGACCTCGTCGACGACTACGCCCACCTGCCCACCGAGGTCGCCTCGGCCCTCCAGGCGGGTCGCAGTCTCGGGCCGGGACGGCTCGTCGCCGTGTTCCAGCCGCACCGTTACTCCCGCACCGAGCAGCTGTGGTCGACCTTCACCGACGCCTTCGTCGACGCCGACGTGCTCGTCGTCACCGGGATCTACACCGCCGGGGAGGCGCCGCGGGCCGGTATCCACGCCGGGCTCATCGCGGACGACGTCCGACGGGCGCATCCCGATGCCGACGTCCGCCACGTCGAGTCGCTCGACGACGTCGTCACCCTGCTGGTCGACGAGCTGGCAGCCGGGGATCTCTGCATGACCCTCGGGGCCGGCGACCTCACCCGCATCCCCGATCGGGTGCTCGAGGGCCTGCGCTCCCGGGACGGTGCGTCATGACCGTGTCGCTCGCCGATCGGCTCGCCTCGGCCACCGCCGCACTCGGACCACTCGCCCAGGTGCAGCGACCGTTGGCCGACCTGTGCACCTACCGGGTCGGTGGCCCGGCGGCGCTGTTCGTCGAGGCCAACTCCGTGGCCACCCTCGAGACCGTGCGCGACGTCGTGGCCGAGTTCGACCTGCCCGTGTTGAGCGTGGGGCGCGGCTCGAACCTCCTCGTCGCCGACTCGGGGTTCGACGGCCTCGTGGTCCGCCTGGGCAACGACTTCGCCGGGATCGAGGTGCCGTCCGCCGACGAGGTCGCCGCCGCCCGGACCGATGGTGGATCCGTGCGTGTGGTCGCCGGTGGCGCCGCGTTGTTACCGGTCGTCGCCCGCCGCACCGTGGCCGCCGGCCTCGCCGGGTTCGCCTGGGCGGTCGGAGTGCCCGGCTCCGTCGGTGGTGCGGTCCGCATGAACGCCGGTGGACACGGCGCCGACATGGCCGACTCGCTCGGCGAGGTGTCCGTGTTCGACCTCCGACACGGTGGACCCGAACCGTGGAGCGCCGAGGCGCTGCGCCTCGGCTACCGACACTCCGCCCTCGAGCCCCACCATCTGGTGCTCGCCGCCGCCATCGATCTCGAACCCGGCGACCCCGAGTCACTCGCCACCGAACTCTCCGACATCGTCGCGTGGCGCCGGGCGAACCAGCCCGGCGGCTCCAACGCCGGCTCGGTCTTCGCCAACCCCGACGGCGACTCGGCCGGTCGCCTCATCGACGCCGCCGGCCTGAAGGGGTTCCGGATCGGCACCGCCGAGGTGTCGACCAAACACGCCAACTTCATCCAGGCCGATCCCGACGGCTCCGCCGACGACGTCGCCGCGGTCATGGCCCACGTGCGGGCCGTCATCGCGGAGCGGCACGGCATCGAGCTCCGGATCGAGAACCACCTCCGACCCGCCACCGACCCCGACGAATGGACCCGCCCGTGAGCACCAGCGCACCGCCTCGTCGTTCCGGTCGTTCCACTGCGAACGACCACCGCACCCGCGCCGCCATGGACCCGCGCCTGCGCGCCCGTCGTGCCGCGGTCGCCCGGGCCGAGGGGCGTCGACGGCTGCGGATCGTGGTCGGGCTCACCGCCCTCACCGCCGCGGTCGCGTTCGGATTCTGGGCCGTCGACTCGCCGTTGTTCGACGTCGACGAGATCGAGGTCACCGGGATCGAGCACCTCGCCGAACGCGACGTGCTCGCCGCTGCCGCCATCGAGCCCGGCACCCCGCTGCTCGACGTCGATCTCGCCGGGGCCGC
Source organism: Acidimicrobiales bacterium (assembly GCA_020630195.1). GTDB lineage: Bacteria > Actinomycetota > Acidimicrobiia > Acidimicrobiales > SZUA-35 > JAHDBV01. The sequence continues at coordinate 105,208 of JAHDBV010000007.1, forward strand.
CGAGCGGGTCGCCCGGCTGCCCTGGGTCGCGTCGGTGGCCGTCGAACGTGAGGTCGGCGGCACGGTGACCGTCGTGGTGGTCGAACGAATCCCCGATGCGGTCCTGCCCGCCGCGGGAGGCGGCCACGTGCTGGTCGACACCCGCGGCCGCCAACTCGAACGGCTCGACGCCCGACCCGAGACCGACATGCCCGTGGCGGGCATCGCCCTCGACGGGGTGCTCGGCACACCCGTCGACGCCGACGCCCAGCGGGTGCTGCGGGTCCTCGACGGCATGACCGAACCCGTCGCCGCCGCCGTGTCGCAGATCATCGTCGACGAGGGCGGGCTGTTCCTCGCCCTCAACGAGGGTGGGCGAGTTCGCCTTGGCGACCAGACCGGCCTGGAGCAGAAAATGGTGTCGCTCGAGACGATGCTCGTGCGGGTCGACCTGCGCTGCCTGCACGAGATCGATCTCCGGGTGGCCGGTGCGCCGTCGTTGACCCGACGACACGCCGGTGACGATCCCCGCCAGCCGGTGGGGGATCTGGAAACCTGTCTCTGACCCGGCTCCGCCGGATCACCACACCCCGACGTCGCCGAACCCGGCCCCCGTCGGAGGAGAAAACCCGTAACCTCGGCGGGTCACCCGCCACCGGACCTGGATCAACACGACCATGAGCACACAGAACTACGTCGCCGTCATCAAGGTCGTCGGAGTGGGCGGAGGCGGCTGCAACGCCGTCAACCGCATGATCGACGCGGGCCTGCGCGGCGTCGAGTTCGTCGCCGTCAACACCGACGCACAGGCGCTGCTCACGAACGACGCCGAGACGAAGATCCACATCGGCCGCGAGCTGACTCGGGGCCTCGGCGCCGGGTCCGATCCCGAGATCGGCCGTCAGGCCGCCGAGGACCACCGCGACGAGATCGCCGCCGTGCTCGACGGTGCCGACATGGTCTTCATCACCGCCGGCGAGGGCGGCGGCACCGGCACCGGGGCCGCCCCCGTGATCGCCGAGATCGCCAAGACGATGGGTGCACTCACCATCGCCGTGGTCACCCGCCCCTTCGGCTTCGAGGGTCGCCGCCGGGCGACGCAGGCCGACACCGGCATCACGAAGCTGCGGGAGAAGGTCGACACCCAGATCGTCATCCCGAACGATCGGCTCCTGTCGATCGCCAACGACAAGACCTCGATGGTCGACGCCTTCAACATGGCCGACGACATCCTGCTCCAGGGTGTGCAGGGCATCACCGACCTCATCACCACGCCGGGGCTGATCAACACCGACTTCGCCGACGTGCGCATGATCATGCACGACGCCGGCTCGGCCCTGATGGGCATCGGCAAGGCCGACGGCGAGGGCCGTGCGCTCGCCGCCGCCCGGGCCGCCATCGCCAGCCCGCTGCTCGAAGCCTCCATCGAAGGTGCCCGCGGCATCCTGCTGTCGATCGCCGGCTCGTCCGAGCTCGGCCTGTTCGAGGTCAACGAAGCCGCCGAGATCATCCACGACGTCGCCCACCCCGACGCCAACATCATCTTCGGCACCGTCGTCGAGGAAGACCTCGGCGACGACATCCGGGTCACCGTCATCGCCGCCGGGTTCGACCGGTGGGACACCGCCTCGGGCGGGGGTGCCTCGGTCGCCGACCTCGAGGCCAGCGTCGAGGAGGCCCCGGCCGAACGCGACGAACCCGTCGACCTGTTCGCCGATGCCGACGACCCCGACGACGACTTCGACGTCCCGAGCTTCCTGAAGTGACCGATCGGGTCGCGGACATCCGCGCCCGACTCGAGTTGGTGCGCGAGCGCATCCGGGCCGCCGGTGGCGACGACACCGTCGAGGTCCTCGCGGTCACCAAGGTGCACGCGGTCGATCTCGCCCGCGACGCCGTCGCCGCGGGTCTCACCCTGCTCGGGGAGAACTACGCCGCCGAACTCGCCGACAAGGCCGATCGGCTCGCCACGGAAGGCGCCGGCACGGCCGAGTGGCACATGATCGGGCCGATCCAGCGAAACAAGGTCAAGCTCCTCGCCGGTCGTGTGGCGGTCTATCAGACCGTCGATCGTGTGGAGCTGGCCGAGACGATCGCCCGACGCCATCCCGGTGCCGTGGTGTTCTGCCAGGTCAACACGACGGGGGAGGCGGCGAAGTCCGGGGTCGCGCCGCACGACACCGCCCGCCTCGTCGAGCGGTGTGGCGAGCTCGGGCTCACCGTCGACGGGCTGATGACCCTCGGCCCGACCTCGGCGGAGATCGACCCACGTCCGGCCTTCGCCGAACTGCGGGCACTCGTCGATCGACACGGCCTCGCCCGATGCTCGATGGGCATGAGCCGGGATCTCGACGCCGCCGTCGCCGAGGGCTCGACGATGGTGCGGGTCGGGACCGATCTGTTCGGTCCGCGGCCCGACCGGTGACCCGCCGACAGCGCACGGGGCCCGCTGGTGTCGCGGCCTCGACACCTCACCTCCGGTCCTCCGCCGACCGGGGCGGTTCCACCACTACGCTCGCAGGTCGAGGAGGCCCGCATCCATGTCCATGTTCCGCACCGTGATGGTCTATCTGGGACTCGGTTCCGACGAGGAGTACGACGACGGCTACCTCTACGACGACGAGGACGGCCCGGAGCGTGATCACCGTGGTGCCGTGGCCTCCCCCGGACGTCGTCCCGATCCGCTCCGTGTCGAGACCTCGTCGGTCGCCTCGCCGACACCCGTCGCCGTCGCCCCCGACACCGAGGACGGCACCGTCTCGTCCGTTCGTCCGCTGCGCCCCGTGCCCGACCTCGAGGACGAGGGCGGCATCGGTGAGGTCCGCTCCCTCGACGACGATCGACCCGTGGAGGTCATCCGCCCCGTGGCCAAGAGCCGTGCGAAGCCCCGTTCCCTGTCGCCCCAGTCGTTCGGCGACGCCAAGGTGGTCGCCGACGAGTTCCGCTCGTCGACCCCGGTCGTGATGAACCTGCTCGGTCTCGAGCGCGATCTCGAGCGCCGTCTCATCGACTTCTCCTCCGGGCTCTGTTACGGGCTCGGCGGGTCGATGGACAAGTTGGCGCCGCACGTCTATCTCCTCATCCCGAAGTCGGTGACCGTCTCCGACGACGACCGACGCCGGATCGAGGAGCGGGGGTACGACCGATGATCACGACCGCCATCTGCCTCGTCCTGCTGCTGTTCCAGACGGCGTTCCTGCTGAAGATCGTCACGATCTACTTCCCGTACCGGGAGGGTTCGTTGGCGACGACGATCCGGAACGTGAGCGAAGCGATCGTGAACCCGGTGCTGTTGCCGGTCCGTCAGTTCGTGCCCACCGTCGGTGGGGTCTTCCCCGTCGCCGATCTGCTCGTGCTCATCCTCGTCGGTGTGCTGATCCAGATCGTGTGTCGCGGCGCCTTCTGATCGAGCGGGCCATCACGCGGCCCGCCGAGCGATCCAGCTAGTTTGATCGCATGGCACTGCCACCGGAAAAACTGCGCACGCTGCCGGAGCTCGTCTTCGACGCGGAAGAGGACGGATACCGCAAGGACCAGGTCCGTCGGGTCCTGACGCTCGTGGCCCCCGTGGCCGACGAGCTCGAGGCTCTCCAGGCCCGGGTCGCCGAGGCCGAAGCCCGGACCGCGGCGGCCGAGGCCCGCCTCGTCGAGGCCCAGCAGGCCGCGGAGGTGGCACCCGCCGCGCCCGACGAACCGACCGCCGACTACGACGAGACGCTGCGGCGGACCCTGCTCCTCGCCCAGCAGACCGCCGACAAGGTCATCGCGGAGGCCAACACCGAGGCGACCGACATCCGGCGGCAGGCCGAAGCCGATGCCGCCGCCGCCCTGGACGCCGCCCGCAACGAAGCCGCGGCCGTGCACGCCGACGCCGAGGTGCAGCGGGCCGATCTGACCCGGGAGCTCGCCGATGAGCGGGCACGTCGTCTCGGGGAGATCGCGGCGGAGGCCGACACCCGCCTCCAGCAGGTCCGCCAGTCGCTCGCCGAGGTCGAGGTGGCCGAGCGTGATGCCCTCCGGTCGGAGGTGAACGACCTCGCGTCGTCCCGCGACCGACTCACCGGCGACGTCGAGACCCTCGAGGGTCACCTGGCGCAGCGGCGTGAGGTCATCCGGGCGGCACTCGCCGAGCTCGACGGTGCGCTCGACGACCCGAACCGGATGCGGCCCGCCATGCCGCCGACGGTGTCGGATGCGGTCGCCCCCGGCGACCCCGACGACGCGCCGTTGCGTGTCGATGCGGTCGACGCGCTCCATCGTGATGCGGCGACGGCCGCCGAGGCATCGGCGGCCGGGATCGATCTGGGCTCGGAGGTCGCCGCGGACGCACCGGCCGCGGTGTCGACCGAGGAGCCGATCGTGCTGGCCGATGACGAACCGCTCGTCGTCGACGACGAGCAGCCGACCCAGATGATCGATGCCGTGGTCGAGGTCGCCGAGGACACCCCGGCGCCCGAGCCGCCCGCCGCCGACCCCGTCGACGTCATCGACGTCGACGCCGAGTCGGTCGAGGTCGAGGTGCCCGAAGCCGTGCCGACCGCCGCCGACGTCGTCGCCGACGACGGCTGGGCGCCCGAGCCCGACACCGCACGCGCTCCCGGCTCCTCACTCGTCACCGGTGGCCTCCCGCTGCCGGACCCGGCGGTTGCCGACACCGGGGTCGTGGAAGCCCTGGAAGGGGTTCCGGCCGCCGACGACGGACCGATGTGGGCCGATGACGCACCCGCCGCGGCGGAGGCGGCGCCGTCCGCCGACCCCTTCCTCGAGGAACTCCGTCGCGTGACGAGCGACGATGCCGCCGATCCGGACGACGAGGCGCTCCACGCGTTCTTCACCACCGAGGACGAGGAGAAGCGCGGCTGGTTCGGCCGCCGGAAGGGCTGACCGCGCTCTCCGGTGGGGCCGAGAGGCCACCACCGATCATCACACACACGACGGCCCGGCGGTCTCCCGCCGGGCCGTCGAGGTGTGTGGGTCAGACCACCGCGAGGTCGGTCGTGAGCGCGTCGCCCTCGGCGAGGTCCATCGTCGTCGCGAGCACCTGGGCCATGACCCAGTCGCGGTGGGCCTCCACGGCCGCGATGGTCACGGCCGGTGCCGTGACGTTGAGCGTGATCCGGTCGGTCACGACGAGGTCGGCATCGCGCCGGGCCTGCTGGACATGGCGGACCACGTCGCGGGCGACGCCCTCCGCCTCGAGCTCGGGTGTGACCTCGGTGTCGAGCACGACGACCGCGTCGTTGCCGGGCAGGGGAGCGGCGGTGACGCCGTCGACCGGGTCGAGCCCGAGATCGAACTCGTCTCCCGTGAGCTCCACGTTCTCGCCGTCGTCGAGCGTGACGGTGACGGTCGACCCGTCGGCCGACGCCGACCAGGAACCGGCCTTCGCCGCCTTGATCACCTTCTGGACGGTGCCACCCAGCTTCGGGCCGAGCACGCGGCCGTTCGGCCGGAGCGAGAACGAGCCGAATCGCTCGACCTCGTCGGTGAGGGCGACCGACTTCACGTTGAGCTCGTCGGCGATCAGATCGACGAACGGTTCGAGCACCTCGACCCCTCGTCCGGCGACCGTGGCCGACGACAGGGGGAGGCGCACCCGGAGGCCACCGCTCTCCCGCAGGCCGAGGCCGGCCGAGGCGACGTCGCGGGTGCGGTCCATCGCGGCCACGAGGGACGGGTCGGCCGGGAAGCCGGAGGCGTCGGGCCATGCCTGGAGGTGCACCGATGAGCGCTCCTCGCCGTCGGCGGCGGTGCCGGACAGGACGTCCCACAGGTCCTCGGTGATCATCGGGAGGAACGGTGCCGCGGCCGACACGAAGGCCCGGAGCACGGTGTAGAGCGTGTCCATCGCGTCCGCGGTGTCGGCACTGGCCGTGCTGCCCCAGAAGCGGTCACGCGAGCGGCGGATGTACCAGTTGTTCAGCGCGTCGATGAAGCCCTGCAACGAGGCACAGGCGCCGGGCAGGTCGTAGGTGTCCATCGCCGCGGTGACGTCGGCCAGCATGGCGTGGGTCTTCGCGAGCAGATACCGGTCGAGCACGTTCGTCGAGTCGGTCCGCTCGGCGGCGGTGTAACCCTCGGCGTTCGCGTACAGCGTGAAGAACGACACGGCGTTGCGGATCGGCAGCAGGATCTGGCGGGTCACCTCGTCGATGCCCTGGTCCGAGATGCGGGCGTCGCCGCCGCGCACGATGTTCGAGGACATGAAGTACCAGCGCAGTGCGTCCGAGCCCTGGGCCTCGAAGATCTCCGACGGTTCGGTGTAGTTCCGCAGCTTCTTCGACAGCTTCGCGCCGTCCTCGGCGAGGAGGATCCCGTGGCAGATGACGTTCTGGAACGCCGGGCGATCGAACAGGGCACCGGCGAGCACGTGGAGTGTGTAGAACCAGCCGCGGGTCTGGTTGATGTACTCGACGATGAA